>JAFQHF010000011.1 GCA_017398105.1 Oscillospiraceae bacterium | reverse complement strand
TTAAACAAATCCATAAATTTGTCCAAGGTGTTTAAGTTTGTCTTTACGTTATTCAATTTACAAGGTACAGTGTTCGCTGCTCGCTCTCGCTGACAGCTTTTGCATTCTATCACATTCAGTTTCATTTGTCAAGAACTTTTTCAAGTTTTTTCAAATTTTTCTGAGTGGATTTTCTGCTCGTTGCTCACTGAGCAACTTCGCTATGTTAGCACATCTTTTGTCGTTTGTCAAGAACTTTTTTCATTTCTTTTCAAGCTTCTTCAAGATTTGCTATTGTTTCCGCCGCCCGCAGGCGACTTGCATATACTAGCACACCACTTCCCTTTTGTCAAGCATTATTTACAAATTTCCCCAATTTCTTTTGTATGCCCTGACAACTAAAAAATGGAGCCTCCAAAGAGGCTCCATTCAAAACATGATCATTCCACATCATCAATCAGGCCGTAACCGCCATCATTTCTGCGGTAGACTACAGCGAAGCTTCCATCATTGTCCTCATCCCGGAAAGCGAAGAAATTATGATCAAGCAGGTTCATCCGCATCACGGCCTCTTCACGGGTCATAGGCTTGAAATAGAACTTCTTTACTTTGACGATGCTCAGATCCTCTTCCACTGCTTCAGGTACGAAGGAAGTTTCCTCCTGCACCGTTCTGGTGAACGCATCCTGTTTCAGTCGACGTGCCAGTCGGGTCTTATTCTTTCTGATCTGACCCTCAATGGTACCAATTGCAGCGTCGATCGAGGCGAACATATCAGAGGTGCTTTCACTTGCCCGGAACCAGGTGCCTGCACCGTGAACAGTCAGTTCTACCTGATTGCGGTTCTTTTCCACAGAGAAGACAATCAAGGCTTCCGCATCCTCCTCAAAATACCGTGCCAGCTTCATTACTTTCTTCTCAGCATATGCATGGACATTACCGGGGAGTTTAACTTTCTTTTCTCTAAACTGAAATTTCATATGCGGCAGCTCCTTTCGTTTCACCAGTCTTCTGGTGTATTATTACTATACCATGATTATGATTGTACGGCAAGGGTACTGAATCAAAAAGTGACCGCTGAGCAATAGCGGTCACTTTTCATCAATCATCGATTTCATCCTCTTCATCCAGCAGTTCAGCCATAGTCAGGTTGTAGACAGCTTCAGCTTTCTTTTCAAAAAGCTTGCCCAGGCGCACTGCCTGCCGCTGGTTTGGTGCAAGAAGTTCCAGTGTCATCAGATTTCCCATTTCATCATCCAAGGCCATGATAACGGAAAAGTCTCCGCTCTCTCTGGGTATGATCTGTGTTTTTACGTAGCTGCTGCGCCGGATCTGCCGGTTAAAACGGGCTACTGCATTATCTGCCCGCTGCTTTACTGTAAAGGCAATGGAATCTTCCGTTAACGAGCCATCTGATCTGCCCTTGTCTGTGATCTCATAGCAGTTATTCTCCAATTCCTTCAAATGTCCGGATTTTACCATTTCCGGAATTGCCGTACAGACATCAAAATAACTCAGGCAATCATCCTGATAGCACAGTTCATAAATCTGCTGGGTATCCACTGGATAGCTGACCCTCGCCATAACAAACAGAATCAATACCTTCACATCCAGCATATCATGAATAAAACCTAATCTCTGCATAGTACTCACCTCTTGTCTTCATTATAACGAAAACTTCGAAAAAATCAAGCACATAACCAGACGCAGACACATATTCTGTGCCAAAGGAGTGATGCTTTTGAATTCTATGCTTATATATCCTGCCGGACATACCAAAGCGTGCAGCTACGCTTCTGACATACTCAAGGCCAGCGGCATACAATCTGTGGATCATCCCGCTCCCGAAATAACGCACCTTCTGCTGGACGTCCCAAGTCTCGATATCCACGGAAATCTCAGAGACGGCAGTTCTCTGGAACGGCTTCTGGAACAGCTTCCACCAACTGTCACAGTGATCGGCGGAAATCTGCAGCATCCATTGCTCGCAGGATACCGCATCCTTGATCTTTTGCAGGACGCGGAATATCTCGCAGAGAATGCTGCAATTACCGCAGAATGCGCATTACAGACAGCCATGCCTCAGATGAACAGAACCCTTCGTGATTCTTCCGTATTGATCCTCGGCTGGGGGCGAATCGGAAAATGCCTCGGACAGATTCTGAACGCCATCGGCGCAACTGTAATAATCGCAGTCCGAAAACATTCCGATCGTGCAATGATCCGCGCACTTGGGATGCAAGCCGTTGATTATGCCGAAGCGCCGGCAATGCTGCCGCAAATACATCTGCTCTTCAACACCGTACCCCAGCCCACTTTGAGCACCACGGATCTGAACAGAAACCGGAACTGCCTGAAAATCGAATTGGCCTCCTCAAACGGACTCAATGCTGACGGCGTTGTTACCGCAAGAGGACTCCCCGGACTTTGCGCACCGGAAAGCTCTGGCCGCCTGATCGCAAAAAGAATCATCGCGCATTACAGGGAGGATCTGTTATGAATGTAGGCTTCGCACTCTGCGGTTCGTTCTGCACATATTCCAGTGTATTTCCAATTATGGAGCTGCTGGGACGGGATTATCACATAACACCAATTTTTTCACAAGCCTCCTACAGCATCGACAGCCGCTTCGGCACAGCCCGGGAACACATCGAAGCTGCTGCGGAAATCTGTGGAAGACCGCCGCTGCATACAATCCCTGAAGTGGAACCAATCGGACCAAAAAAGCTGTTTGACATTTTGGTAGTCGCCCCCTGCACGGGAAATACGCTGGCAAAACTTGCCCACGGAATTGCTGATGGGCCGGTGACGATGGCAGTCAAAAGCCATCTGCGCAATGGCAGGCCCGTTCTCATCGCGGTTTCCACCAATGATGCTTTGGGAGCCGCCGCAGAAAATATCGGAAGACTTATGGCCCGGAAACATTATTATTTTGTTCCCTTCCGTCAGGATGATGCGGCTGGAAAACCTGCCAGCATGGTTGCAGAATTTTCCCTGATCCCCCAGGCTCTGGAATCCGCTCTGCAGGGCCGGCAGCTTCAGCCCGTCCTTTTATAATATATAGTAAAGCAGCATGCCAACGCATCGGCATGCTGCTTTCTGATTTACATTACAGTTTTTCCACTTCATCCAGCCAGATTCTTGCACTGGCATCGCTGGGCATATTCCAGTCGCCCCGGGGGCCGAGGCCCACTGATCCAACCTTGACGCCATCGGGCATACAGTTTCGCTTAAACTGCTGGGTAAAGAAGCGGCGGTAGAAATTCTTCAGCCATTTCTGAATGGTTTCTTTGTCAAAGTCTCCGGCAAAGGCACGGCAGGCCATTGTGTAAATTTTACCGGGGGTAAAACCGTAGCGCAGTACGTGATACAGGAAGAAATCATGCAGCGCATAGGGACCAACCAGATCTTCCGTCTGCTGGCTGATCTTACCTTCGGCATCCGGGGGCAGCAGCTCCGGACTGATGGGCGTATCCAGAATATCCTGCAGCACCGCACGGGAGGCTGCAAAACTCTCCGTCTCAGAAATCGCATCGATCATCCAGCGGATCAGCGTCTTGGGAACGGTACCGTTGACACCGTACATGCTCATATGGTCGCCATTATAGGTACACCAGCCCAGCGCCAGCTCCGACAGATCTCCGGTACCAACCACAATGCCGCCCACCACACTGGCATAATCCATCAAAATCTGTGTACGCTCTCTGGCCTGGGCATTCTCAAACGTTGCATTGTGAACAGATTCATCATGACCAATATCCTGAAAATGCAGAGACACCGCATTCTTGATGACGATCTCCTTGCAGTTGATCCCCAGGGTACGCATCAGTTCCCAGGAATTGTTATAGGTACGGTCAGAGGTGCCGAAGCAGGGCATGGTAACACCGTAAACATCAGTAGCAGGACGGCCCATCTGGCGCATGGCTTCCACCGCCACCAGCAGTGCCAGTGTGGAATCCAGACCGCCGGAAATACCGATGACGGCATTGGCGCCGCCGATGGCAGTCAGTCGCTGCTTCAGTCCGGTAACCTGAAGCTGGAAAATTTCATTGCAGCGTTCCAGCCGTTCTTCCCTTGTGGAAGGAATGAAAGGCAGCTTGCGATACGGATAAAGGGAACCATCAGACCGCAGGGAAACCTTGCCGAAAGAAGGCTCTATCATATATCTTGCAGCAAAGGCAGCAGCCGCATCACGGAACCCGGCATCCCGCAGCCGATCCGCACGGATGCGGCCCAAATCACAGTCCTGAACCAGCATGTAGTCCTTATCCGGCAGGGATGCATTTTCTGCCAGGATTCTCCCGTTTTCGCCAATCAGGCTATGGCCGGAATAGATCATATCGGAAGTGGATTCACTCCAGCCCGCAGAAACAAAGGCATAGATGCACTTGCATGCAGAGGACTGATGGCTCACCAGCGACCTGCGCTGTTTCCGCTTTCCAACGGTCTCAAAGGAAGCTGCCGGATTCACGATCACATCCGCGCCGTTCAGGGCCATTGCCGTGGAGGGAGGCACAGGAGCAAACAGATCCTGGCAGATCTCAATACCTACCATTGCACCGTCCCCGATTTCAAACATCACATCGGTACCGAAGGAATAATTCCCAAAGATATCAAAATCCAGTACATCCCACCCGGCATGAACCTCATCCAAGTCCATCCCAGAAGCAAACCAGCGGCTCTCCGCCTGGGTCAGGTAGGTTTTGGGAACCATGCCGCGAAGCTTACCCCGGGAAATAACCGCAGCGCAGTTATACAGCTTTCGCTCACAGCGGACAGGCAGGCCTACCACAACATTCAACTCCGGATAAGCCTCAGAAGCTTCCACGAGAACCTTCAGACCATCCTTCACCGCGTCCCACAGAGTATCCTGATAAAACAGATCTGCACAGGTATAACCGGTCATAGCCAATTCCGGAAAAACCAGCAGATCAACATTCTGCGCATCTGCTTTTTCCATAAAGGAGCAGATATCCTGCACATTCTTTTTTACGTCTCCAACCTTCACAGCAGGAACTGCGCAGGCAATTCGGATGTAATCCAGCATAAGGAAACCCTCCTAAAGTAGTTTGTGTCTATCATAACACATTCTTTCCGTTTTGCAAAAGAAAATATCAGAAATTCTGCTCTGTCAGCAAATCGTAGGCAATTCTCGGGGAGCCGTCCGCAATGTAAATGATACCCCTTCTTTGAAATCCCTGCTTAGCCACGGCCTTTTGCATAATTTTGTTGTCTTCATGGGTATCGATCCGGATATGGGAAGTCTGCTGCCTGGCAAAAGCCACAGCCGCACGCAGAATCCCTCCGGAGCCGTCTCCGGCAATGCGGTGAATCGTACCATAGGGCGTATCTGAGCGCCACCAGCCGCCGTCCATTTTATGATAGGTCGGATCATCCCCGATGTAAAAATAAAATACACCATGGATCTGCATCTCATGGACCAATACATACAGATCCCCATTTTTAATATCCGCTTCCAGCTGATAAACCGGCGGAGTCGTCTTACCCCACTGATTGGGATTTCCGGTTTCTGCCATAAACTGCCGGGCATAGGCATAAATATCCAGAATCCGCGGCAGATCGTCTTCAACTGCGCGGCGTACAATGTATTCCATAATGCACCCTCCTTTTGCCGCTATTATAATCTATTTGAATCACAGTTGCAACCTCTGCACATAATAAGGAACACAACAAATCCGGATTTCTGTACGATAGATAAGGAAGGTGCATTTTATGACAGCCCATACACGCGGACGTCAGAGTTTCATTCCGGAAATACCGCCGGTGATTACAGCCTGGGCCAGTGTTGCCGGCAAAAAAGAATCCGAAGGGCCTCTGGCGCATACCTTTGACATCAAGTGCCGGGACGCTTACTTCGGTCAGAAAACATGGGAGCTGGCAGAAAAACATATGCAGCAGCTGGCATTGAAAAAGCTCTCGGAAAAAGCGGGAATCCCGCAATCCGACTTTGGTCTGGTTTTTTCCGGTGATCTGCTGAATCAGTGCATCGGCTCCTCCTTTTCCCTGCGGAATACAGGCATTGCGCATCTGGGACTCTACGGCGCCTGCTCTACAATGGCAGAAGGTCTTCTTCTGGCTTCCATGGCTGTGGGCGGCGGTTTTGCAGACCGGGTCGTTGCCATGACATCCTCGCATTTTGCATCGTCAGAGCGGCAATACCGTTTTCCTCTGGGGTACGGAGGCCAGCGGACGCCAACCTCCCAGTGGACGGTCACGGGCTCCGGCGCCGCACTAGTAGTACGCAGCGGAAACGGCCCCAGAATTACAGCCTGCACCATCGGAACCGTAACCGATCTGGGAATCAAAGATGCCAATAACATGGGCGCTGCCATGGCGCCTGCTGCGCTGCAGACATTGAAAGCCCATTTTTCGGATTTGGGAACAGAGCCAAAAGACTACGACCTGATCGTCACGGGCGATCTCGGACAGCTGGGAAAAGAGGCGCTTTTGGAGCTTTCCCGGAGGGAAGGCATCTGCCTGGGTGGAAAACTCTCAGACTGCGGCACGCTGGTCTTTGACAACACCACCCAGGATGTGCACTCCGGAGGCTCCGGCTGCGGGTGCAGCGCCATAACATTATGCGGATATCTCCTGAACCGGCTGAATTCCGGAAAACTGAAAAAGATCCTTTTCTGCGGGACAGGCGCTCTGCTTTCCCCCACATCCACACAGCAGGGGCTTCCGATTCCCGGAATCTGCCATGCAGTCTGTATTGAAGGAGGCCGGTAAATGGATTATCTTAAAGCATTTCTTGTGGGCGGAACCCTGTGCCTGATCGGTCAGATCCTGATCGACAAAACGAAACTTACACCTGCCAGAATTCTGGTCAGTTATGTGGTCATCGGTGTATTTTTGGGGGCTGTGGGAATCTATCCCAGACTTCAGGAATTTGCGGGCGCAGGTGCCAGCGTTCCGCTGACGGGCTTCGGAAACACCCTTGCCAAAGGTGTGAAGGAGGCCGTTCAGGAAGAGGGCTTTCTCGGGATCTTCACAGGGGGTCTCAAAGCTTCCGCAGGCGGTATCAGCGCCGCAATTCTGTCCGGGCTGACGGCAAGCTTTTTGTTCAAAGCCAGGGATAAATCCTGAACTTTGGGAAAAACTACGGTAGCGGCCAGTCCGCAAGAAAATACGGAGGAAGAGAACCATGAACAATCAGAACAGCAACCAGAACCGGAATCAGAATCAGAACAGCAACCGCAATCAGAATCAGAACCAGAACAACAACCAGAACCGCAGCCAGAATCAGAACAACCGCTGAGCATAACGAATGGGCACCTGGAATTCCGGGTGCCCATTGGTTTATTCGCTTTCATCGAGATATTGTTTTATCCGCTTTAAAAAAGCCGCTCCATACCACTGCGCCTTGATCTCGCCCACACCGGAGACCCTGCGGAATTCCGACATGGTTTTCGGCTTTTTCTTCGCCATATCCGCAAGGGTCGCATTGGAGAAAACCACATACGCGGGAATACCGGCTTCCCTCGCCAGCCTGCCGCGAAGCTCTTTCATTACATCGAACAGATCCGTCTCCTGATCCGACAGCACCGCATTCTTCGATGCGGGGACCGGTTCCTCCGGTTCCACCTCTACCTTCATCATCACTTTCTTTCCTCGGTAAAGGATCTGCGATGCAGCAGACGTTGCGGACAGTGTCTGGTAGTCCGGGTCTGTGCAGAGGTAGCCTTCCGCTTCCAGGTGTTCGATCATCGTGTGCACTTCGGTACGGCTTTTCTCCTTCAGCAGACCGTAGGTGCTCAGCTCATCCAGCCCCAGCTCCAGAAGCCGCTTTATTCTGCTGCCGCGCAGGACACTTCCGATCATATTCAGACCCACACTGTACCCCAGCTTGTCCTCGATCCGCTTTATGCAGGAGAGGATCATCTGGGCTTCCCGGGTGATGTCCACGTCTGTAAAATTGCCCTTGCAGCTGCCGCAGTTGCCGCACAGTTCCGGATGCTTCTGTCCAAAGTATTCCAGGATATACCCGCGCAGGCAGGTCTGTGTCTTGCAGTATCCGGTCATGGCATCCAGCCGGGCCAGATCCTGCTTGCGGATCTGGGCCAATTGGGCCGGATTCAGCTCCTCATTTTCCGTACCGTTTTCGATCAGGAACCGGGCCATGTGCACATCGGAGCCATTGTAAAGCAAAATGCAGTCTGCATCACTTCCGTCCCGTCCGGCACGGCCTGCTTCCTGATAGTAAGCTTCAATGCTTTTCGGCATATTATAATGAATCACGAAGCTGACATTGGACTTGTCAATACCCATGCCAAAAGCATTTGTCGCCACCATAATGGTTTTTCGGTCATACAGGAAGTCTTCCTGATTGGCAGTCCGTTCCTCTTCCTCCAAACCGGCATGATACCGGGTTGCATGATAGCCCTGATCGATCAGATTTTCACAGACGGACTCTACCTTTTTCCGGGTAGAGCAGTAAATAATTCCGCTTTTTCCTTTTCTGGAGGCCAGAAGCCGCTTCAGCTCCCGGTCTTTCAGCTCCGGGCGGAGCACCTCAAAGTACAGATTGGGACGGTCAAAGCCGGTGACCGTGCGCACCGGGCTGCGCAGCTTGAGTATACGCTCAATATCCTCCCGAACCTGTTTTGTAGCTGTGGCGGTAAAGGCACCTACCACCGGTCGTTTGGGAAGATTCTCGATAAAGCTGACGATACGCAGGTAGCTTGGCCGGAAATCCTGGCCCCACTGAGAAATGCAGTGGGCCTCATCCACCGCCAGAAAGGAGATATTCAGACTTGCCGCGATCTCGCCAAAATACGCATTGTCCAGACGTTCCGGTGCAATATATACGATTTTGTACTTCCCTGCCAGCAGATTCCGTTTTACCGCCTGCAGCTGCGGCCAGGTAAGCGTGCTGTTGATATAAGCCGCAGGGACACCGGCTGCCTTCAGCGCCATGACCTGATCGCGCATCAGAGAAATCAGCGGAGATACCACAAAGGTAATGCCCGGCAGCAGCAGCGCCGGGATCTGATAACACATGCTCTTTCCGCCGCCGGTGGGCATGATGCCGAATACATCCTTTCCTGCCAACACCCCATCGATCAGGATCTCCTGGCCGGGGCGAAAATCCTGATAGCCAAAAATACGGTAAAGCAACGCCCTTTTATCCATATTCGTCCTCGTTCTCATTCTTTTGTTCGGTTCATTGTCGCATATCCCACAGGAAAATGCAAGAAGAAAAATCGTACCGGTTGCTTTTCCCGGAAGGGTATTGTAAAATAATGGAAATTACGAAAGTAAGGAGAATGCTTATGCTGGAACAAATCATTGCGGCGTTTTCCGCCCTGCCCCAGGTGGAGGCCATTGCACTGGGCGGCTCCCGGGCCGGAACGCATTTTGATGAAAAATCCGACTATGATATTTACCTGTACTGTACCGACACGGTCTGCGAGGTAGTGCGCAGGCGTATCTACGAACCGCTTTGCTCCTATGCGGAAATCGGTAACCGTTTTTGGGAGACGGAAGACAACGGCACATTTGTCAGCGGCATTGATTTTGATATTCTTTTCCGTGATCTGGATGCCTTTTCCGCCGGAATCGCAAACGTTGCGGAAAAGCACATTCCTTCCAATGCCTATACCACCTGCATGTGGCACAATCTGCTGACCTGCCAAATTCTCTATGACCGGAGCGGCCGATTGACCGCAGCAAAAACACGGTTTGATGTCCCCTATCCCGAACAGCTGCGGCAGGCAATTCTTCAGCGGGGCCGGCGACTTCTGTATGATTCCATGCCTGCCTACAGCCTGCAAATCGAAAAAGCTGCCGCCAGAAGGGATCTGGTCAGTATCAACCACCGCACTGCGGCCTTCCTGGAGACCTATTTTGATATCCTGTTCGCCCTGAACCGCAGAACCCATCCCGGTGAAAAACGACTGGTGCAGCTGTGCGGGCAGATGTGTCCCATCCTTCCGGAAGCCTTTGAAGAAAACCTGAATCGGCTGTTTGCACATATGTTCAC
Organism: Oscillospiraceae bacterium; assembly: GCA_017398105.1. Next base: position 25,480 of record JAFQHF010000011.1, on the reverse strand, counting down.
CGAGCCGGAAGCGCTGGTCGATGACCTGAAGCGCATCGTGGATGCTTTGGCAAAAATTCTCTGATTTTTTGCAATTCCCCTTGCATTGTTCCACCACCCGTGGTATAATGTCCGCAGCTACTGGACTTGGAGGCTTTTTCCATGATCACTTGCCGTACCGCAGCTTGCTTTTACTTCGACTACTATTACTTTTTTAGTAAGAAAAGGTAATAGCAATTTGTGCTGCAGGTATTTTTCAGGAGCTTAAATTTGTATTTTAAGGCGCCGCACGAATTGCCCGTGCGGCGTTATTTTTGTTAGGAGATGTTTTCATGATCGCGGTTCTCAAGCATGGTACAACACCTGAGCAGACCAGTCATCTGGTGGGCTGGCTGAAAGCAATGAATCTGGATGTCCATATTTCCGAAGGTGCAGAGGTAACCGTACTTGGCCTTGTGGGTGACACCAGCCGGGTGGATATGGATCTTCTGAAAAGTCTGGACATGGTGGAAACCGTCAAGCGTGTTTCTGAGCCTTACAAGCAGGCAAACCGGAAATTTCACCCTTTGGACACCGTCATTGAGATCGGAAACGTAAAAATCGGCGGCGGTCACTTTGCCATGATCGCCGGACCCTGCAGTGTGGAGTCTGAGGAGCAGATCATTGAAGTTGCCCAGGCAGTCAAAGCTTCCGGCGCTGATCTGCTCCGGGGCGGCGCGTTTAAGCCACGCACCTCCCCCTACGCTTTCCAGGGCATGAAGGACGAGGGCATCCGGCTTCTGCTGAAGGCAAAGGCCGCAACGGGCCTGCCTATCGTAACGGAAATCATGAATATTTCCACCCTGGATCTGTTTGCCGATGTGGATGTCATTCAGGTGGGTGCACGGAATATGCAGAATTTTGACCTTCTGAAGGAACTGGGCAAAACCAAAAAGCCCATCCTGCTGAAGCGGGGACTTGCAAATACCCTGCAGGAGCTGCTGATGAGCGCGGAATACATCATGAGCGAAGGCAACGAGCAGGTGATCCTTTGCGAGCGCGGTATCCGCACTTTTGAAACCGCTACCCGCAATACCCTGGATCTGTCCGCTGTCTCCGTGCTGCACAATCTGAGCCATCTGCCTGTGATCGTTGACCCCAGTCACGCCACCGGCAAGGCCTCCCTGGTTGCACCCATGGCCTGTGCCGCCGCTGCCTGCGGTGCCGACGGCATCATGATTGAAGTCCACAACAATCCCTCCTGCGCCATGTGCGACGGCCCACAGGCGCTGACACCACCCCAGTTCCAGGTTCTGAATCAAAAAGTCCGTCAGATTCGTGAGGTCGCAGTATGAAAGTCGGTATCCTGGGTCTTGGACTGATCGGCGGCTCTCTGGCCAGAGCCTATGCGCTGGAAGGCCATACTGTCTATGCCATTGAGCAAAACGAAAGCATGCTGTCGTTTGCCATGCTGGCCGGTGCCGTTCATGGGAAGCTGAATGAAGAAACCATTCCATCCTGCGATCTGATCCTTCTGTCTATTTATCCGGACGGCAGCGCCTCCTGGCTGGAAAGCAACGCTCATCTGATCTCGAAAAGCGCGCTGGTCATGGACTGCTGCGGCATTAAGACGGAGATCTGCCGCCGGTGCTTCCCTCTGGCGGAAACGCACGGATTTACCTTTGTGGGCGGTCATCCCATGGCCGGTTCCCAGTTTTCCGGGTTTAAGTACAGCAGAGCGGGCCTTTTCAAGGGTGCGCCCATGGTTCTGGTACCGCCGGTGTTTGACGACATCGTTCTGCTGGATCGGGTAAAGACCGCCCTGAAGCCCTGTCAGTTCGGCTTCTTCTCTGTGACCACTGCCGAAGAGCATGACCGGATGATCGCCTTTACCTCTCAGATGCCCCACATTCTCAGCAACGCCTTCATCAAATCCCCCACTGCCCTGTCTCACAAGGGCTTCAGCGCGGGCAGCTATAAAGACCTGACCCGGGTCGCCTGGCTGAATCCGCAGATGTGGGCGGAATTGTTTATGGAAAATAAGGAAAATGTCCTCTTCGAGCTGGATTTCTACATCAACAGCCTGAAGGCCTATCACAAGGCGATTGCAGACAACGATATGGACACACTGGTGGCCCTTCTGGAGGAGGGCAAAAAGCGAAAGGAACAGGTGGACGGATGACGACCGTAACCGTAAACGCATCCAAAACATACGATATTCACATCGGCTCCGGTCTGCTGCCGAAGCTGGGCCAGGAGGCCGTGAAGCTGGGCAGGGCCCGGAAGGTCTGTGTCGTCAGCGAAAGCAATGTCTTTCCCCTGTACGGAAACACAGCGGTAAGCAGTCTGGAAAATGCCGGATTTACCGTGATCACCTACATATTTCCCGCAGGAGAGGAAAGCAAGAACGGCCTTGTCTTTCTGGAGCTGGTAAATTTTCTGGCGGAAAACCAGCTGACCCGCACGGATATGCTGGTGGCCCTGGGCGGCGGTGTTGCGGGCGATCTGGCAGGATTCGCGGCGGCCACCTTCCTGCGGGGCATCCGCTTTATCCAGGTGCCCACCACGCTGCTGGCGGCTGTGGATTCCTCCGTGGGCGGCAAGACCGCCATTGATCTGCCGGCGGGAAAAAATCTGTGCGGTGCCTTCTGCCAGCCCAGTCTTGTGCTGTGCGATACCGACACCCTGAACACGCTGCCGGATGCCGTCTTCCGGGCCGGCTGCGCCGAGGTCATCAAATACGGCGTGCTGTATGATCCGGAGCTTTTCTCTCATCTGGAGAAAGAGGGCCTTTCCTTTGACCGGGAGACCGTGATCCGGCGCTGTGTGGAATGGAAACGGGATGTGGTCATGGAAGATGAATTTGACACCGGCGCACGGATGAAGCTGAATCTGGGCCACACCATCGGTCACGGCGTGGAGGCAAAAAGCCATTTCGGCATCTCCCACGGAGAAGCCGTTGCCATCGGCATGGCCATTGTCAGCCGTGCGGCGGCAAAGCTAGGGCACATGGGCCGGGAGGACTGCGAAAGGCTGCTGGCAGTGCTTAAAACCTTCGGTCTTCCCACCGGCACCGACTATACCGGTGATGACCTGTACCGCTATACCCTGTCCGACAAAAAGCGCAGCGGCGCAGTCGTGAAGCTCATTGTTCCCAGAGCCATCGGCCGGTGCGACATTCTTCCCACAGCTGTGGAAGCTCTGAAATCCTTTATTGAGGCAGGTCTTTGATATGGATATCACCATTTCTCCCAAACGCCTGAAAGGCAGCATTGCCGTGATCCCCTCCAAATCCCAGTCACACCGGATGCTGATCTGTGCTGCCTTTGCCGATGGCCCAACCTTTATCCGCTGTCCCGAAACCAGCCGGGATATGGATGCCACCTGCGACTGTCTGAGCGCTCTGGGCGCCGATATCCGCAGAACCGAAGCGGGTTATCAGGTGTTTCCCGTTGCGCAGCTGCCCGAAAAAGCAGTGCTGAACTGCTGGGAAAGCGGCTCTACCCTGCGCTTTCTGCTGCCCATTGTGGGGGCTCTGGGTGTGGATACCCTGTTCCGGATGGCCGGACGGCTGCCGCAGCGGCCTCTTTCTCCCCTGTGGGAGGAAATGGAGCGCATGGGCTGCACCCTGGAACGGCCCACTGCGGATACCATCCGCTGCCGCGGAAGGCTGCGCGCCGGTACCTACCGGATCGCGGGCAATATTTCCAGCCAGTATATCACCGGCCTTCTGCTGGCTCTGGTGCATCTTCGCAGCAGCAGTACCATCGCCATTGACGGCAGGCTGGAATCGAAGCCCTATGTGGAGCTGACGCTGGAAACCCTGGCACATTTCGGCATAACCGCTTCCCCGGAGCAGATTCCCGGTGGGCAGAAGCTCTCTTCCCCCGGGGAGATCACCGTGGAGGGCGACTGGAGCAACGCCGCCTTCTTCCTGGCAGCCAATGCCCTGGGCAGTTCGGTGGAGTTGTGCAATCTGCGTCTGGATTCTGTCCAGGGAGACCGGGCAGCGGCAGCGCTTCTGCCTGCGCTGAAGGAGAATATCACCATTTCCGCTGCGGATATCCCCGATCTGGTTCCCATTCTGGCGGTCACTGCCGCCTGCAATCAGGGAGCGGTGTTTACGGATATCCGGCGGCTGCGGCTGAAGGAATCCGACCGTGTGGCCTCCGTCATCGCCATGCTGGAAGAGCTGGGCGGAAAGGCGGAAGCCGATGAAAATACCCTGACGGTTTTCGGCACCGGACTCCGGGGCGGCACCGTGGATGCCTGCAACGACCACCGGATCGCCATGTCCGCAGCCATTGCGGCAACGGTCTGCCGGGAACGCATAACCATTCTGGGGGCGGAGTGCGTCCGCAAATCCTATCCCCAGTTTTTCGAAGAATACAGACGGCTTGGAGGTATGTATGAGCAGCACCTACGGTGAATCCCTGAAATTGACCATTTTCGGACAGTCCCACGGCAGCGCCATCGGCATGACGCTGGATGGGATTCCGGCGGGTCTGGGCGTGGATCTTGAGAAATTGCGGGCTTTCCTGAACCGGCGGGCGCCGGGCCAGAATGACTGGTCTACTCCCCGGAAAGAGGAAGACAGGCCGGAGTTTCTGTCCGGCATTGTGGACGGCTTCACCTGCGGTGCGCCCATCGCCGCCATGATCCGCAACAAAAATACCCGCTCCGGGGATTACGCCAATCTGAAGGACAGTCCCCGGCCCGGTCACGCGGACTATACCGCCCAGATCAAGTACGGCGGGTTTCAGGATGCGGCAGGCGGGGGCCATTTCTCCGGACGGCTGACGGCTCCAGTGTGCATAGCCGGAGGGTTATGTAAACAATGGCTGGAAGAACTGGGCATTGTCATCACCGCCCGGATCGTCAGCATCGGCGGGGAATGGGATGAAACCGTCCTAGATCCTGTAAATCCCGATCTGTCCGGGATCTGTGCGGATTTTCCGGTGCTCTGCGCCGAAGCCGGAGAACGGATGCGCCGGACAATCGCCTTGGCAAAGGCTGAGGGTGACAGCGTGGGCGGCATCATCGAGTGCTGCATCACGGGACTTCCCGCAGGACTCGGTGAGCCCATGTTCGGCGGTGTGGAAAGCAGGATCGCCCAAATCGTCTACGGCATCCCGGCGGTCAAGGGTGTGGAATTCGGTGCCGGGTTTGCCTGCGCCCACATGCGGGGCAGCCGGAATAATGACGAATTTACGGTGCAGAATTCCCTGGTTCGGACTCTGACCAATCATGCAGGCGGCATTCTGGGCGGCATCACCAATGCCATGCCGGTTATTTTCCGGGCCGCCATCAAACCCACCCCCTCCATCTCCCGGCCTCAGCAGAGTATTTCCCTGGAAATGAACCAAAACCGGCAGCTGACCGTTCAGGGCCGTCACGATCCCTGCATCGTTCCCAGGGCCGTACCGGTAATGGAAGCGGCGGCGGCCATTGCCGTTTACGATCTCATCTTAAGCAACACCCAAACCCACAGGAGGAAATAAGCCATGGATCTGAATGAACTCCGTCAGGAAATTGACAAAATCGATCAGGAGCTGGTGCAGCTGTTCACCCGGCGGATGGCAGTGTCCGCCCAGGTAGCGGATTACAAGCGGGAGAATAACCTGCCCATTTACCATCCCGGCCGGGAGCGAGCCATTTTGCAGAAAGTGGCGGAGCTGGCAGGGCCGGAAATGAGCAATTACACCCGGGTGCTTTACTCCATGCTCTTTGAGCTGAGCCGCAGCTACCAGAGCAAGCGCAACGGCCAGGTCAGCCCCCTGTATCAGGAAATTTCCCAGTCCATTGAAAATACCCCCAAGCTGTTTCCCCAGGCTCCCATCGCCGCCTGTCAGGGTGTGGAGGGTGCTTACTCCCAGATCGCCTGCGAAAAGATTTTCAAGAGTCCCTTCATTCTGTATTTCAAGAACTTCGAGGGTGTCTTTACTGCCATCGAGCAGGGCATGTGCCAGTACGGCATCCTGCCCATCGAGAATTCCACTGCGGGTTCCGTGACCAAGGTGTATGATCTGATGATCCGGCACAATTTTTCCATCGTGCGCACCTTCCGGCTGAAGATCGACCACAATCTGCTGGCCAATCCCGGCACAAAGCTCTGTGACATCAAAACCGTTTACTCCCACGAACAGGCCATCAATCAGTGTGTGGAATTTCTGCACACCATGCCCGGGGTCAATGTGATCCCCGTGGCAAACACCGCCATCGCTGCGGAAATGGTGGCAAAGTCCGGTAGGAACGATGTGGCGGCCCTGTCCAGCCGCTCCTGCGCGGAGCTGTACGGCCTGGCCAATCTGGCCGCCTCCGTTCAGGACAAGGGCAACAACCGCACCCGGTTTATCTGCATCAGCAAAAATCTGGAAATTTACCCCGGCTCCGACAAAACCAGCATCATGATGGTGCTGCCCCACAAGCCCGGCGCCCTGTACAAGGTTCTGGCCCGGCTGTATACTCTGGGCATCAACGTGACCAAGCTGGAATCCCGGCCCATCCCTGACCGGGAATTCGAGTTCATGTTCTATTTCGATCTGGAGACCTCCATCTATTCCGAGGAATTCATCCAGCTGATGTGCGAGCTGGACGACCTGTGTGAGGAATTCAAATATCTGGGAAGCTACAGTGAGGTGGTCTGATGAAAAGCGGACTGTTGGGACGGAAGCTGGGCCACAGCTATTCGCCGCAGATTCATGCCCTGATGGGATCGTATTCCTATGATCTGTTTGAAAAGGAGCCGGAGGATGTGGGCGCGTTTGTGCTCCAGGGCGACTACACCGGCATCAATGTGACCATCCCCTATAAGAAGGATGTGATCCCCTATCTTGCCGAGCTGAGTCCCCAGGCCAGGAAGATGGGCTCGGTGAACACCATCGTCCGGCGCCCGGACGGAAGCCTCTTCGGCCACAATACGGACTACTTCGGCTTTACCTCCATGGTGCTGCGCAGCGGCATCCGGGTGGCAGGAAAGAAGGTACTGGTGCTGGGAAGCGGCGGAACCTCCAACACCGCCGTAAAGGCCCTGGAAGACCTGGGAGCCCGGGTGATCATCATCTCCCGCAGCGGGGAAAACAACTATCAGAATCTGCACCTGCACGCCGATGCCGCGGTGATCGTCAACACCACCCCCGTGGGCATGTATCCGAAGACCGGGGTTTCCCCAGTGAAGCTGGAAGATTTCCCCGGCCTGGAGGGCGTGCTGGATGTGATCTACAACCCCGCCCGGACACAGCTGCTGCTGGAGGCGGAAAAGCTGGGCCTGCCCCGTGAAAACGGCCTGTGGATGCTGGTGGCCCAGGCCAAGGAGGCAGCGGAGTATTTTGGCGGAACCCCCCTGGATGACGGTGTCATCGCCTCCGTCCACCGGAAACTGTCCGCCCAGATGCAGAACATCATCCTTATCGGTATGCCCGGCTGCGGAAAGAGCACCATCGCCTCCCTTCTGGCCCGGGCCCTGGGCCGCACTGCCGTGGATGCGGATGAGAAAATTGAAGAACTGGCCGGAAAGACCATTCCGGAGATTTTTGCCCAGGACGGCGAGGAGGTCTTCCGGGACTATGAGACCCGGGTGCTTTCCGAGCTGGGAAAGCAGTCCTCCCTGATCATCGCCACCGGCGGAGGCTGCGTGACGAAGGACAGAAACTATCCGCACCTACACCAGAACGGCACCATTTTCTGGCTCCGGCGGGAGCTGGATGTGCTGCCCACGGAAGGTCGGCCCCTGTCCCAGGCCAACAGGCTGACGGACATGTACCGCATCCGAAAGCCCCTGTATGCGCGCTTTGCCGACTGCACCATCGACAACAACGGCACTCCGGAGCAAACCGTTGCCGCCATTTTGAAGCATCTGGAGGGATAATATGAAAATTCTCGTTCTCAACGGCCCCAATATCAACATGCTGGGCATCCGGGAGCCGGGTATCTACGGAAAAAGCAGCTTCGCCGATCTGCTGAAGCTGCTGGAGGAAACCGCCAGGGAGCTGGGCATTGAAATTGAGCAGTACCAGTCCAACCACGAGGGCTGCCTGGTGGATAAGATCCAGGAAGCCTACGGAAAATTTGACGGCATCGTCATCAACCCGGCGGCCTATACCCACACCTCCGTGGCCATTCTGGATGCGCTGAAATCCGTGTCCATCCCGGCGGTTGAGGTGCACATCTCCGATGTGGATTCCCGTGAGGCCTTCCGTCAGATCAGCTACGCAGGGCTGGCCTGCTGCAAGACCATCAAGGGTCACGGACTGCAGGGCTACCGGGAGGCTGTGGAGTATCTGTTTTCGGTTTTGAAATAAAAATATATGCTTATCGACTTAACGCAGCATGGTATCCAGTAGCAGTAGGGCGGGCTGCCCTCAGCCCGCCGCAAAATAGAAAAACGCTGCCGTTTGCGGCGGCTTGAGGGCAAGCCGCCCTACCGTAGTGCATTTTTGCGCTGCCATTTTCCAGCTTGCTGCGTTAACCCGCTAAGCACATAAAAATGTAGGGCGGGGTCATGACCCCGCCCTACAATCGTTCATGATTTACTTTTTCTTAAATACGATCAGCTTGCTGAAAATGTAATTGAGAATGACCACCAGAACGCTGGTGACCAGCTTACAGATGTTGCCGTTCCAGCCCATCAGATCCACCGCCAGGAAGATGATGACGGTTTCCATAACACCGGAAGCCACACGGCAGCTGACGAATTTGGTCAGCTCCGGAATGACGGTTTCCTTCGACCAGTCGTGGCTGCGGAAGACGAAGGGCTTGTTGGTCAGGTAGGCAAAGGCCACGGCCACCACCCAGGCGATGCAGTTGCTCACTGCGGCGGACAGACCCACCATGTTGTACATGGGCAGGTACACCAGATAGTTCACCACCGTGGTCAGCACACCGAAGATCAGGTAGCTGAGGATATCCCAGTATTTGACAAGCAAGCCTTTGATCTTTTCCATATCTCTTTCCTCCAAGGGTTTTCTGCCAGTATAGCACATTCATCCCCCATCTGCAAGGAATATTCTGCCCTGGTTGGGTATAATGTTATGAGATGGGTATTGACAAACGCGCCATTTATCAGTATAATATTATCGATACAAAAGGAGGAATAAATTATGAAGCTTGCTTTTTTTGATACAAAACCCTATGATATCCCCGCATTTGATCGTTACGCCATTCCTGCCGGAATTGAGATTAAATATTTTGAACCCAATCTCACTTCAGATACGGCTGCTTTAGCCTCTGGTTTTGATGCCGTTTGTGTATTCGTCAATGACATTGTTAGTGCCGAGGTTGTAGAAAAACTTTACTCCTTGGGTGTAAAAGCCATTGTACTGCGCTGCGCCGGCTTTAACAATGTGGATATGAAAGCCTGCCGTGGAAAACTACGTGTCTTCCGTGTTCCGGCATACTCCCCCCATGCAGTTGCTGAGCATGCCATGGCACTGCTTCTGACTATTAACCGCAAAACCCATAGAGCCTATATTCGTACCCGTGATTTCAATTTCAGCCTGCAGGGTCTGGAAGGTTTCGATCTTTACGGAAAAACCATCGGCATCATTGGTACCGGAAAAATCGGTCGGGTCTTTGCCGATATTTGCCGCGGCTTTGGCATGAATATTCTGGCTTATGACAAATATCCCCATGCAGAATCCGGGCTGCAATATGTCTCTTTGGAAGACCTGCTGTCCAAATCGGATATTCTGTCTCTGCACTGTCCCCTGACTGAGGAAACCAATCATATGATCAATTCCAACTCCATCGCCAAAATGAAGGACGGCGTAGTGCTTATTAATACTTCCCGCGGTGGACTTGTAAATACAGAGGATCTGATTGACGGCATCCTATCCAAAAAAGTGGGTGCCGCATGTCTGGATGTTTATGAGGAAGAAGGCGAATTTTTCTATGAGGATCTATCCGGCCACATCGTAAGAGATGATAAGCTGGTACGTCTCATCGCCATGCCCAATGTGATCGTTACCTCCCATCAGGCATTCCTCACAAAAGAGGCCCTGGATAATATTGCGTCCACTACCACAGACAATCTTGTACGTTTCTTTTCCGGCACCCCAAATAAGGAAACGGAAGTCCTCTATCAGAAATAATGAAACCCCAGCTTGTATGCATACTGGACCTGTCCATACACAAGCTGGGGTTTTGCATTCATTTACAGCCCCAGCTCCTGGCCTACCACGATGACCTTGATACGGCCAGCAGGCTTGGAGTTGCGGGTAATGAGGATCTGATTGCAGATGCTGTTCTCGCTCTTGCAGTTGGCACAGACACCGGTGATCTCGCAGGGGGTCTGCAGATTGAAGCGCTGCTTGTTGGCAGGCGCAGCCACGGTTCTGGCCCGGCGGACGGCATCCTCCAGGGTATCCACGGCCTTGTTGATGCCCGCAATGATGATCACGCTGTCAGGGCCGTAGACAATGGCAGCCACCCGGTTGCCGTTGCCGTCGATGCTAACCATTTGACCGTCCATACTCAGGGCATTGGCGCCGGCGATGAACACATCCGCCAGCAGTGCCTGCTTCATGAGCTTCACCCGCTGGGCGGGGCTTTGGGCAGTATCCCGGTCAATGGCGGTGTAATTGCCGCTGCGCACCGCATCCAGCAGGCCGATCTGCTCGGCGGACATGGCGCCACCCCAGCCCACGCTTGCCCCCTCGGGGATCAGAGACAGGGCCTTTTCCAGGGCCTGATCGCAGGTTTCGCAGTAATAGGCATCAAAATGGCGGCTTTTCAGGTTCTTCACCAGCACCTGGGCCCGCTTTTCATAGTATTTCTTCATGGGTTCGGTCATGGAAATCTCCTCCTTCAATTCAGATGAATGTGTTTTTCAGGCTGCCGATGCCCTCGATGGTGATTTCCACCGTATCACCAGGTTTCAGCCAGTTTTTCTTGTCAGCGGGATAGCCGTGCATCACGCCCTGGGGGGTGCCGGTGAAGATCAGATCGCCGGGCAGCAGGGTAAAATGCTTCGACAGGTCGGAAATGATCTCAGCCACAGAGAAGATCATGTCCGAAGTCCGGGAATTCTGCCGCTGCTCACCGTTGACCCGGCTTCCGATGGCCAGATCGTTGGGATTGATGGAATCCGCCGTCACCACACAGGGGCCGATGGGTGCGAAGCCGTCAAAGGTCTTGCTGAGCAGCCACTGATTCGACCGGGCAAACTGCAGATCCCGGGTGGACAGATCATTGCCGCAGGTGTAGCCGAAGACGTAGTCCAATGCCTCCTCCGGGGCAACGTTCCGGGCAGGCCTGCCCATGACGGCCACCAGCTCCGCCTCGTAATCATATTCCCGGTAAGCAGGGTCTAAGTACACCGAATCCCCGTCGGCGGCCAGGGCATTGGAGAATTTGTTGAACAGCACCGGAGCCGGAGGCAGGGGCAGATTGCACTCCATGGCATGACGGCGGTAATTCAGGCCGATGCACAGGATCTTGTCGCAGCCGGTGACCACCGGAGCGGCCTTTCCTTCAGCGAAGCACTGTGCACCCTGGGCCAGATCTTCCAGCAGCGCCAGGCCCTCCTGTCCCGCGTAAACGGCACCCAGCATGGTGCCGGGAGCCTCCAGACCTCTGCGCCGGGCTTCCGCAGCGGCATCAACGATGCCTTCATCCGTAACAATGCCCAGGGCAATGTGGTCATCCTTCCAGAATTGTGTCAATTTCATGGAAAATCCCTCCTTTGTTTTCTGATTTGAGTGTACCACAGATTACCGGATTTTCCAACCAAAAATTTCTTGCAATTCTTCTTTCCCGGTGTTAAAGTGTAACCATCGTTTTTTCAGAAAAAGAGAGGTAATCCCCATGCGCAATATGCACTTCAAACGCAAGCTCCCGGTGCCCAAGGAGATCAAGGAGCAGTATCCCCTGAACACGGAGCTGACCGCCGTCAAGGAACGCCGGGATCAGCAGATCGCAGATATTTTCACCGGCAAAAGCAAGAAGCTGGCCCTGATCATCGGCCCCTGCTCTGCCGACCGGGAGGATGCGGTGATGGACTACTGCACCCGTCTGGCGGGCCTGCAGGAACAGGTATCCGACAAGCTGGTTCTGATCCCCCGGGTCTATACCAACAAGCCCCGCACCACCGGCGAGGGCTACAAGGGTCTGCTGCACCAGCCCGACCCGGAGCAGGCATCCGATATGCTGGAGGGTGTCATCGCCATCCGGCGCCTGCATACCAATGTGCTGGCAAACACCGGCCTGTCCACCGCCGATGAAATGCTGTATCCCGACAATTACCGGTATCTTTCCGACCTTCTCTCTTACGTGGCCGTGGGTGCCCGGAGTGTAGAGAATCAGGAACACCGGCTCACCTCCTCCGGCATCGCCGTGCCCGTGGGCATGAAGAATCCCACCAGCGGCGATATTTCCGTGATGCTCAACTCCATCCTGGCTGCCCAGCGCAGCCACACCTTCATCTACCGGGGCTGGGAGGTGGACACCACCGGTAATCCCCTGGCCCATGCCATCATGCGTGGTTATGTAAACAAGCACGGTGAGGCCATCCCCAACTACCATTTCGAAGACCTGGAGCACCTGTACTGCGCCTACGAAGCAAAGGGTCTGCAGAACATGGGCCTGATCGTGGATGCCAACCACTCCAACTCCGCCAAGAAATACGACCAGCAGCCCAGAATCTGCAAGGATGTGCTCTATACCTGCCGCCATAACAGCCACATTCAGAACATGCTGAAGGGCTTTATGATCGAAAGCTACCTGGAAAACGGCAGCCAGAAGATCGGCGAGCATGTCTACGGCAAGTCCATCACCGACCCCTGCATCGGCTGGGCAGAAACCGAACGGCTGGTCAAGGATATCGCAGATCTGATCTGATGCAAAAGCACCGCTCCGGCGGTGCTTTTTTGCATATCCGGCTTCCTGCTGCATACCCTAGCATCAGGTGATGCATGATGAACAAGCACAATTGGAAACCCTACGCCTTCTGGATCGGGCTGACCCTGGCAGTAGGCGGACTGTCCGGCTTTCTGACCCGGGAGGGCTCCCGGATTTTCAACGAAACCGTTGCCCAGCCGCCCCTGTCTCCCCCTGCCATTGTATTTCCCATCGTCTGGGGGATTCTGTATACCCTCATGGGGATCAGTGCCGCCAGAATCCGGCAGGCAGAACCCTCTGAAGATCAGCAGCGCGGCATCAATCTGTACCTGATCCAGCTGGTTCTGAACTTCTTCTGGAGCCTGATCTTCTTCAATCTCCGGGCCTACAGCCTTGCCTTTTTCTGGCTGCTGGCCTTGTGGATCACGGTTCTGCTGATGATCCTTTCCTTCCGGAAAACAGATCCCCCCGCTGCCTGGCTGCAGATCCCCTATCTGCTCTGGCTGACCTTTGCCGCCTATCTTACGCTGGGGGTCTGGTATCTGAACCCGTAGGCAGGTCGCCGTTTGCAGGATTGTCCAGCAGCTTCCCTTTTTCGTCAAACCGGGAACCGTGACAGGGACAGTCCCAGGAGTGTTCGGCAGGATTCCACTTCAGCGCGCAGCCCAGATGCGGGCACCGGGGCGTTCGCAGGGACAGCAAATTTCTGGTGGACTCCGCCGCATTGACTGCCAGCTGGGGGCGCAGGATTCCCCTGTCCGGGGCAAACACCGCTGCATAGGGGTTATCCTTCCCCTGAAGCAGATCTGTCAGCAGCATGGCGCTGATCATGGCAGAGGTCATGCCCCATTTATTGAATCCGGTCGCCACATACAGCTGCGGTGTCCGCCTGCTGTAGGGGCCGATATAGGGAATCCCGTCCAGACTCATACAGTCCTGGGCTGCCCAGCGGTATCTGATCTTTCCCTGTGGAAAATACTGCACCGCTGCCTGCTCCGGCACCGTCCAGCCGCCGCCCTTCTTTCCGGTGCGGTGGCTGCCTCCCCCAAGCAGCAGATAATCTCCCGCGGTTCTCAGGGTCAGCCCGTTCTTCTCCTGACTGAGGTACATACCCTCCAGAGGCATCCCGGATTCCAGCGCCAGCAGATATGACCGCTGCTGATACAGCTTCAGGAAGTAGGCGCCGTGCTTATTCCAGATTGGGAAATGGGTTGCCGTAATAATGCGCCGGGCCCGAATCCGGGAGCCGTCCGTTACCACTTCCCCGTCTTCCCACCCGAGGGCCCGTGTATGCGCATAGATCTTCAGCCCCGGAGCCAGACCGGCCAGCAGTTTCCCCGGATGGAACTGCCCCTGCCCGGAAAACCGGATGGCCCCCGCTACGGAAAACGGAAGCTCTGTTTCCCTGCGGAAGCTGCCGGGTATATTCAGCTTCTGCAGCGCATCCCATTCCGTTTCCAGGGCCCGAAGGTCGCTGCAGGCATATACATAATTCGGCTTTTCCTGAAAATCGCAGGGAATCTTTTCTGCCAGGGCCCGGTACTGCCTGATAGCCGCCTCATTTGCCTGCCAGTACAGTCTGGCCCGCTCCTGGCCGAATTGCTTTAGCAGCCTGCCATAGATCAGGCCATGCTGCGATGTGATTTTTCCTGTGGTATTTCCCGTTGTTCCGCTTCCGATGGTTTTCGCTTCGATCAGCAGGTAATCGGCCCCCAGCTGATCCAAAAACCATGCACACAAAATTCCTGTGAGCCCACCTCCGATAATCAGTATATCGGTCTTCACACTTCCGGCCAGCCTGGGAAATTCTGCCGGTGTGTTTTCCTTTCTCCAAAGAGATTCTTCCATATTCGTCACCCCAGGACAGTATACCCAGAAAACAGCCGCAAATAAACATTGGAGCCGTCGTACATCATAACCGCAATCCCATAATCAGAGGAGATGACAGCATGACCATTCGTCAAAAGCAGTGGCAGCTATATTATCTGGGCTACTATGGAGGCGGGATCGATGTGATCTGAGGCAGCCAGTCAAAAGCCGCCGCCATCCGTTTTCAGAAGGATTCTGGCCTGGATGCAGACGGTATATTCGGCTAGCTGACCATCGCCAAGTCCAGAGACATCATCCGCGCCATCCAAAAACAGATCACGGACGGCAAGATCGCCATTGACGGTCTTGCAGGCCAGGAGACGAAAGATGCCACCGTTCAGTGGCAGCGGGAAAACGCCCTGATTGGCGATGGCATCGCCGGTGCCATGACCCGCAGGAAGCTTCTGAACCTGCCCGCACCGGAACCCGACGATTGGTGGAGCAGCATCCAATACTTCACCCGGAAGGAATTCGCCTGCAAATGCGGCAGATACTGCGATGGATATCCTGCGCAGATGCAGCGTGCCGTGGTGGAGCTTGCCGACAGAGCCCGCGCAGAACTAAACGGCGCAGGTTTTGTTTCCAGCGGACTGCGGTGCACCCAGCACAACGCCAATGTGGGCGGTGTATCCGACAGCAGGCACCTGACCGGAAAAGCCGTCGATCTGCGCATTGAAGGAAAATCCGCCCGTCAGACCCTCTCCTGGGCACTGAAGCAGCCCCAGATTCGCTATGCCTACGCCTTTGACACGAGCTTTGTCCACATGGACATCGAATAAGCGTATATCCCGGTTCTTTTGCAATCCGCTTGCGAACAGGTGTCACCTTTTGTCTGAAAACATATACTGTATTACACACCTTTTAAAGGAGGGATTGTGATGAACAGCTACCATTGTTTTGAAGACAGAAATCGGGATGCACAGTTTGATGATCATTCCTGCAAGCGGTATCCGCCCAGAGATCAGGGCTTCAGAGAAAGAGAGTATTGCAGCTGCTGTATCAATTGTCCTCCCGGGCCCCAGGGCCCTGCCGGTCCGCAGGGAATACCCGGTGCAACCGGCCCAACCGGCCCGCAAGGCCCCACCGGTGCAGCCGGGCCCGTTGGCCCTCAGGGCCCCGCCGGTGTTGCCGGGCCCATTGGCCCCCAAGGCCCCGTTGGCGAGACTGGGCCCATTGGCCCTCAAGGCCCTGCCGGTGTTGCCGGGCCTATTGGCCCACAAGGCCCTGCCGGAGAAACCGGCCCTGTGGGCCCCCAAGGCCCCGCTGGGGAAACCGGGCCCATTGGCCCTCAGGGCCCTGTTGGCGAAACCGGCCCTGTCGGCCCCCAAGGCCCCGTTGGCGAAACCGGTCCCATTGGCCCTCAGGGCCCTGCCGGAGAAGCTGGCCCCACTGGCCCTCAGGGCCCCGCCGGGGAAACCGGCCCCATCGGCCCTCAGGGCCCCGTTGGCGAGACTGGACCCGTAGGCCCTCAGGGCCCTGCCGGTGTTGCCGGGCCTATTGGCCCACAAGGCCCCGCCGGGGAAACTGGCCCCATTGGCCCACAAGGCCCCGTTGGCGAAACTGGCCCCATTGGCCCCCAAGGCCCTGCCGGAGGTATTCTGAACTTCGCAGATTTCTATGCACTCATGCCTCCTGATAACGCAGCAACTGTTGCGCCCGGAACGGATGTCAGCTTCCCCCAGGACGGCCCAAGCAGCGGTTCCGGCATTGTCCGATCCGGCCCCGACGCATTCAATCTGGCTGAGATTGGCACCTATCAGGTACTGTTCCAGGTAAGTGTCACGGAAGCCGGACAGCTGATTCTGACCTTAAATGGGGAAAACCTGGCATATACCGTAGCAGGCCGCGCAACCGGGGTATCCCAGATCGTCGGCATGGCGATCGTTGAAACAACGGTAATCAATTCTGTTTTAACGGTTCGCAACCCTGAGGGAACTGCCGCTGCGCTGACGATCACGCCTCTCGCCGGCGGCACGCGGCCCGTCTCCGCCCACCTGGTAATCACGCAGCTCCAATAACCCACTGACGACAGCAGCACCGTTCCGGATTGGAACGGTGCTTATAGATTCCTGTGATTTGCAGTACAATCAAAACAAAGGCATCTATTAGCCGCCTGCAAACAATGGCAAAAGTTTTTTCCGAATCTGGTGATAAGTGGTAAGGAGAAAGAATTCGGTCAGGCGGCTAATAGGTGCCTCTGGCATTTAGTTTTGTGTGAGGCGGCGGGAAATCGCCGCCTCACACATATGTAAGGGAAATGATAAATGGTTGCAAATTACTTGGCGGCCTTTGCAGCCTTCCACTCGGCCATCTTGGCCCGGACATCAGAGTTGATGTTCCAGATGAAGGTGAAGCAGCAGAAGGAGCACAGAGCAGCGATCATGGGGAAGCCGATGACCATCAGCTTGATACCGGCGATGGTGGAATCAGCCTGAGGCAGGCCAGCTGCGGTCAGAGCTGCGTCATAGCCGATACCGGCAATGATCAGAACGGAAGCGGAGTTGGCGATGGTGGAGCCAATACGGCGGGACAGGGAGAAGAAACCGTAGATGGTACCTTCGTTACGCTTGCCGGTCAGGTACTCGTTGTAGTCGATGGACTCAGCCACCAGACCCAACTGCATCTGGACGGACATGGTGATCAGACCGGAGCCGATAGAGTTGGCAATGATGAAGACCCAGGCATTGGTTTCGGGGATCATCAGGGTGTAGGCCAGCGTGCAGGCCAGAACAGCGAAGCCGCCCAGCAGGCAGACACGGATGATGGAAACCAGATCCCACTTCTTGGTCAGAATGGGAGCCACGACCAGGATGCAGATCATCAGCACAGAGGACAACGTGGAAGCGTAGCCCTGCAGACCGATGTTGCCCAGAACGTCAGCATACATGTAGGTAGTAGCGCCCTGTGCCAGAGCCTGGACACCGCAGATGGAGATGGAGTGCAGGATCAGAGCCAGGAAAGCGCGGTTCTTGGTGATGATGTTGAAGATATCGGTGACCTTGATTTTCTCGGCTTCCTTTTCTTCTGCGGTCTTTTCCTCGACAGCAACGACACCCTTGTTGCGCTCTTCGGTCAGTGCATAGTGCAGGAAGATGATGAAGCAGCCAACAATGGCGATGACCACGGAGGTCTTGCCATAACCGGCAGCATTGTCGCCGAACTTGGCCAGGCAGGCGGGAATCAGGGCGCCGCCGATCAGCTGTGCAAAGGTAGAGCCAAAGCCGCGGGCGGAAGACAGGGTTGCACGCTCGGCATCATTCTTGGACATATTGCCCAGCAGAGAACCCATGCCGATATCTCGCTGCACAGACTACGGAGCAGAGCGTCCTTGGTTTCGAAATGGGCATAGAAGGTGCTGCGGCCAATATTGGCTTCGTCAATGATCTCCTGCACGGTAATAACGCTGTACTGCTTTTGCTCCATCAGCGTCCGTAAAGCTTTGAAAATAGCTGCTCTTGTTTTCTTTTGACGTCGATCCAACATATATCCTCCTGTACATTTTCCGGCATTTGTCCGGTATCGCACAAACCGGCCAATCTGATGCTTGCCTTTTCATGGAAATCCATTACAATAGATATCGAACATTTTGTATTGTATCGTATCTGCTGTACTGCAATTTTATAGATAAGTCAAGGAGGCGCCATGAAAACCAAGCATACCGCAACAGCCTTTGCCATTCTGGCAGCGGCTCTGTATGCCATCAATATCCCATTGTCAAAGATCCTGCTGAAGCAGGTGGAACCCTCCATGATGGCAGCATTTCTGTATCTCGGCGCCGGTCTGGGGCTGTTTCTTTACGGCCTGATCAGCGGTGAAAAGGAAAAAGGTGATCCCCTGACCCGGAACGAGCTGCCCTATACCATCGGCATGATCGTCCTGGACATTTCTGCTCCCATTCTGCTGATGCTGGGTCTTGAGCGGACGAACTCTGCCAACGCTTCCCTTCTGAACAATTTTGAAATCGTGGCAACCTCCATGATCGCCTTCTTCGTATTCCGGGAGGCCCTGTCCAAACGGCTCACGCTGGCAATCCTTCTGGTTACTGCCGCCAGCATTGCGCTGAGCTTTGAGGGCGAAGGCAGCTTCCAGTTTAATACCGGTTCCCTGCTGGTGCTGGGTGCCGCCTGCTGCTGGGGTCTGGAAAATAACTGCACCCGGATGCTCAGCTCCAAGTCCTCCGTCCAGATCACCACCATCAAGGGCACCTTCTCCGGTTTGGGCAGTCTTGCAATTGCTCTGGTAATCGGAGAAAAGATCCCCGGCATCCTCTGGATCGGGGCAGTGCTTCTGCTTGGTTTTGTGGCTTACGGTCTGAGCATCAACTTTTACATCAAAGCTCAGAAGGATCTGGGTGCCGCCAAAACCAGTGCGTATTACTCCATCGCGCCCTTCCTGGGTGTGGCTTTCGGTATCCTGCTGCTGAACGAGCGGCCCGGTATTCAGTTCTATGCGGGATTAATCATTATGATCTTTGCGACTGTTCTGATGGTGAAAGATACCATCGGACTGCAGCACACCCATGAACATTCCCATGTTCACACCCACGAACATCGGCATGGCAGTTTGATACACGCTCATGCCCATGAGCATTGCCACTCCCACACCCACGTTCACGGTGAGAATGAAGCTCTTCACGACCATTCCTACGAAGAGGATGCCTCTGAGGAACATTTCCACAACCACGCCTAACCAAATGAAAACCGTCCTGAAGTGCCTGGAAAAGGTGTATTCGGGACGGTTCTTTTTTATTTGGTCATGCCGTTTTCCGGGGCGTATTTCCAGAATACCACGGTGGATTCGGTTAGTTTTTCCATACGAATGTCAGCGTTGTGCCGCTGGGCAGTTTGGTTCGCGATGAACAGTCCCTGTCCCGTGCCCTGGGGATTGGCATTTGCGCTGGATGTATAGAAACAGTCAAATCCCCGAATCGGATACAGTGAGCACACAGGTGGAAGCAGCGCGTCAGCAGAAAATGGATAGCTGTGCTGATATCGCTGGCAGCATTCGGAAACGGCACTGGCATAGGGTTCTGGCCGTTCGGAAACAGGATATTACCCTGAACAGCAATCTGGAAAATGATCCCCCGGTTGTATCTCTGAAGATAGATCCTGCATCTACTGCGAACACATCCAAATTATTCGCCAGATTCATTTTTATAGCCCTTTTCCACCATATATGCTTGCAAAGAAGTGAGAATATGGTATGATATAAGAAACTAATTTTGAAAGGGGAAATATCCATGAGCAAAGATTCTCTGCTGCTGCAGCCCATTCAGGTGGGTAACCTGACTCTCAAGAACCGCGTTATGTTCCCGCCTCTGACTACCGGCTACGAAGAGCGGGATGGCTCCATCGGTGAGCGGAGCCTGGCCTTCTATGAGCGGCTGGCCAAAGGCGGCACCGGCTATGTGGTCATCGGTGACGTTGCCCCTGTTATGACCGCTTCCCCCACCCCCAAGCTCTGCGATGACCGGCAGATTCCCGCCTTCAAGCGTCTGGCAGATACCTTGCATCAGTATGACTGCAAGGTAGCCCTGCAGATCTTCCACCCCGAGTATGACGTTCCCGAAGTAGGCCGTCTGATCCGCCTGGCTCAGATGTCGGCCAAGGAAGGCATGGAAGCCAAGGCAAAGGGCGACATGGCCACCTTCGGCGCCAAGATGAAAGAGTCCCAGGAATACGGAAAGCAGGCCCACGGTAAGATCGCCCACGACATGAAGTTCTTCATCCAGGAAGTCACGCCTGCTCAGCTAGCTCAGATCAAGGGATATATTGCCGAGGCATCCCGCCGGGCCCAGGAAGCAGGAATCGATGCAATCGAGGTCCACGGCGACCGTCTGCTGGGCAGCCTGTGCTCCCGTCTTATGAATTTCCGTACCGATGAATACGGCGGCTGCTTTGAAAACCGTGTCCGTTATGCCCTGGAAGTGGTGGCTGCCATCAAGGAAGCCGCTCCCAGTCTGATGATCGAGTACAAGCTGCCCATCATCACCAAGAATCCCGACGGGTCCGATCGCGGTAAGGGCGGCCTGCATCTGGAAGAGGGTGTAGAATTCGCCAAGCTGCTGGAAAAGGCCGGTGTTCACATGATCCAGGTTGCCCAGGCCAACCATACCGGCAACATGGCCGACACCATTCCCCCAATGGGTACCCGGGAGGAGAACTGGATTCTGCCTGTGACCAGGGCTGTGAAGGCTGCTGTATCCATCCCTGTTGCCACCGTGGGTAAGGTGCTGACGGTGGAAAACGGCGAAAAGCTGCTCGCTGACGGAGATGCTGACATCATCGCCTATGGCCGCAGTCTGGTGTGCGATCCCGATATTGCCATCAAGGCGGAAACCGGTGAGCCTGTCCGCCTGTGCATGAACTGCAACAAGGGCTGCGTGGACGCCATCCAGAACCGCCGCTATATCACCTGCGTCCTGAATGCGGAAAACGGCGAGGAAGCTACCATGTTCATTAAGCCTGGTGACGGCCAGAAGAAGGTCGTTGTCATTGGCGGCGGTGTGGCTGGTCTGGAAGCCGCCAGAGTTGCCGCTCTGCGTGGTTACGAAGTGGATCTCTATGAAAAGGAAGCCGTTCTTGGCGGCCAGATCAACATCGCTGCTGTGCCTCCCAGAAAGGATGAGATTCTCCGCTCCGTTGCCTACTACGAGTGTCTCCTGCCTGCCCTGGGTGTAAACATCCACCTGAACACTATGGCAACCAAGGACATCATGAACGCAGCCGATGCCGTCATCGTGGCCGTGGGTGCACACGATCTGAAGCTCCCCATTCCCGGTGCCGACGGTGACAATGTGGTGTCCAGCTGGGATGTTCTGGCCGGTAAAGTCGAAGTCAAGGGCCACTGCGCCGTCATCGGCGGCGGTCTGGTGGGTACCGAAACCGCAGAATACCTTCTGGAAAAGGGCTGCTCCGTTTCTATCATTGAAATGATGGACAAGATCGCAAACGGCGAATCCTCCACCATCCTGCCCACCATTCTGGCAGACTTCGCGTCTCACAATGTTCAGCAGTATGTCAGCACCAAGGTCAGTGCCATTGAGGAAGGCTGTGTCAAGGCAATCCAGGGCGAAACTGAAATCTCGATCCCCTGTGATATGGTGGTCATGGCTGTGGGCTCCAGGAAGAATGTTCTGGATGCAGAAGGCGTCACTGTCCCCGTTTACTATGCAGGCGATTGCTCCGGTGAGCGCACTGCCGGTATTATGGAAGCTGTTCGGAGTGGCTACAAGGCCGCAAACGAAATCTGAGAACCCAGGCAATCCCACAGTCTCTCCTCTGGTCAGTAGGCGTGACTGTGGGATTTTCCAATGGATGTTTCGGTCTCCGGATCCCAAAACAATCGCTGAACATGAATTTCTCAATACCCAAAAGAAAGCCGGCGATTCTATGAACAAATACACCCATTAATTTGAGCCCATTCAGATCGGAACAAAAACGGTAAAGAACCATATATTTATGCCGCCGATATCCACCAATCTGGCAAGTAAGTGCTATGTCACCGACGAACTGGTGCAGCATTACGTTGCCCGCGTCAAGGGCAGTATCGGCCTGATCGTATCCGAAGCGGTAACTGTGGAACCAACCTATATTTATCTTCCCGGCGACATGTCCATGATGTTGCATCTGCTGCCCTCGGCTTGCAAGTAGCTAAACTGCACAAGTCTGGGCGGCTTTTTTTTACTATCAGCCGCATAACGAACAGCGGTTGGTTAACGAAATTAACGTACAAAATGTAGGGACCAGGCACTCCGGACATACCTTAAAACCACGACATGCTGGAGTCACTCCCCACAAATACGTTGCAAAGTTTGGAAAAAGCACCCTGTTTTCTTCAAATATGGTATAAAAAAGCTGATACCGTAACCAACACAATTGTATCGGTTGCGGTATCTGTTATGGTGCGAGTGTTCTTATGGGACTTTTTGAAAGGGAAAGTGTTACTAACGGTATTTAGGATTTCAGAGTATCAGATTCCCCTGCTTTAACTTCACATTGTAATTGGGCATTATTCTGCGCAATACACAATATCTTCCATGGGTTTTCGGTTTTCGTCCACGATGGTAAAGTAGAATCCCCAGGCCCGTTCGCTCCACACCTCCGCTTCCCGGTTATGGAACTGGGAGCACTTGATAAAGATCCGGTTTTTTCCAGCCTTCAGTTTCACTCGGCTGTAAAGAGGCGTGCCATGACACAAATCGGAAGCCAGCTGCAGTTTCCCGTTGACCCACAGCTTCAGCTTGTCCTCGCCCATCAGCTTCACGGTACATTCCCGGTCCTCTGAAAGCGTTGCCGTACAGCTGGCATAGCAGGTACGGTCAACACAGTTGAGCGTACAGTTTGCCGAAGCACTGACATTCTTTTCTTCCTTGAATACGCGCTGCACAGGCACATAACCGAAGCACTCAAATCGCTTGAAATCCTCCACCCGGACACCGGGTTCCAGATTTTTTTCGTCAATACAAAGCTGCTTTTCCGGCAAAAACTCGGTATCAAAGCCCTCCGGGCCATAGCGGTACGCACCTGCCAGCTTCCACCAGGTGACCCAGCCGCTGAGCAGATTCACAGTTTCCGACAGCAGCTTCTCACCCCGACGCAACTTCAGTGTTACCGTACCTGTGGAGGTAAATTCTCTTCCTTCCATCTGCAGCAGAAATTTGCTGACCGTCTGTCCGGTGGCAAGGATTTCCTGTTTTTGGGATACACAGATCCAGCCAACAGGGATTGTAAGCGACACCCTGTCATCATTTCCCCCAAAAATGCGGATCAGGCAGCTCATCCGCGCGTTTTCCATTTCCGGCAGATACTCCAGGTCATATCGCAAAGAAGCTTCCTGTAAGGCAATACCGGTTTCCATTGCCTCACCGGCAATCAGCTGAATTTCGAGACACTCCTTCACAGGCATCTGTTCCAGTGTCACTTTCAGCAATCTGCTCTGGGCATCATAGCTCCATGCGGTTTCTGCTGCGCCGTTGACCAAAACAGCTTCCGGCTTGTCCGCATCGTGGTACACCACCTCATAGGATCTGGCCCAGGGCATACCGGCATAGCCGCCCTCTGCGGCAGACACGGTCAGCAGCTTTTCTGCATCTTTATAGGCAAATCCGATCTTTGCGCATTGTCCCTTTTCGTAGGCATACGTATAGCCGTCATCTTCATACAGGGTAAAGCTGCCGTCACAGCCCGGATAAATGTGCAGGATCAGTTTGTCCAGCCGCTGCGCATCGGTGTGCAGCATTTCTTCTGCCATGGGGATCAGGCTGCCGCCCCGGACAAACAGAGGCAGTGTGTCCAGCGGGGCAAAGACTTCCGCATATTTGCCGCCGGTGTATTTTTCGCCGGTACTGAAGTCGTACCAGATTCCCTCCGGCAGCCAGACCCGCTTTGTCCGCGCGCCTTTTTCCGTAACCGGAGCTACCAGGATGCTGTCACCAAACATGAATTGGTATTGCTCCTTTGCCGCCACGCTGTCTTCCGGGAAGGCATAGAACATGGGGCGCATCATAGGTACAAAAGCCTGGGAGGTTTCATAGGCGCAGGTATAGATGTAGGGCATCAGTGCATAGCGCAGATCGATATATTTTTTGACGATATTTTCCACATGTTCCCCATAGCTCCAGGGTTCATTGTTGTAGCGGACACCGTGGGTACGGAAGATGGGACAGAATGCCCCCCACTGGAACCAGCGGGCAAACAGCTCCGGGTCGTAGCGCTCCATATACATACAGCCGCCCACATCGGTACCCCACCAGGGCTGACCGGAAATGTTCACCTGCTGTCCTACCACGATCTGATCTTTCAGGACTTCCCAGGTACAGTCCACATCACCGGACCAGCTGGCGGCACTGTAGCGGTGCATTCCTGCGTACATGGTCCGGAACAGCGTAAAGGGCCGTTCATCGGTATAGGCGCGTTGATTTTCATAGATACCCTTGCTCCATGCAACACTGTAGATATTATGAACCTTTTCCCGACAGCCCAAATACAGATCTCTGGTATCCTCGGGATGATTCTGAGGTTCGCCCATATCGCACCAGAAGCCACGGATACCCTGGTCGAAGAGCTTTCTCAGCTTTTCCCACCAAAGCTTCTGTGCCGCAGGATCCGTCTGGTCCACCGCGTAATGGGTCAGATCCACAGGAGAATTCAACGCTGTGGGCTCCCAGTTATAGAGATATCCTTTTTCGTTGAACTCCGCAAAGTTCTGACTCCGGGTATCCACAAAGGGTTCCGATACGATCATAGCCCGGAAGCCCATGGAACGCAGCTGCCGAAGCATTCCCTCTGGGTCCGGCCAGTAGGGCTTGATCCAGTTCAGATCGGCAAAATACCGGAACCAGTCCAGATCGATGATCAGCACATCGCCGGGAATCCCTCTGCGGCGCATTTCGTTTGCCACTTCCAGCGCTTCATCCTGGTTCTTATAGCCAAACTTGCTCTGCATATATCCCAGTGCCCATTTGGGGATCACAGGCGGTCTGCCCACCAAACTTCCATACCCCCGGAGAATAGAGGGATAATCCGATCCATGGATGATAAATACATCCATATCGCCGCCCTCCAGCACAATCGCTCCCCGCAAAGGATTGTCTTCTCCGGAAGATTCCTCTCCCCAGGGATCCGGAGGCGTTACATCGGTGGTTTTCGGTGCGATTTTGCCATCACCCAGCACAAAGCGGCTGGCCCAGGAGGAATTCAGCAGCAGGCCATATCCCTGAGATGTCATCAGGAAGGGAATGCCGCCATTGCCGCTGTAACGGAAACCATCCCACTGGTGCCACATCCGCCGTTCCCAGCCCCGCAAATCCAAATCCGCA
>JAFQHF010000158.1 GCA_017398105.1 Oscillospiraceae bacterium | reverse complement strand
GATGGCCGCGCAGTCCGGTCTGATTGCCCTCCAGATGGAACTTGGAAAAAATGTACTGCAGCGTATAGTCTCCGTAATACATAAGTTCCCTGTATTCAATGGGGTGCGCATCAATGTAGTCGGCAGGTCTGGAAGATGTGGTCGGTGAAGACTCAATTACCTCAAAAAGATGTTCCACCGCAGAGTAGGTATCAACTCCGCCGTAGCGCACGCCCTGATCGTAGCATTCCTGTTTCTGTGCAAGGATGTACCTCTGCGTATCCAGAGCTTCGTCCTCAACTTCGTCAGGGAACTTATCCCGGATATCCTGAACGTAGTAGGAGCCGTCCCGCGGTGTCCAATACTCTTTCAGAGCATATTTCCCATCTACAACTTCAAAGGTGATGGCAACGGCAATATGACTGCCAGCCGCATCGTGGAAGGTTCCACCGGAATAACCAAATCCCTGATGAAGCGCCAGTCCGTAGACCGTGACCAGCCTGGTGTGGTCGGATGAGCCAACTGCGGGGGTGCCGCTGAGTTCCTGCTGATCCAGCAGGACAAAGCTGGCACAGTGGTACAGGCCATCCGGTTTGGAAGGCTTATTTTCTGACAGAATCGCCTCATGGATGGCCTTTGTCAGCAATACCTCCGAATGATCGGCACCAATAAACTCCGTTACGCCGCCATCCCGAATGTCGATGCGCGTATCAAGGTCATCCGCCAAAGTCAGATAGATATACATGGGGTCTTCATCTATCCAGCTTCCGCCGATCCAGAGTTCGTACATTTCATTGATCTCATAGACGCGGATATACAGTCCGGAGCCGGTCTCGATATACTCGAACTGCTCAAAATCACTCCAGGTCAAATCGTAGCCCTTCTGCGAAAGCATGATAACATCGTTCAGAGATAGCTTCTGGCTGGGCATAATCTGTACTGTGCCGTCTGTACTATTCTTTTGCTTAAATGATTCTCCTGTGCAGTTGAACTTTTCGCCACCCTTGACTTTGACATAAATAAAGTTGTCGGAGTCCTGCTCGATAAACACAAGGTCATCTCCGTCAAGTTTGAAGTGGTTGACCAGTCCATAGCCGCCCTGCCCGTAATCGGTCAAGGTGATAGTATCTCCATCCTGCGTCCAAGAACCATCGCCAAGATAACTGCTGGCCATACCCTCATAGTAGGTGAACGAGCCATCATCATAGAGCGTAATGGTGAAGCTACCCATGATGCCTTCGCCTTCGTAAAGATAAGTTTTTCCGGTTACTGCATTATCAGCAGAAGAAACATCTCCTCCTGCACAGATTCTACTTAAATAATCTTGGAACTCCTCGTCGGATACTAAATATCGTTCTCCATTCCACTCGATATCCACTATATTATTGTCGGAGAGAGAATAACCGCTGATTCGGATATATGTGCCATCCTCCAAGAGCGCGCTGATTTGATACCCCGGCGTAAGTCCGCCATATTCATCGCTCTTTTTCGTGTTCTTGACCCCGGCCAGCCGAGAACTCAACTCGCTGATCTGCGCTGAATTCATCTCAACAGCAACCGCATCACCCGTATTTCGCATATCGAAATGATTTGCAGAAACGATGGTGTGTGTCGCTTCGTCGAATTGGAATCCCATCGGATTTGTCAGGAAGCAGACCGCAACGACCACACAGGCGATGACTGCCAGGACGACGACCCAAAAAGCGGGCTTCTTATAATTCATCACAGACTTCACACGCTCCTTTACACCGACCTCGCCAAAGGCCAGAGGGCAGGCCGCGATCATGCGGCGGTTGACACTACAGGCAACAAGCGCCTGGGTGTAATCGGCTCTCTGCTCATTGCCCAACTCTTTGATGACCTTTTCATCACAGGCGAGCTCAATATCCCGGCACAGCAGCACATAAGCCAGCCACATCAGAGGATTGAACCAATGGATTGTCAGTAGGAGGAAACCGAGTGGCTTCCACCAATGGTCTCTGCGGCGAATGTGTGCCTGCTCATGTGCGACCACATGACTCAGATCCTGCCCGTCCATATTGTAGGGAAGATATATCCTCGGTCTGAACAAGCCCAGCACAAAAGGCGAGGCCACATTCTCGCTCTGGAAGATGTTATCTCGGAGGATGACTGCCTCGCTGACTTTACGGCGCAGACGCCAATAGCTGATTACTGTATAAATCAAAAGTGCCACCATACCTAAAATCCAGATCGGTGTCATCTGAACAAGGCTGATTTGCACACGATCCACGGTTTCGCCAACCTCAACAGTAACGCTCTGTGAAAAAGCCGGATTAGAAACTATGTCAAGGAACGCCGTGTTCTGTAGTTTCTCACCTTCATATACCAGTATTTCCTGGGGGACAGTTTGGGTACTTGGGATCAGGCTAAAAGCGCTTTCAATAGAAAACGGAAGTAATAGACGCACAGCCACAAGACCCCAGAGCGCAACATGAGTCCATCTTGGTGCTTTCTTCAGCAGAAAACGCATGACGATAACCGCCAACACCATCCAGCTTGCCGCAATGCTTGCGTTTAGGATATTGGAGAAATCTAATACATACTCCATTGTAGTTGATAGCCATTGGAACATGTTATTTGCCTCCTCTCCGGATGCGGTCGATCATACGCTGCACCTCATCAAGCTCCTCCTCAGAAATATTCTGATGCTTGGTGAAAGCAGCGACAAAAGCAGGCAGTGAGCCTTCAAATGTCTTTTCAACCAGTTCTCCTATCTCGTATGCCTGTACAGCATCTTTGGAAACCAGAGAAGTGATGTTACCATTATCGTTCTGCAGAACACCTTTCTCTCCCAGACGCTTGATAACGGTATAGGTGGTGGTGCGTTTCCAACCCAACTGCTCCTGACACAGCTTTACCAACTCCGCAGCCGTGACCGGCTCATGCTCCCACATTATCAGACAAAAGCGATATTCGCCCTCGTGAATTTTCGGAATATCCATAAGTCAACCTCCTTGTCTACCG
>JAFQHF010000157.1 GCA_017398105.1 Oscillospiraceae bacterium | reverse complement strand
CGATCCTATAAGTGCGGCATAATGGTGTGTCGTACCGATCTCCATAGAAAGATTCAATTCGGTATTTGTAATGACAATATCTCCCAAAGTTCCGGTTACATCTACATGCATATTAGCGCCTGCACCAATTACAGAAGCAAGGCCGTCACCGTTGTTTCTTGCTGTAATCTGAGAATCTTTAAGGGTTATATTACCCATTGTGCTACCAACATAACCTATACCGATTGCTGGTGCATGCGAGGTGCTTTCATAATAACCACCTTCCGCAACGATGATTGAATTTTCAATGAGGATATCTCCCATTGATCCAGCTGATGTACCTATAGCAGCACCGCTTATACTTGCAGGAGTTGAAAACTCCGGCGCTTCCCTTGAACTTCCCGTAGCATCAACACGGGCATTGCGGATGGTAATATCACCTGCTGTAACGCCACCGTTTGCACCAATACCGGCGTTGCCATCTGTAGCCGTAACGGTCAGTTTGTTGTTCTCTTTGGTAAGGTCGCCTTCGATGATCACATTGGAGCCATTGCCAAGGGAAATGCCGCCGTTCAC
The DNA here is from genome assembly GCA_017398105.1 of Oscillospiraceae bacterium. The sequence continues at coordinate 55,314 of JAFQHF010000157.1, read as the reverse complement.
GGTATGCTCTGCATCGCCTGCAACAAGGAGTGTCAAGGTCTTGCCGTCAGCCACGGTGATCTGTCCACCCAGTTTCACTCCGCTTGCGCCGACATCAAAGGTAACGGTTGCATTTTCTGCGATATTCAGCGAAACTTTGTACTCGTTACCGTCGCCGATAATCACGCTATCTTGGGTAATGTTAATTGTAGCGCCTTCGCTGTATTGGGACAGGTCAATCGTGCCCTCCGCATAAGCAGCAGCCGTATCGGTGCCGGTGCAGGCGGTATAGTCAAAACCGCAGACATCGCACCACTCGTTCAGAGCAGTGCATTTTTCCGTGCAGAAGCACTGGGGATTCTCAGGAGCCACATACACCGCACAGGTAGTGGCGTGGATGCTCTCGTCATCCGTGCCGCAGTCGCAGACCGGGGCAGGCTCGGAGGATTCTTCGGGAGCTTCCTCAGATGCCGCAACCGCCGCACACTCGGCACATTCATAGTGGCACTCGTGGGCTTCCACTGCTTCGGCATAGCCGCAGGCATCGTCATGGCCACCGTCCTTATGGGAGCAAAGGAGCTTGTAGCAGCTATCGTCGCTGTCTACCTTCACCTCGCATACATGGGTGCAAGGAGTACCCTCAGTAGCCGGGGCATAGCCGCAATCCGTATGCTCCACATGACCGCAGGCCACACCCTCCACGGGAGCCACATAGCCGCAGACTTCGTCATGCTCTGCATGGAGGCAGGTATAGGTTTCGCCGTCCTCGTTCAGCGTGCAGCCATGATCGGCGCAGTTATGACCGCAGTCCGTTCCTTCGGAAGCTGCCACATAGCCGCAGTTTTCATCATGGACATGGCCGCAGGGAACTTCAGCGGTTCCCTCGCTGTAGCCGCAGTCACCATGGACATGGTGGCAATCCAGCTCCATGGTGATGCACCCGTTATCTACGGCGCATTCATGGGTGCAGTCAGCACCATCTGTTCCGCAGCTCTCGTCATGCTCATGGATGCACACTACGATGGCATAGCAATCCTCGCTATGCTCATGGGCGCAGGCACTACCTACGCTGCCCTCGCGATAGCCGCACTCGGCGGTATGCTCAGTATGGTGTTCACACAGGTTATCCTCCGTCACGGCAAAAACCGGTAACGGCACCGAGGACAGCACCATATTCAGCGCAAGCAGGGCGCTGATTCCTTTCTTGATCCACTTCATTATTTCCATACGCATTTCCTCCTTGGGGAGATATGAGAAAAGGGACATTCCCTCGTTGTTTCAGTAGCTCTGGATAGTTCACCCAATTTTACACTTTGCATTTTATTTCAAGGGTTTCCAAAAAACAATGGGCCTTGCGTGAGATGTATCAAATCTTGCATGAAATGTCAGAGCGGAAGATTGACACTATCCTTTTTCCTGATTATGATTTATAATATGGAATATTATAAATAGGAGGTGACCCCTATTGTGCGATAAACTCATACGGCACGGACCGCTGATTCTTGCACTGATCCTGGCGGTTTTCTGCGCCGGTGTTCTTATGATGTATGCGGAACCTATGGAGGATGTTTTTCTGGATCTGTCCCTGATGAATCTGGGGGATGGTGTTGCCCCCACCCCGGAAGGTCCTGACACCAAGGGCTGGACTGTCTACACCCAGGAGGGCAGCATCCGAACAGAGTTGACTCCCGATGGTTTTGGCGGTTACACAGGTCTCCAATTAGGGCAGACCTTCTATTTTTCCCGTGTCATGGAGGAAGAACTGGACAGTCCCACCTTGCAGCTTGGAACTGTGGAACGGCAGTTTTCCGTCTGGCTGGATGATATGCTGATCTATACCGACTGCCCAGATCTGGACAACCGTATCGGCTATGTGCAGCTGCCCATGAGCGAGTGGGTCCGGGATGACCCCATTACCATCAGTCTGCCCGCCGACTACCGGGGCAAGACCCTGACCGTCGCCCAGTCTTTCCCGGAATGGACAGAGACCAGTTCTGTGGTCGCATGGCCTGCATCTGTCCGCCTTTACTGCGGCTATGCTTACGAAAGCGGCTTGATCTCCGAGACTTTCCAGACCGCCCTTCTGGCAGCAGTTGCCTTCGCGTTGACCGTGAGCCTGCTTGCGGCCTTTGTCCGCAGCCGGGACTGGAGCATTCTCTGCCTTGCTGTGGTCGCGTTTCTCTGGATGGCACAGAAGCTCGCAGGAACCAGCTACTTTTTCCGGTATTATGCAATCAATTCCAACTCGCTGATCACCGAAGTTCCGCGGATTTCCGCTCTTGCGCTGCTGTGCTATCTCACACTTCAAGGTGGGACACGCCGGAAGTTCCTCTGGATTCCGGTGGGAGCCTTCGCCCTGGTGGTAATCGCCGACGCCATCATTCTGAGCGTATTCCCCGGTGCTTCGACAGGGCCGGTTCAGTTCTCTACCGTGATCCTTTATCTGCCCCTATGGTTTGCCTTTATCAGCCTGACAGTCTTGCTGGTGATGGGAACCATTTGGTGGAGAAAGGAAAATCGATTCTACCGGCTCTTTATTCCGCTGGCCTTTACCGGGATCGCTGTCAGCTGGGTAATGCAGTTCTTCCTGGAGGGCGCAGACTATGTCTGGCAGCAAATCACGGCTAACCTGCTCAACTACCAGATACACTATGTCTATACCCATACGCTTTCCGGTGTTACAGTTGCTGCCCTCCTTGTCACTTTTGTGGAGGCGGTCAGAGCAGAACTGAATCGCCGTACAGAACAGCAACTGATGCAGCAGCGGCATGAGCTGGCCATGTCCAGTTACGAAAACCTCCGCCGCCAGCATGAGGAAGTCATGATGCTGCGGCATGATATGCTCCGTCACTACCACACCCTCCACGATATGGACAGTGATGAAAAACGGACGGCTTATCTTGCAGAGCTGATCGGTCAAAATCAGAAAATCCGCCCCATCGTTGAGAGCGGAAATGAAATGCTGGATATTATTATCAATGGCAGACTTGGCGCTGCCGTAGATGCAGGTATCCATGTTGAGATTCCCCATGTAACTGCTCCTGCTGAATTACGCCTGTCCAATCCGGATCTATGTGCCTTGGTTATGAACATCATGGACAATGCCATTTCCGCAGCCGCCAAAGCAAAAGCCCCATTTGTGAAGCTGACCATTCACGAGAAGGCAGGTTATCTTGCTGTCTTCTGTGAAAACAGTTTTGATCCGGAGCAGCAAAACAGGTCAGCAAAAAAAGAAACCGTGCCGAAGCACGGTTTGGGATTAAAAATTATTCGCAGTATCGTTGCAAAATATGAAGGTGTGGTCCTGGATGAAGTGAGGGACGGAAACTTCGTCGTGGAGATCGTGATCCCACTCAGCTAATCCCGGAAGAAAGACACAAACTGACGGTTGATCTCGTTATAACGCAGACGGCTGATGGGAACGGTGGCACCGGATTTCATCAGAAACGCATATTGATTGATACGCTTGGTTTGGGCGAGGTTGACTATGTATGCCCGGTGGCAAAGAAGGAAACTCGCCTTGGGAAGCATTGCTTCTACCTCGCTGAATTTCAGTTTCGTTTCCACCGTTTCATCGGTCAGAACGAACCGGGTACCACGGTCAAATGCTTCCACATATTGAATATCTGCAAAAGAAGTCCTGTACTGCCCCTTATCGGTTGGCAGCAGGATTTCTTTTTTTGCCAATCTTTCGCGGCAATACAGCAATGCTTCCTTCAGTTCCTCTTTGTCCAGAGGTTTCACAAGGTATCTGGATGCCTCCACATGATAACCCCGGCGGCACAGCTCCTGGCTGATGGAGATGAAGATGATCATGGTGCTGTCGCCCTGGTCACGCAGAGACTTGGCAAGGGCCATACCGTCCATTTCGTCCATCAGAACATCCAGCAGGATGAGGTTATATTTTTTGCCACTGCGCAGATTGTCAAGGAGGGATTTACCATCCGCATAGCTGTCAATGCTATGGGAGATCTTTTCATTGCACAGAATACCCCTTGCCATGTCTGTGATTTGAACACGATCCTTTTCCATGTCATCCACGACAGCGATCTTCAGTTCCGGATGTGCAAGCATGATACAACCCCCTTTCCAGCGCAGTCGTAGTTTTCCAAAATTAGATTATACACCTTTTGGTTGGAAAAGTCTATCGCTGTTTAGAGATTTATTTTTACTTCAGGATAACGGCAACAGAATCACTCATACCGATTGGGACAGTAATGGATCAGCAGGTCGATAGCACCATTCTCCTTAAACTCACAGTCAATGCCAAAGTTTCCGGCTGCAAACCATGGGTGGGCATTCAACAGCGGCTGGATCGCCCGATCCTCAAAGCTGATTACTGCATACTCTGCCGGTGGCTGCGTTGTGAACCAAAGACTGTTGATCGAATCGAGGCAAGTTTGGCAAAGTTTGCTTTGAATCAGATCCCGGTCAATGGCATACTGCACTCCGGTTATCTGAACACTTGCATAGGCATTGTCCGGGAAGCAATAGGCATGGGCATAGGTTTCTGCTTCCTTATCGATCAGACCACTGCTGGACATATAACCAGCCGGTTCTTCAGTAAGTTCCCCATGATCGCCATAGCGGTTGATTTCCAGCCGCATCATCTCAAAGGTGTTCAGGTTGATAATACCCACATTGTCCTCACCCCAGTATGCCGATACGGTGTAGTCACCGCCGTTACCGCACACATAACACTCCGTTTCCGTGATGGTGGACACATAATTAATGTGTTCATATTCTTTCGGTTCTTGCTTACGGGCTGCACTGATATTTGCCGCAATTATAATTGCGACGAGCATAGCAAGCGCACCAGAGATTGCGGATAGGATATATTTTTTCATCTCCCTACCTCCCTGACCGTTATTTCGGATTTTCTTCTGCTATGTTGATAATCCGTATATTCCCCTTCTCCTCCTGGCGCTGGGCATACTCCAATAAATTCCGGGAATTGCTGGCTCCATGCCGGACATAGGCCACCAGCCAATCCGAGGTATCCACTAAGATTTTATTTGCCCTGACGATGGCATATTGCCGAGGCACTTTTTCCAGCCCATCCGGATAATAGGTGCCATCATACCCAGCAGGTGCCTCAATAGGCCGCTCCGCTGGATGATACGGCAGCACCAGTTTCAGCACAATATTCGGATGCTGCTTCTTTGCCTGTTTCACCGCAGCTCCTGCAATACGGTCAAATCCACCATACCCTCCTACATAGAAATACGAAACATCTTCCTCAGTTATCAGCCGCTCTATGGTATCTTTGAGCCGTGGGAGCAATCGTTCATCTGCTTCCCGGTGGCCTATGAAGAAACAGCCTTTCATTTGTATTTCACCCACTATCGTTTTGAATTAAAGTATATTATAGTTTAACTTAATCATATTTACAATACAAGTCTTTAGTATATTACCATCATTTTTAACGATACAATATGATTCAGAAGAAAGGTGGCTATACTATGGACATCCATGAAAAACTCCAACAATTATTAGACGAGCGCGGCTGGACGAAGTACCAGCTTGCCAGACGCTGCGGTTTGAGCGATGCTACTATCGCCAACATTTTCCGCAGGAATACGATGCCATCTATTCCCACCTTGGAAGCGATCTGCAACGGATATGGCATCACCCTGTCACAGTTCTTCGCTGAGGGTGAAATGGTAGAACTCACACCGGAACTCAAAGAATTATTTGATAGCTGGGCATCTCTTACTCCAGATCAAAAATCTGCTGCCCAACAGATGATCCACGCCATGAAGCACAGTAAATAATGCGTGTGCTAAAGGCATCTCATTTCTCATATGGCACATTGGCTCAAACCACCTTTCTCCGGAAGGGTGGTTTTTTATTCTTAGCCACTCTCTATTGGCTTTCAACCCATATCCACATTCATTATATCGTCCACAAACCTATATTACAAGTTAAATAGCATCTGCCAGCCAATAATTCCAAGGCGGTTGTGGGTTAAAATGTAATAAAGGGTGGTGATATACATGGATGAGAAAGACTTTGCACAACGACTGGCCCAGCTTCGTGCAAAGAAGGGCGTGTCTGCTCGTGATATGAGTCTATCGATGGGGCAGAACCCCGGATATATCAACAATATCGAGAATGGAAAGTCATCACCGTCCCTAACTGGCATTTTCTATATTTGTGATTACCTAGGTGTTACTCCTGCTGAGTTCTTTGACATAGACGCTGAAAATCCTACCCGGCTAAAGGCGATTATTGAAGATCTGAAGCATCTGGATGACCGGCAACTTGAAACGATTTCGGCTCTGGTCAAGGACATTTCCAGAAAGTAATTCAATACAAATAGCCACAGCGATACCTTTCAATGGTTCGCTGTGGCTATTTTGCTCTATGTAGTATTGTGCTTTCGCACTCTGCTGCATAGAGCATTAAATTTTTGCACCATGCAGAAAAAAACGGTTCTCATCCCTATTTAGTTTGTATCCGGATTATTTGACTAAATAGGAGGAAATCCCCATGGAAGAACCGAAACGTTTCTTTATTCCCGCCGAAGGTCAATTGATAGAAGTGTCTGAGGAAGTGTACAGAGCATACTACGGCATGGATCGTCGAGAACGATATCTGGAAGAACGCGATCTAAAGAATGGTCTGATTTCATATCACACCTTGGATACACCAACACATGGCGGTGAAGCTGCAATGTCAAACATCCGCGCCCCCAGCGTTGAAGATGAAATGCTTGCATCGGAACTGCTAACCTTGCTACATAGATGTATCAACGTTCTCCCCAGGGCAGAACGCGAATTGATACAAGCCATCTATTTTGAGGGAATGACCGAAAATGAGTATGCAAAAAAGATCCGACTGACACAATCCGGAGTCAGCCGGAAGCGTAAAAAAATACTGTCGAAGCTAAAAGAGTTATTGAACATTTTAGGAAGTTTTTAGTTTTTTGTCATACCGTCCGCTTGAAATCGGCTTATAGATGAAGGTGCATTTTCCCTATACCTTCTCTGAACCTTTTCAAGTGAATATACGGTAGTTCAGGTACAGAACCCCGTGCAACGAGCAGCATGAAATGTGCGCCGGGACGATAGGACCACAGGAGGTGAATCCAGGTTGCTATCCGAGCGATCAACACATTTTCTGAGCCGGTTTGGTAATCCGGTTGCCATGACTTGCATGGGCGCAATGAAACTTGCTCACGCTCCTCCATAGACTCGCGAGGAAACCCTGCGATATTCGCCAGCCATCCGGCAGCGGTATCGTGGAGTTATGATGGCCTTACCACAGGCAACCTGCTCTATCCCCACCGTCAGGGGCTGTGATAAATGTGACGGATAGCGCAAATTCTTGATTAACTGAGCAGGTTGCCGCCTCACGATTTGTATGTATCGTAATGCCACATTGCTGACGCGGGAACCTTCAAAGTCGCATATCATGCGCTGGCAATTTCGATTGCCAGCGTATTCATGTGACTTTGAAATCTCAAATCAACAAGTAAATGGAGGTAAGCCATGAATAGAACAAAGCATCACAGTATCTTTACTCAACCATCCCGATTAGCCGTTACAACAGAAGAACTTCAAGCCTTGCTAGGCTGTGGAAGGAAATCCGCCGTTGATGTGGGCGAACTTGCAGAAGCGCGAATCCAACTTGGTAAACGTGTTCTTTGGAATGTCGAGAAAGTAAAAATATATCTTAATCTCATTTCTGCCTGACAGTCCACCATCAGGCCGCATCGTTGACCATATTCCCTTTCTAGTCTATCATGTAGGCACATAGAAAACAAAGGAGTGATTCAAATGGCAGGAACGAAACGAACTGACAATCGAGGCCGTATTCTGAAAGACGGCGAATCTCAACGTCCTGACGGTATGTATAGATACCGATATACCGACGCAACGGGTAAACGTAGAGATGTGTATAGCAGCCGTCTTGTAGCGACTGACAGGACCCCAAAAGGCTGCAAAGAGGATTTAAGTCTTAGAGAAAAAAAGAAACTTATCAACCGTGATCTGGACGATGGGATAAAAGCTCAGGTTGAAAATAAAGCTACCCTCAATGATATGTTCATCTTATATATGTCGGGCAAGACAAAGTTGAAGGAATCTACCAGATCTAATTATATCTATATGTACGAAAAATACGTCCAAGACATCCTTGGAATTAAACAAATAAAGTCCATAAAGTATTCCACTGTTTTCTCTTTCTACTGTAACCTGATTGATAATTTGGGATTCAAGCCAAACTCCATGGAAATCATCCATACGATTCTGCATCCCGTTTTCAAATTAGCCGTCAGGGACAATTACATCCGAACCAATCCAACTCAGGATGTTATGGCTGAAATTAAGAAAACCTATGATTGGGAAAAGCCAAAACGAATCGCTCTGACGATCCCTGAACAGGAAGCATTCATAAGTTTCATTTCCGCTTCCCCCATATACAGAAGATGGTTGCCTCTTATGACCGTTTTTCTGGGAACCGGATGCCGTGTCGGCGAGGTCATCGGTTTACGCTGGGAAGATTGTGACTTTGAAAACAGAACGATCAGCATCAATCATAATATGCTGTATCGTCATTACAAAGGCGAACAGGAGATGCGTTTTCATATTACGACCCCCAAGACCGCAGCAGGTATCCGCGTTATTCCCATGTTGTCAGAGGTCAAAGATGCCCTTCTTAATGAATATAATCTCCAAAAAGAGTTCGGATTCTGTGACGAAGTAGTGGACGGATATAGCGGATTTATCTTTCAAAATCGGTTTGGTGGCTTACTTTCTCCACATGATATCAATCGTGCCATTGAACGAATTTATACCGCATACAACAAAGAAGAAACTGCCAACGCAGCAGAGGAGCATAGGACTCCCTTGTTGATCCGACATTTCTCTGTCCACAACCTTCGCCATACATTCTGCACCCGTTTCTGTGAAAATGAATCCAATCTAAAAGTGATTCAGGAAATCATGGGCCACGCAGATATCGAAACTACTATGAACATCTATGCTGAAGCAACAACGCAGAAGAAACAAGAGTCCTTCGCTCGTCTCGAAGGTAAAATAAAAATATCCTGATTGGAGGACTCTAATGGGAAAGATGAACGATCTAACCGGGCGAACATTTGGAATGCTCTATGTTATAGCCAGAGCAGAGGACATCAAACCTGGACGGCCCGCATGGACTTGCAGATGCGAATGCGGTAACATCACAACGATCTCGTCTACCAGCTTGACAAAAACAAATGGGACAAAATCCTGTGGGTGTCTCCGCCATAAGACATCTCCAACACTGATAGATCTTACAGGTGAAACATTTGGAAAATTGACTGTCTTACATAAAGACACTGCCACCCTTTCTGGAAAAGCCAAATGGATCTGCCGCTGCGAATGCGGAAAATTTGTATCCGTTCTATCGGACAGTCTGCGAAGCGGCAAGACAAAATCGTGTGGTTGCACACTACATAAATTGCAATACGATCTTACTGGGCAAGAATATGGCCACCTGATTGTACTTGGTCCAACAATCAACAAACGAATCAAGGGCAATGAAACCCGGTGGAAATGCTTATGCCGAAACTGCGGGAGAACAGTAGAAGTAAGCAGCTATTGGCTTCGGCATAGCAACCCCTACGGACATTGCAAATGCACTCGCTTCAAGGGGTAAAATTATAGGGTACAGAGAAATCTCTGTACCCTATAACTATTATGTTTCATCTTGATTTATCCACTGTCAACAAATGCCCCGAAAATGAAATGGGGTAACGGTGGGGTAAGATTTGAAACGGCTCAAAAAATCTCCAACTTTTAGCATTTGTTTTTTGTGCTTTTCACCATCATATTTTACGTTTTCCGAACTATATTGACAGTTAATTTTCCATAGGCTTCATCGTGGGGAACAGAATGACTTCCCGGATGGAGTCGGAATTGGTCAGCAGCATGACGCAGCGGTCGATGCCGATGCCCATGCCGCCCGTGGGGGGCATGCCGTATTCCATGGCGTTCAGGAAATCCTCGTCCAGCATTTCGGTCTCGTCATCGCCGCGCTCGCGCTGCTCCACCTGCTTCATGAAGCGGGCTCTCTGGTCGATGGGATCGTTCAGCTCGGAGTAGGCGTTGCCCATCTCGCTGTGGCAGATGAAGGCCTCGAAGCGCTCGGTCAGGCGGGGATCTTCGGGGCTGCGCTTGGTCAGGGGGGAGACTTCCACAGGGTACATGGTGATGAAGGTGGGCTGGATCAGATGCTCTTCTACCTTCTGATCGAAGCAGGCGTACAGGGCATTGCCCCAGGTCTTTTCGGCAGCGTCAGCCAGTTCCACACCCTTGGCCTTGGCAGCGGCCACAGCCTCGGCATCATCGGTGATGGCACCGAAGTCGATGCCAACGTACTCCTTGACGGCTTCCACCATGGTCATCCGGCGCCAGCCGGGAGCCAGGTTGATCTCCTCGCCCATCCATTCCACGTCGTAGGTGCCCAGGATCTCCTTGGCAGCGCCGGAAATGATGCCCTCGCAGATATCCATCATGTCGTGGAAGTCGGCATAGGCCTGGTACAGCTCAACGGAAGTGAACTCAGGATTGTGCTTGGGGTCCATGCCCTCGTTGCGGAAGATGCGGCCGATCTCATACACGCGATCCATGCCGCCGATGATGAGCCGCTTCAGGGGCAGCTCGGTGGCGATGCGCATGTACATGTCAATGTCCAGGGTATTGTGGTGGGTAATAAAGGGGCGGGCAGAAGCGCCGCCGGCGATGGTGTTCAGAACGGGAGTCTCCACTTCAATATAGTTCCGCTGGTCCAGATAGGAACGCATGAACTTGATAAACTTGGAACGGATGATGAAGTTCTGCTTGACCTCGGGATTCACCATCAGGTCAACATAACGCTGACGGAACCGGATCTCCTTGTCGGTCAGGCCATGGTACTTTTCGGGCAGGGGCAGCAGGGACTTGCTCAGCAGCGTCACCTTACCGGTGCGGACGGAAATTTCGCCGGTCTTGGTCTTGAAGACCTTGCCTTCACAGCCCAGAATGTCGCCGATGTCATACTTCTTGAAGCGGGCATATTCCTCTTCGCCCATCTCGTCGATCTTGACGAACAGCTGAATCCGGCCGGAGCAGTCCTGCAGATCGCAGAACATGACCTTGCCCTGACCGCGCTTGCTCATCAGACGGCCGGCAACCTTGACAGTCTTTTCTTCGTAGGATTCGTAGTTGGCCTTGATCGCAGCGGAGTCGGCATCGAAGTCATACTTGGTCTGGACGAAGGGGTCGCGGCCCTCGGCCTGCAGCGCTGCCAGCTTTTCGCGGCGGATGGCAGCCTGCTCAGAAACAGGCAGTTCAGCCTGGGGTACAAACTTTGCCATTTTCTATTAGCCCTCCCGGGATACGCTGACGACCTTCATGGAGAAGGAGCCGGCAGGTGCGTTGACGGTGAAGGTCTCACCGGCAGCCTTGCCAACAACGGCGCGGCCGAAGGGAGAGTCATCGGAGAGCTTGAACTCCATGGGGTTGGCTTCCTGGGAACCGGTGATCCGGTAAGCAGTCTGCTTGCCGTTGGCATCCTCAACAACCACGGTGCAGCCCAGACCCACGCGGCCGGAGGCTTCGTTCTCGTCCTCGATGATAACAGCGTGGGACAGGATATCTTCGATTTCAGCGATACGGCCATAGAGCTTAGCCTGCTCATTCTTGGCGGCATCGTATTCGGAGTTTTCGGACAAGTCGCCGTAGGAGCGGGCTTCTGCGATCATAGCAGCGACCTCACGCTCACGGGTAGTCTTCAGATAATTCAGTTCCTTTTCCAGGTCTGCCAGACGCAGGCTTGTAATCTTAAATTCCTTTGCCATATTCAAAAATCCTTTCATAGATAGTAAAGTTTACATAGCTTCTGCTATTATATCCCAACTATTTGTAGCAGTCAAGATTTTTTTGCAGCGGCATAAAACTGCCGGGAAGGATAAATCCGTTCCCGGCAAAGTGTTCAGCTTGTTCTTTTCAGCAGTTCCTGATAGATGGTCTGGGTTTCCTCCTGGGTTTCCCCACTGAGAACCAGAACCTTGTTTGTCAGATGCACGATCACGCAGGCTTCGGGCTGAAAGTAGGTATAGCGGATATAGGTGCCGAATTCTTCGTTTTCAAAGAAGCCCATCAGCAGCCGGAAGCTTCCGTAGCCGCCTACCCGCAGCCCCGGCACATTGCCTTCCCGGTATTCCAGGGACTGGATGGCATCGTAATAGAGGATATTGTCGGAGTACATATTGGTGTCGATCAGAAGGTAATCGTCCGTATAGACGTAGTCAATCTCTCCGTAGAACAGAACAAATGCCAGGAAGACAGCCAGAACGATCAGAAATACAAGAGAGAGCCTGCGTGTTTTTTTGCTTACCATGTCGCCGGGATTTTTCAGAGCATGACCTTCTGCCAGCTCTTTTTTGTAGTAGCGCCAGGAATACACCATGGGAATCAGGCACAGTACCAAAATCAAAACCAGCATGACCGTAACTGCCCACAAGTGGGGGAGCAGCGCGCATAGCATCATGAGAAGACCGCCGGCCATCCAGACCTTGCCGGCAAAACGGTGAGTCGCGTTCCAGTTTGCTTCGCTGGTATAGGTCCAGGGAACTTTGATGCCCATGGTGGAATTCATTCGGGTCTTGGGCAGGTAATTGCCAATGACGGCAAACAGGATACCCATGGGGATCAAAGTCCAGGCCACCGGAGAAAATTCCACATCCAGCGCAAACGCGTACAGACCCAGCAGGCTGAGATTGCTGATGACGGGGATCGTCCAGAGAACAATGCGGAACATTTTCTGGTTTCGTCCCCGGTTTCCCTTATCCAGGGCGGTGAACAGGATGCAAAGCCAGTGAAAGGCCAGCATCAGCAGGGGAAGACCAAATACTGCGAAGCCGGGGCTGGCATAGCCATCGACATTTCCGGTAAAACCCCAATGAACAGCCATGGTTTCCGGGAACCGGTTCCACAGCAGCAGGCCGATGGGAATGGGCAGCAGGGTCAAAAAGGATGTCAAAAGCAGCGTCTTTTTATTTTTCATGGTGAACCTCCTTCTGCCAGCGGCGGTGCAGCTCCCGCATTACAAAGAGGGAGAGAATGGCCATGGCAATGAGAATGGCATAAATGACAGGATAGGCGATGGACTGGGGCAGTACCAGGGAAATACCGGCTGTCAGATCCATCAGGGTATGGATTCCAAGGCAGAGCAGGATACAGGGAAGGGCTTTCCGGTGGGCAACACCGTAACAGACCAGCATACTCATGGCCATATGCCCGGTCATGGCCAAAATCCGCTCAAGCCCTGCCAGCAGGAACAGGGACGGGGCAGTGTGGATCAGAGAATCCTGGATGGCATACAGCTGGGTCACATCCACACCCATGGCGGCAGTCTGGGCAATGACCGTTTCAAAGGTGCCGGAGTTGATCATAAAAATGTAGATCAGATTGTTCACATAGGTCATGCCGATCAGAACCATGGCTTCAATACCGCCGTGACCAAGACCCGCAGCCAGGGAACGGTTGAAAGTCAGGTTTTTTCGCATCAGCTTTGCCACGGCGAACCGGCCTGCCAGTTCAAACAGTCCGGCGGTAAAGGCAAGGCAGAAGGCGTAGCCAAACAGATGCTTCTGTGCAAAGGTCAAAAACCAGCTTTGGCTTTGCAGCCAGGTCAGAATGGGCAGGCGAATTATCAGCTGTGTCACGACAAATCCAGCCGCGCCCAGCAGCCAGGCGGAGAGGATACCTTGCTTTCTGTTCTTCAGCGCGAAGACGATCAGAACCAGCACAGGCAGGATCAGACTGACGAATAAGGTGGCAGCACAGGAAAGAATGGTTGCAGTGGAAATCATGGCTTATTCTCCTTTCAGATCCGTGATCCAGAGCATGATCTCTTCCAGCACGGAGGCGTTCAGGGTGTAGAAAATGTATTTGCCCTCCCGGGTGTCCTCGATCAGGTCTGCCTCCTTCAGCACGGACAGGTGCCGGGAAATGGCGGCGGCGGTGATGTCAAAATGGTCGGTGATCTCTCCGGCAGAGCGTTTTCCCTGCTTTAGCAGGTTTAATATTTCCCGCCGGGTTGGGTCGGCTAAGGCCTTCAATGTCTGCTGCAAGCCCATGGCAGTTCCTCCTTTATTTAACATTTAACTTAACTGTTAAATATATAGTAATCCATAATCGTGTTTTTGTCAAGTGTTATTTAATAAGATGGTTAAATGAGAAATATCATTTGGATGAGCGTGTTGTAGGGCGGAGGCATGCCTCCGCCGGGCATTTACAGTGCCTGAGTATTTGGTGTTTACCGCTCAGGTTTCGATACTGCCCGGCAGGGACATACCCCCGCCCTACATTTGCTTTCATTAACGTTATGGAATTGTGCCGTTGGGGAGTGTACTCCCGAAGGGTGAATTTTATTTGTCCATATCCTCCAGAACCTTCTTATAGGGCATCAGCATGCCCTCATTCATCTTGTTGCCCAGCTTGCTGTGTACCTTGGGGTTGGCGATCATGGCACCGACCAGGTACATGGCCAGAGACTGGGGCCACTTTTTCTGGGGAAAATCGTACTGACCGTGGGATTTGAAGAACTTGTGATCTGCCCGCATGAAGCCCCGCATCTGGTAGATCAGATCACGGAAGATCTTCATGCCGCCGATGCCCAGGAAATTCTGGGGGCCGGTATTTTTGTGTTCCAGGGCATAGGTCAGGCTGTCAGCCAGCCGGTCAATGGCGGCATCGGTGTCCGCTTCGTCTGTGGCAAAGCCGGTGAGGATATTGCTGCCCACCTGGGCGCGGCCTTCCAGGATCATCTGCAGATTGGTTTCCCGGCTGTAATTGCCGGAGATCAGATAGCCCACGGGCATACCGATGGTGACGGTACGGTGGCCGTTGCAGAACTGCCGGTCATCGTACATCTTAAACCGATGCCCCATGGAATGGTCCTGGATGGAGAAGGCATAGATCATGGCATCGGCGGTCTGGATCTGATCGCGCAGGAAATCATCGAAGCCGTCTTTGTGAACGCATTTTCCGCTGACGGCGCAGCGGAAGCAGCCAAGACACCCGCCGCTGAAGGGATATTCCTGCAGATTGACCACCCGGGTGGCATAGGGCAGGACAGAGCGGAACCGGGAGACCATGCCTGCCAGCTGGGTATCCTCCGGCTTCAGATCGGCAATGATCACCACATCGCCCGTTTTGTTTTCGAAATTTTCCGCAGGAACAGTGACCGGAACGGCAGACGTGGGAGCGGGAGCCGGGAAGTAAGGTTCAAAATAACCCTGCTGTGCACTCCACAGGAAATGCTTCCACCAATTTTCTGCTTCCAAACGGCCCTTTTCCGTGGTCAGGTCATCCATGTCCGCAGACAGGCCCCGGATAAAGTGCATACCCATTTCCTGAACATTGTCCTGAATGTACCGATGGGCAGTCACATCGTAAAAATGCTTGGAGGTGGTCAGCTGGGTGGCGATTTTTCCGGTCACATCTGCACCATGCTCCTTCATCAGCGCGAGGAAGCGATGCAGCTGGCAGGGTGCGATAAAGGTATAGACCGGGTAGGAAAACAGAAGCACATCTGCTGCGGCGATTTTTTCCAGTGCAGGGGCAGCATTCTTTTCCAGGGATTTGATCTTTTGTCCCACATCCAGGACTTCAAAGGTCTGCTCCGGGAATTTCCTTTCCAGATACCGGATGGTCTGCAGGGTAATGCTGTATTCTCCCTTGGGGCTTCCGTTCAGAACCAGAATCTTCATGGCATATCCTCCTGAAAGATCAATTCGTCGTACCCGGTTTCTTCGTCCTGTTCAACGCCGAACCGGATACCGGGCAGCTCTGCGATGACCAGCTCGCAGGTGGTGTTGATGATGCAGCCGGGACACAGATGGCCGCCGATGGTGGAGAGGTCTTTCCTGGACAGGGAAATGTGCAGATGGCACCGCTGTGCGCTGACGGTGCCATCCAGGCTGACGATCTCACAGTGGTCGCTGATATCCCGGATGGTCACGCCGCTGGCATCCCGGACTCTGCCCCTGGAGATGCAGCCCACAGCCGACAGTACCACACCGGCGGCAATGTTCTTTTGCTTTGCGATCTCCCGGATGGTCAGCAGCAGATCGTCACCCCGGTGCAGCCGCAGGCAATGGCACTTCAGGGGGCCGGAGGCAGAAAGAATGGGTCGTTTCATGGCTTACTCCTGATAGGAAACCAGGGTTTCCATATCCTTTCGTACTTTTTTGCGCAGCTTGTCCTCAGGATGGGCATAGCCCAGGGTGATGACCAGCCGGGCCGGGGCATCCAGACCGCAGATTTTGCGGATCTTGTCATCGTCAAACCAGCCCAAAATACAGGTGGAAAGCCCCTGGGCGGCAGCTTCTGCGGTCAGATAGGCGGTGACGATGCCGATATCGATGGAGCGGTAGTCGTTGTTTTTTACCTTTGCTCCCATGGCTGCGGATTTTACGTAGGGCTGCTCGGATACCACGATCAGCACAGGCGCCTGAACGGCAAACTTGTTCATGCCCATTCCCCGGCAGGCAAGGGCAGCTTCCTTTGCGGCATTGCCGGTGCAGACGGTGAGCTTATAGGGCTGACCGTTACAGGCAGAGGGGGACAGACGGGCGGCTTCCAGAATGGCGTTCAGCTTCTCCTGCTCCACAGGTCTGGTTTCATCATAACTGCGGCAGGACTGGCGGATGTTGGCGATCTGCAAAAAATCCATGGGAAATTCCTCCGTTTTTCTTTCCATTATAGCGGCATTTTCAGGTTCCGTCAATGAAAACAAAAAATGCAGGACGGAGGCAGACCTCCGTCCTGCATGGAAATTATTGTTTTGCCAGCAGTCCGTCGATGAACTGGGTAGCGGCTCTGGCGGACCTTCCGCCCCGGCCCAGAGCGTAGCGCTCGGCCAGCATGTCCAGCTCGCTTTCTTCCATCTGCACACCCTTTTCCCGGGCCAGATGGTGGACGATTCCCAGATAGACCTGCTTGGTAGGCTTCTGGAAAGTGACCTGGATGCCGAACCGCTCGGACAGGGAGATGACCTCCTGCAGGGTGTCGTTGCGGTGCACATCATCGCCCTCCCGGCTGGAGAAGCTTTCCTTCACCAGATGACGGCGGTTGGATGTGGCGTAGATCACCACATTGCGGCTCTTGGCGGAAACGCTGCCCTCCAGGATGGCTTTCAGGGCGCTGAAATTGTCATCATCCTTCTGGAAGGAAAGATCATCGATGAACAGAATGAACTTCAGCGGATTGGTATTCAGCTCGTCCAGGATGGCGGGAATGGCGTGGAGCTGCTCCTTGCGGACTTCCAGGATCCGCAGACCCCGGTCATACAGCTCGTTGACTACGGCTTTGACGGTGGAGGACTTGCCGGTACCGGCATCGCCGGTCAGCAGAATGTTGGCTGCAGGTTTGCCCTCCAGCAGGGCGATGGTGTTGTCCAGAATGATCTGCTGCTCCCGCTTGTAGTCGATGAGAGAAGACAGCCGGGTCTGATCGGGATTCTGGACAGGGATGATCCGGTTGTCAGAACCCAGGTAGAACATCCGGTGCTTGGCGTAAATGCCGTAGCCGTAGCGGTGGATATTGGCGCAGCGCTCCCGGTAGCTTTCTGCCAGATTCAGCTGTTTTACCGGGAATTTGGGCAGATAGCCATCCCAATCCAAACCGGTTCGCAGGGATTCCGGAGTCAAGTCAGCCACATCCTGCAAGACAGCCAGCTCCGCCTGAATGACTTCTTCCATTTCAGGCCAGGGACGGATGCCTTTTCCAATCATCCGGATGTAGGCATTCTCATCGTTGTTGACGGTGTGCTGGATATATCCGGCCAGCGTACGCTTGTCAGAGGCATACAGCTGGGAAACAAACTCGCCGTACAGGCTAACGGCTTCTTCCACCGGACCGTATTTCCGGTAGTTTAAATGATGGGTAAGACTGGAAATCACCGGATCGCACAGCAGTGCCCGGAAAATGGACAGGGCTTTCAGCCGCAGATTCAGCCGGTCCAGCGTTGTCAGTTTGGGTTTCGGCTCCTGACAGGTGAACCCCACAGGAGAAATTTCGGCGGGCCGCTCCATCATACATTCAGGATGGCGCCCTTGGCACCGCTGGAGACCAGGGCGGCATAGCGCTTCAGGTAGCCGGACAGTTCCTTCTTCTTGGGGACGAAGTTCGCCATACGCTCTGCCAGCTCCTCGTCGGAGATCTTCAGCTCCAGCTTGCTGTTGGGAATGTCAATGGAGATGATATCGCCGTCGCGCACAACACCGATAACGCCGCCGGAGGCAGCTTCCGGGGACACATGGCCGATGCAGGCACCGCGGGTGGCGCCGGAGAACCGGCCGTCGGTGATCAGAGCGACACTGTTGCCCAGGCCCATGCCCATGATGGCGGAGGTGGGATTCAGCATTTCGCGCATACCGGGGCCGCCCTTGGGGCCTTCGTAGCGGATGACCACCACATCACCGGCAACGATCCTGCCGGCGTTGATGGCGGCCTGGGCCTCTTCCTCGCAGTCAAAGACCTTGGCAGGGCCTTCATGCACCAGCATTTCCGGCAGCACGGCGCTGCGCTTGACAACGCTGCCCTCGGGTGCCAGGTTGCCCCGGAGCACGGCAATGCCGCCGGTGGAGGAATAGGGATTTTCCACGGTGCGGATGACAGTATCGTCCCGGTTCACGGCAGTGGCGATGTTCTCGCCCAGGGTCTTTCCGGTGACGGTCATCACGGAGGTGTCCAGCAGATTCAGCTTGGTCAGCTCCTTCAGCACGGCGTAGACACCACCGGCTTCGTTCAGGTCTTCCATGTAGGTGGGGCCTGCGGGTGCCAGGTGGCACAGGTTGGGAGTCACGGCACTGATGTCGTTGGCCATGTCCAGATTGAAGTCCACGCCGCACTCGTTGGCGATGGCAGGAAGGTGGAGCATGGAGTTGGTGGAGCAGCCCAGAGCCATGTCGGCGGTCAGAGCATTCCGGATTGCAGCAGCGGTCATGATGTCACGGGGTTTGATACCCTGGCGAACCAGCTCCATCACCTGCATACCGGCGTGCTTGGCCAGCTCAATGCGGGCAGAGTACACGGCAGGGATGGTGCCGTTGCCCCGCAGGCCCATGCCCAGAACCTCCGTCAGGCAGTTCATGGAGTTTGCGGTGTACATGCCGGAGCAGGAGCCGCAGGTGGGGCAGGTGCCTTCCTCACAGACCTTCAGCTGGGCTTCGTCGATCTTACCGGCGGTGTAGGCACCGATGGCTTCGAACATGCTGCTCAGGCTGGTTTTCTTGCCGTCTACCCGGCCAGCCAGCATGGGGCCGCCGCTGACGAAAATGGTGGGGATATTCACACGGGCCGCAGCCATCAGCAGGCCGGGCACATTCTTGTCGCAGTTGGGCACCATGACCACGCCGTCAAAGCCGTGGGCACGGAGCATGGACTCGGTGGAGTCGGCGATCAGGTCGCGGGTGACCAGGGAATATTTCATGCCCTCATGACCCATGGCAATTCCGTCACAGACTGCAATGGCGGGGAACACGATGGGAGTGCCGCCGGCCATGGCAACACCCAGCTTGACTGCGTTCACGATCTTGTCCAGATTCATGTGGCCGGGAACGATCTCGTTGTAGGAGCTGACCACGGCGATGAGCGGCCGCTGCTGCTCCTCATAGGTCAGGCCCAGGGCGTGATACAGGCTGCGGTGGGCAGCATTCTGAGGGCCGTTGACAACTTTGTCTTTCATCATCATAACAGGATTCCTGCTTTCTTTTGGAATAAAAAGTACCCGTAGGGGAGGGG
This sequence comes from Oscillospiraceae bacterium, assembly GCA_017398105.1. The sequence goes on along the minus strand of JAFQHF010000157.1, from coordinate 35,554 downwards.
CGTTGCCCCTCCCCTACAATTTGCGAAATGTTAGTTGTTGATCAGCTTGTCCTCGTCGCTCCAGCTGTACAGCTTGCGGATCTCGGCACCCACGATCTCGGAGGGATGCTCGGAAGCCAGCTTACGCATGGCGTTGAAGTGAACCTGAGAACCGGCGGAAGACATATCCAGCAGGAAGTCCTTGGCGAAGGTGCCGTCCTGGATGTTCTTCAGGATCTGCTTCATGGACTTCTTGGTCTCTTCGGTGATGATCTTGGGGCCGGTGATGTAGTCGCCGTACTCGGCGGTGTTGGAGATGGAGTAGCGCATGCCGCTGAAGCCAGACTGGTAGATCAGGTCAACGATCAGCTTCATCTCGTGGATGCACTCGAAGTAGGCATTTCTGGGGTCGTAACCGGCTTCCACCAGAGTTTCGAAGCCAGCCTGCATCAGAGCGCAGACACCGCCGCACAGAACAGCCTGCTCACCGAACAGGTCGGTTTCAGTCTCGGTACGGAAGTTGGTCTCCAGAACACCGGCGCGGGCACCGCCGATGCCCAGTGCGTAGGCAAGGCCGATATCCAGAGCATCGCCGGTGGCATCCTGCTCCACGGCGATCAGGCAGGGAACACCTTTGCCGGCCTGGTATTCGGAGCGGACGGTGTGGCCGGGGCCCTTGGGGGCGATCATGATGACGTTGACATTCTTGGGGGGCTTGATGCAGCCGAAGTGGATGTTGAAGCCGTGAGCGAAGGCCAGGGTCTTGCCCTCGGTCAGGTTGGGCTCGATGGACTCCTTGTACAAGGCAGCCTGCTTCTCGTCGTTGATCAGGATCATGATCACGTCGGCAGCTTTGGCAGCATCGGCAGCGGTCATGACGGTCAGACCCTGAGCCTCAGCCTTTGCCCAGCTCTTGGAGCCGTTGTACAGGCCGACGATGACATTGACACCGCTCTCCTTCAGGTTCAGAGCGTGGGCGTGGCCCTGGGAGCCGTAGCCGATGATGGCAACGGTCTTGTTTGCCAGCTTCTGCAGATCACAGTCCTGCTGATAGAAAATACGATTCATAGTAATTACCTCTTTTTCAGAATATATTAAGAATAAATGAAAAACAAATTTAAAGATTGGTCACCCGCCGGATGGTGGTGGCGCCCCGCTGGAGGGAAACGATGCCGGTGCGGCAGATTTCCAGAATGCCGAACTCCTTCATCAGGTGGACGAAGTTGTCGATCTTGCGGCTGTCGCCGATCATCTGGATCATGATGGATTCCTTGGTATAGTCCACCACCTTGCCTTCGTAGGCATCGGAGGCGGAGCGGACATCCTCCCGGGTCTCGGAGCTGTTTTTGATCTTGATCAGCAGCAGCTCCCGGTTAACGGTCTCCTCGTTGCTCAGTTCCTGAACGGAAACAATATCGGGAAGCTTATAAAGCTGGTTGATCAGCTGCTCCTTCTTGATCCCGTCGCCTTCGGACTGAACGGTAATGCGGGAGAACTCCTCGGATTCCGTTTCGGACACGGTCAGGGAGGTGATGTTGAAGGCGCGGCGGCGGAACATGCTGGTGACCCGGTTCAGAACGCCGAACTGATTGTTGACCAGAATGGCTACGGTAAATTTCTTCATATCAGTCACCGATCCTTACCATAATATCGCCCATGGAGCCGCCGGGCTTCACCATGGGAAGCACCAGCTCGTCCTTGTCAATGGGACATTCAATGAGACAGGGGCCGTTGTATGCGAAGGCTTCTGCCAGGGCTTCGTCCAGTTCTTCCGGAGTGGAAACCCGCCGGGCTTTCAGACCGAAGCCCTGGGCTACCATTACGAAGTTGGTATTCCGGGCATGCAGGTCTGTATTGGAGTAGTTGCCGTCGCAGAGGATGGTCTGCAGCTGGCGAACCATGCCCAGAACCTGGTTGTTCAGAAGCAAAATGACCATGGGCACATTGTTGGCAAAGGCGGTGGCCATTTCTGTCAGATTCATGCCGAAGCTGCCGTCGCCGGTAATGAGAATGGGATGCTCTTTGGTAGCCATCTGTGTGCCGATGGCGGCACCCATGCCGAAGCCCATGGTGCCCAGACCACCGGAGGAAATGAACCGGCGGGGATTTTTGAAATTCAGATACTGGGCAGCCCACATCTGATGCTGGCCCACATCCGTGGCAACAGGGGTGGTTTCCGTCAGATGATTGTTTACGATGTTCATGACATTCCGGGGGGTCAGTCCTTCTCGGTTGTCCAGGCTGGCGGCTTCCTCTTCCTGGAAGCGGGCAATCTGTGCCTGCCATTCGGGATGCTCCTGTTTCTGAATCAGGGGGAGCAGCTTTTCCAGGGTTTTCTTAATGTCGCCCCGGAGACCGTGGGCGGCCTGGACGGATTTGCTCAGCTCCGCACCGTCAATGTCGATGTGGACGATCCGGGCAGAGCGGACAAATTTGTTCCGGTTGCCGGTGCAGCGGTCGTTGAAGCGGCAGCCCAAAGCAATGATCACATCTGCGTGATGCATGGCGGTGGAGGCGGCAAAGTGGCCGTGGAGGCCCTGCATGCCCAGAAACCGGGGATAGTCCGTGGGAATGGCGGAGATGCCCATGAGAGAGCAGCTGATGGGAGCATCGATCCGTTCCGCCAGCTGCAGCAGCTCGTCCTGGGCTTCGCTGGTGATCAGACCGCCGCCGAAGTAGATGTAAGGACGCTGCGCTTCATTGATGCACGCTGCTGCTTCCTGAATGCGGATATCCTTGGCCGCGAAAGGCTCGTCCAGGGGCAGGGGCGGCAGGGGCTCGTAATCATACATGGCAACCTGCACATCCTTGGCAACGTCCACCAGCACAGGGCCGGGGCGGCCGGAGGCGGCCAGGCGGAAGGCAGCGCGGATGGTATCCTGCAGGTCGTCAATGGAGGTGACGAAGTAATTGTGCTTGGTGATAGGCAGGGTGATACCGGTGATGTCGATTTCCTGGAAGCCGTCGGTACCGATGACGGTGTTTGCCACGTTGCCGGTGATGGCAACCATGGGAACAGAGTCCAGGAAGGCGGTGGCAATGCCGGTGACCAGATTGGTGGCGCCGGGGCCGGAGGTGGCCAGACATACGCCGACTCTGCCGGTGGAACGGGCATAGCCGTCAGCAGCATGGGCCGCGCCCTGCTCATGGGCGGTCAGAACATGCCGGATCTCGTTCTGATATTTGAAAAGAGAGTTGAAAATGTCAAGAACCTGACCGCCGGGGTAACCGTACAGAACGTCAACGCCCTGGTCGATCAAAGTCCGAACGATGATGTCGGAACCGCAAAGTTTCATATCATCATCCTTTCTGGTGGTTAAATGTTATCGCAAATCCGCTTGCCCATTTCGGTGCAGCCGATTCTGGTGCAGCCGGGGGAGAAAATGTCTCCGGTGCGGAAGCCTGCATCCAGAACCTTGGATACGGCTTCTTCAATGGCATCGGCCTCCTTCGGCAGATCGAAGGAGAAACGAAGCATCATAGCGGCGGCCAGAATGGTGCCGATGGGGTTGGCGATGTCCTTGCCTGCAATGTCCGGTGCAGAACCGTGGATGGGTTCGTACAGGCCCCGGGTGCCGTCGCCCAAGGACGAGGAAGGAATCATGCCGATGGAGCCGGTGATCATGGAGGCTTCGTCAGAGAGAATGTCGCCGAACATATTTTCCGTGACGATTACGTCAAACTGGCTGGGATCTTTGACGATCTGCATGGCACAGTTGTCCACCAGCATGTCGGACAAAACCACATCGGGATATTCTTCTGCCAGCTCATGCATGACCTTTTTCCACAGCCGGGAGGAATCCAGCACATTGCTCTTTTCCACGGAGCAAAGCCGCTTGCCCCGCTTGCGGGCGGTTTCAAAGCCGATGCGCCCGATGCGGCGGATCTCGCTTTCAGAATAACGAAGCTCATCAATGGCAACAGCTTCGGCGTTTTCGGATACCGTTTCGTGCTTGCCGAAGTAGATGCCGCCGATCAGTTCCCGGACGATGATAAAGTCGATGCCCTTGTCCACGATCTCCTGCTTTAAGGGAGAGGCGGAAGCCAGCTGGGGCCAGATCCTGGCGGGCCGGTTGTTGGAGTAGACACCCATTCCGGCGCGCAGCCGCAGCAGGCCCTTTTCCGGCCGCATATGGCCGGGAACCGCATTCCACTTGGGGCCGCCTACGGCGCCTAAGAGAACACTGTCGGAGGAAAGGCATTTGTCAAGCTCTGCCTGAGGCAGGGGATCGCCCCATTTGTCGATGGCATTGCCGCCCATATCCACATCAGTATAGGCAAAGGTGTGGCCGAATTTGTCTGCGATCTTATCCAAAACCAGCAGGGCCTGCTCCACAATCTCGGGGCCGATGCCGTCGCCCCGGATCACTGCGATATGTTTGGTCATTCTATCACATCTCCTTCAGAGAAGCAAGCAGTCCGCCCTTTTTGATGATATTTTGTATAAATTCCGGGAAAGGTTCTGCCTGGTAGGTCTTTCCTGTGGTGATATTGCTGATAATACCGGTATCAAAATCGACCGCTACCTCATCGCCGGGCCGGATCTCCTCAGCGGCGGCTTCGCATTCCAGGATGGGCATGCCGATATTGATGGCATTCCGGTAGAAAATTCTTGCAAAACTCTTGGCAATGACACAGCCGGTGCCGCAGGTCTTGATGACCAGAGGTGCGTGCTCCCGGGAGGAGCCGCAGCCGAAATTCCAGCCGGCCACCATGATGTCGCCAAGCTGCACCTTGCGGACATAGTCTGCATCAATGTCTTCCATGCAGTGCTTTGCCAGTTCCCTGGCATCGGAGGTATTTAAGTACCGGGCAGGGATGATAACGTCGGTATCCACATTGTCGGGATATTTGAAAACATGGCCTTGTGTCTTCATAGCTTAAACCTCCTTGGGGGCGGTGATGTAACCGGTCAAAGCGGAAGCGGCGGCAGTGGCGGGGCTTGCCAGATACACTTCACTGTCCACGTGGCCCATGCGGCCTACGAAATTCCGGTTGGTGGTGGCGATGCAGCGCTCTCCTGCTGCCAGGATTCCCATGTAGCCGCCCAGGCAGGGGCCGCAGGTGGGGGTGGAGACTACGGCACCGGCATCGATAAAGGCGGTCAGGTAACCGCGCTGGATGCACTCCCGGTAGATCTGCATGGTGGCGGGGATGATGATGCAGCGGACACCGGGGGCAACGGTATTGCCCTTCAGGGTCTTGTAGGCGGCTTCCATATCCTCCATCCGGCCGTTGGTGCAGCTGCCGATGACTACCTGATCGATTTTGATCCGGGACAGCTCAGAAGCGGGATGGGTATTTTCCGGCAGATGGGGGCAGGCCACGGTGGGGACGATCCGGGAAAGGTCGATCTCATAAACCGCATCATACTGGGCATCCTCGTCTGCGGAGTAAACCACGGGTGTCCGCTCGCAGCGGCCTTCCATGTAGGCCATGGTCACATCGTCCACCGGGAAGATGCCGTTCTTGGCACCGGCTTCGATGGCCATGTTGCAGATGCACAGCCGGTCATCCATGGATAATGTGGCAACGCCTTCACCCACGAACTCCATGGACTTATACAATGCACCGTCCACGCCGATCATACCGATGATGGTGAGGATCACATCCTTGCCGCTGCAATTGGAAGGGAGCTTTCCTGTCAGTTTGAACTGAAGCGCGGAAGGTACCTTGAACCAGGCGGTGCCGGTGGCCATGCCTGCGGCCATATCCGTAGAACCAACGCCTGTGGAGAAAGCACCCAGGGCACCGTAGGTGCAGGTATGGGAGTCTGCACCGATGATACAGTCGCCGGCGGTGACCACACCCTGCTCGGGAAGCAAAGCGTGCTCAATACCCATTTTGCCCACGTCATAGAAATGGCTGACACAATGGCTGCAGGCAAATTCCCGGCACTGCTTAGACTGTTCTGCGGCCTTGATGTCCTTGTTGGGGACAAAGTGATCCAGAACAATGGCGATCTTATCTTTATCGAAAACGGAATCAAAGCCGTTCTTTTTGAATTCATTGATGGCAACGGGGGTGGTGATGTCGTTGCCCAAGACGATGTCCAGTTTTGCGCTGATGAGCTGTCCTGCGTTGACGGATTCCAGGCCGGCATGGGCCGCCAGAATCTTCTGGGTCATGGTCATTCCCATAGTTACGCTCTCCTTCTGTTATATTTCAGAATAAACTGTAGGGCGGGGTCATGACCCCGCCGATGCACCTTGCCGATGGGGTCATGACCCCGCCCTGCATAGGTGTGTACAGTTAATCGTTTGTCATATTATTAAAGGCACTGATCAGTGCCTGGGCACTGGCCTTGATGATATCGGTATCGGTGCCTGCGCCCCAGAACATGGAGCCGTTTGTATCTTCCAGGCCGATGTAGGCTGCGGCGGTGGAGCCGGAGCTCTTTTCCTGAACGGAATGCTCGGAGTAGACCTTCAGGTTGAACTGGCGGCCGCTGAATTCCTTCAGTGCGTTGCTGACGGCATCCAGAGAGCCGTTGCCCAGAGATTTCAGAGTCCTGGTGCGGCCGAAGCGCTGGAAGGTGACTTCTGCCTCCACATTGCTTTCCTTGCGGGTAAAGTGCATTTCGGAAATGCTTAAGGGGTCATGCACATTGAGATACCGGTCCATGAAGATGGCCAGCACGTCTTCGCTCTTCAGCTCGCGATGGTCCCGATCGGAGACGCTCTTGCACTGGTAGCTCAGGTGTTCGCGCATCTTGGGCGGCAAACTGTAGCCGTAGGTCTGCTCCAGCAGGTAACCGATGCCGCCCTTGCCGCTCTGGGAGTTGACACGGATCACATCGGCATCGTAGGTGCGGCTGATATCGTGAGGATCGATGGGAATGTAGGGCACGGTCCACTGGTGCAGTTTCTTTTCCTTGCGCCAGGTCATGCCCTTGGCGATGGCATCCTGGTGGGAGCCGGAGAAGGCGGCGAAGACCAGGGCACCTGCATAGGGGCTGCGCTCGTAAACGTGCATCCGGGTGCAGTCTTCATAGACCCTGCAGATGGCGGGCATATCGGAGAAATCCAGCTTCGGGTCCACACCGTGGGAGTACATATTCATGGCCAGGGTGATGATGTCCACATTGCCGGTGCGCTCGCCGTTGCCGAAGAGTGTGCCTTCCACCCGGTCGGCACCGGCCAGCAGCGCCAGCTCCGTGTCGGCTACACCGGTGCCCCGGTCGTTGTGGGGATGCAGGGAGAGGGTCACATGCTCCCGGTATTTCAGGTTTTCACTCATGTATTCCACCTGGCTGGCGTAGATATGGGGCATGCTCATTTCCACGGTGACCGGCAGATTGATGATGACGTTGTTGGTTTCGCTGGGTTCCAGCACATCCAGAACCGCGTTGCACACTTCCAGTGCGTATTCCGGCTCGGTGCCGGTGAAGCTTTCGGGAGAGTATTCGAAGCGGAAGTTTCCTTCGTATTCTGCAGCCAGCTTCTTGACTAATTTTGCGCCGTCAACGGCGATCTGCTTGATCTCTTCCTTGCTCTTGCGGAAGACCTGTTCCCGCTGGGCAACGGATACGGAGTTGTAGAAGTGAATGATGGCGCTGGGGGCGCCTTTGCAGGCATCAAAGGTCTTGCGGATGATGTGCTCCCGGCACTGGGTCAGCACCTGGACAGTCACATCCTGGGGGATCATGTTGTTTTCAATCAGGGTGCGCAGGAACTCGTATTCGGTTTCGGAGGCTGCGGGGAAGCCCACTTCGATTTCCTTAAAGCCCACCCGCAGAAGCATATGGTAAAACTCCAGCTTTTCTTCCAGGCTCATGGGGATCACCAGGCTCTGATTGCCGTCGCGCAGATCAACGCTGCACCACTGGGGAGCCGTTTCAATGTGGTCTTTCTGCACCCATTTGTAATGGGCGCCGGGAGCGGGGTAGTAGCCGATGCTGTACTTGCTGGTATCCATATGCGTTTGTCTCCTTTTGGGGTTTATTTGTCTACGACCTTAAATCCCTCGTTCATCAGAGCATGACGGATCTGGTCGACATGTTCGTAGTTACGGGTTTCGATATCCACCCGCAGGAAGCAGTCCTTGATATTCTCGGTATTGCCGCGTTCGTGGTGGACATCGGTGATATTGCCGCCGCAGTCGGCAATGATCCGGGAAACGTCCTTCAGTCTGCCGGGCATGTCGGCCAGCTCGATCATCAGTGTTGCGATCCGGCCGGACTTCATCAGGCCGCGTTCAATGACACGGGACAGGCTGGTGACATCGATGTTGCCGCCGGAAATGACGCTGACCACTTTTTTGCCCTGGATGGGGAACTTACCAAACATGGCGGCGGCCACGGAAACGGCGCCTGCGCCTTCTGCGATCATCTTCTGCTTTTCGATCAGCTTCAGAATGGCGGCGCAGATCTCGTCTTCGGTGACGGTGGCGATATCGTCCACATATTTGCTGACGATTTCATAGGTCAGATCGCCCGGGCGCTTGACGGCAATGCCGTCGGCAATGGTGGAAACGCTGTCCAGGGTACCGATCTTGCCGTCCTTGATGGAACGGAACATGCTGGGTGCGCCGGCAGCCTGAACACCGTAGACCTTTACGGAGGGGCGCAGAGACTTGATGGCGAAGGCGATACCGGCGATCAGACCACCGCCGCCGATGGGGACGATGACTGCGTCCAGATCGTCCAGCTCGTTGAGGATCTCCAGGCCGATGGTGCCCTGACCGGCGATGACGTTTTCGTCGTCAAAGGGGTGGACGAAGGTGTAGCCATGCTCTTCCTTCAGCTCCAGCGCTTTGTTGTAGGCATCGTCGTAGACACCGGGCACCAGGCAGACCTGAGCACCGAAGCCCTTGGTAGCCTCCACCTTGGACAAAGGTGCGCTTTCGGGCAGGCAGATCAGGGAGGAAATGCCGCACTTGCTGGCAGCCAGGGCCACACCCTGTGCATGATTGCCGGCGGAGCAGGCGATAACGCCTCTTGCCTTCTCTTCATCGGAAAGCTGGGCGATCTTGTAGCCGGAGCCGCGAAGCTTGAAGGAGCCGGTGCGCTGCAGGTTTTCGGGCTTGAAATAGAGCTCGAAATCCTTGGAGAAGCCATAGGCTCTTGCCAGGGGGGTGGGACGGATGATATCCTTCAGAACCAGGGAAGCGTGGAAGATCTTGTCGATGGTAAGCATAGTGTTTCTCCTTTATTCTGTCATGTTGGTTATAAAAAGAGCCCTGTCTCTTCCTATAACAAAGAGACAGGGCTTTTACTGCATAAAAACCTTGCGGTACCACTCTTCTTGCCGCGCAAAGCGGCCACTCCACAGCGGTCCAACAACCGCATCCCGCTGTATCGGTCGGGCTCCGTCCTGCTTACTGGGTCACCCGTTCAGCGAGGCCGCTCAGAGGCCAGTATACGCAAATTTCCTCCGCTGCCTTGCACCGTCCGGCAGCTCTCTGCAAGAGGGGTTACATGCGCTTTTTCCTCTTCAAAGCGTTGTGCTTTATGTGAGGTGCATTATAGCATTAAAACCATTAAGTGTCAAGCGATCAAACACAAAAGTCCACGGGAAAAATACATTTTAGGCAGAAATGCAGAAAATACAAAGACGGCAGCAGTATGCTGCCGTCAATTTGCACAAAGTTTATTCGATGACCTGAATCCAGCCTTCGGGGGCTTCGAGTCGGCCCATCTGGATGCCGGTGAGGGTGTCGTAGAGCTTCTGGATCTTGGGGCCGAAGCCTGCGTAGTGGATTTCCCGGCCGTGGTCCACGATGGTGCCAACGGGGGAGATGACAGCAGCAGTGCCGCACAGGCCACACTCTTCAAACTGGTCGATTTCTGCCAGTGCCACATCACGCTCTTCCACTTCCATGCCCAGATATTCCTTGGCCACGTGGACAATGGAGCGGCGGGTGATGGAGGGCAGAATGGTATCGGACTTGGGAGTCACCAGGGTGTTGCCCTTGATGAAGATCACGTTGGCGCCGCCGGTTTCTTCAATGTTGGTGCGGGTGGCGGAGTCCAGGTAGATGTTCTCGTCGTAGCCCTTTTCGTGGGCATCCACAATGGCGTACAGGCTCATGGCATAGTTCAGGCCAGCTTTGACATGGCCGGTACCTCTGGGGGCTGCACGGTCAAAGTCGGAGATGCGAACGGTCAGGGGCTTGACACCGCCCTTGAAGTAGGGGCCCACGGGAGTGACGAAGACACGGAACTGGTACTCATTGGCGGGCTTGACACCGATGATGGAGTCATAACCGAACATATAGGGGCGGATATACAGGGAAGCGCCGGAGCCGTAGGGGGGGACCCAGGCGGCGTTGGCCTTGACTACCTGCTTGATGGCATCCAGGAAACGCTCGGCAGGGAAGGGGGGCATCTTCAGCCGCTTGGCGGATTCTTCCATGCGGACAGCGTTCAGGTCAGGGCGGAAGCAGACAATTTTGCCATCCTCGGTGGTATAGGCCTTCATACCCTCGAAGCAGGTCTGCGCGTACTGCAGAACGCAGGCGCACTCGTTCATGGTGATGTTGGCATCGGTGGTCAGCGTGCCTTCATCCCATGCGCCGTTTTTGTAGTTGGAGACGTAGCGCAGGTCGGTCTGGACATAACCGAAACCGATATTGCCCCAGTCGATATTCTTCTTTTCCATAATAGATTACACCTCTCGCGGTTTTTTGATTACATTATTCTAGCACCGGGATAGCCGAAGGTCAATAGGTTTTTGGTAAAAATGTATCTTTCAGATGTACAAATGTCCGCTGGAAATACACTGTAAAAATGGGCATATTTTCTCTTGACTTTAACGAGCTAAAGTGATAAAGTATCACAAACAACACTGCTGTCATTCAGGCCTCTTCCTGCAATGACATGCACACGCAGAAAGGAATTATTGTATATGGGCAAAATTCGACACCCCGGTGAGGACCTGTTTTATGAAGCCATTCTGGCGCTGAAGTCCCAGGAGGACTGCCGCCTGTTTTTTGAGGATATCTGCACCATCAAGGAACTGCAGTCCATGTTCCAGCGGTTCCGGGTGGCCTGCCTTCTGGATGCAGGCAGCAATTATATTGAAGTATCGGAAACCACCGGTGCCAGTTCGGCTACCATCAGCCGGGTGAACCGGTGCCTGAATTACGGCGGCGGTTACCGCACCGCTCTGGATTATTTAAAGGAGGCGGGGAAACTGGATGATGACGGATCAGATTCTGAAGCGTGAGGAACAGGCGGTATTTGCCCTGCGGAGCCTTTACCGCCGGTACGGCTATACCCCATACAAAATGAGCCGGTTTGAAGAGTATGACCTGTATGTCCGCAACAAGGATTTTTTGGTCTCGGATCAGATCATCACCTTCTCCGGCGATGGCGGACGGCTGCTGGCCCTGAAGCCGGACGTTACCCTTTCCATTGTGAAGAACGCACCGGATGCGCCGGGGGTGGTGCAGAAGGTCTATTATAATGAAAATGTCTACCGGGATTACCGGGAGATCATGCAGGCCGGACTGGAATGCGTGGGAGACCTGGGGGATTATGAGATGGCAGAGGTTGTGCTGCTGGCAGTCAGAAGTCTGGAGCTTCTGGGGCAGAAATTTGTGCTGAATCTTTCCCATATGGGTCTGCTGGCGGCAGTTCTGGACAGCTGCGGATTTGACAGCAGGGAAAAGCGGCAGGCCATGGAAAACCTGCGCCGGAAAAATGCCCATGATTTACGTGCCATGTGTCCTGCAGCAGGCTGGGCCAAGCTGGAGACCATCCTCTCCTGCCACGGCGGCCGGGAGGTTCTGGACTCGGTTTCCGGCGTTCTGACCACGGCGGAAGAAAAGCAGGCCATGGCGCAGCTGGAAGGTCTTTGGAATACGCTGGAGGCCAATGGCTGTGCGGATGCCGTCCGGCTGGATTTCTCCGTCAGCAACAATATGGGCTATTACAGCGGCGTGGTGTTCCGGGGCTTCCTGGAAGGAATCCCCCAGAGCATTCTCTCCGGCGGACAGTACGATAAGCTGCCCCGGAAAATGGGAAGAAAGGCCCGGGCCATTGGCTTTGCCCTGTACTTGGATCTGCTGCAGGAGCTTCCGGCCCGGGCAGATACCTGGGATGTGGATACGCTGATCCTCCATGACGGCAGCGTGGATACCGCCGTTCTTACGGCTGCTGCGGCAGAGGCCGCGGCTCAGGGCAGCGTTCTGGTGGCATCGCAGATGCCGGAAAACCGGAGCTGGAAGACCTGTGTCCGTTTTGAGAAAGGAGCGCGGATGGCATGAAGACCTGGATCAACATTGCGCTTCCCAAAGGAAGACTGGGCGAGAAAGCCTATAAAATGCTGAAAAACAGCGGATTTGAATGTCCGGAAATTGAAAATCCCGGACGAAAGCTGATTTTTGAGAACGAAGAAAAAGGTGTCCGTTATTTCTGGGTCAAGCCCAGTGATGTGGCCATTTATGTGGAGCGGGGCGCAGCTGACCTGGGGATCGTAGGCAAGGATATCCTGCTGGAATATGATCCCGACGTGTATGAACTGCTGGACCTGAAAATGGGAAAGTGCCGCATGGCGGTGGCAGGTATGCGGGCCTTCCGCGATCCGGTGGGCAGGACACTGAAAGTGGCAACCAAGTTTCCCAATATCACAAAAACCTATTACAGCGGAAAATGCCGGGATATCGATATCATTCATCTGAACGGCTCCATTGAGCTGGCCCCCATTCTGGGCCTGAGCCATGTGATCGTGGATATCGTGGAAACGGGAAGTACCCTGAAGGAAAATGATCTGGTGGTCTACGAGCAGATCGTGCCCATCAGCGCCCGGCTGATCGCCAATGCTGCCAGCTATCAGTTTAAAAACACTGCCATCCTGACGATTCGGGACAGCCTGGCAGCGCAGGTGGAGGAACAGAAATGATCAAGATCATGAAATACGGGCAGGTTTCCAATTCGGAAATCTTTGCCCGGGTGAGCCCTTCGGTCAATGTGGAAGGCATTGTGTCAGATATTATTGCCAATGTCCGCGCCAATGGCGACAGGGCGCTTCTGGAATATACTTTAAAGTTTGACAAGGCGGAACTGGATACCCTTCTGGTCTCTCAGCAGGAAATTGAGGAAGCCTTTGCTGCGGTAGACCCGAAGTTTCTGTCTGTTCTGGAACAGGCAGCGGAAAATATCCGTCACTTTCATTCGAAGCAGGTACGAAACAGCTTCGTGATCGCAGACCGTCCCGGCATCGTACTGGGGCAGAAGGTGACCCCCATTGAAAAGGTGGGCATCTATGTCCCCGGCGGCACGGCGGCCTATCCTTCCACGGTTCTGATGGATACCATCCCTGCCAAAATTGCAGGCTGCGGCCAGATCAATATGGTGACCCCTCCCGGCAGGGACGGCAGGATCAACCCGGTGATCCTGGCGGCGGCGAAGATTGCCGGTGTGGATCAGATCTTTAAGGTGGGCGGCGCCCAGGCCATTGCGGCTCTGGCCTACGGTACGGAAAGCGTACCCAAGGTGGATAAGATCGTGGGCCCCGGCAATGCCTTTGTGGCAGAGGCCAAGAAGCAGGTGTTCGGCATGGTGTCCATTGACATGATCGCAGGTCCCAGTGAGATTCTGGTGATCGCAGATGGAAAGAGCAACCCTGCCCATGTGGCGGCGGATCTGCTGAGCCAGGCAGAGCACGACAAGCTGGCAAGCGCCGTGCTGGTTACCGAAAGTGAAGCACTGGCGCTGGCGGTCAGCCAGGAACTGGAAAAGCAGATTCCGATGCTTCCCCGGGCGGAAATTGCGCGGGCTTCCATTGACAGCAACGGAAAGATCATTGTGGCGGAAAACCTGATGCAGGGCGTTGAAATTTCCAACGAGATCGCGCCCGAGCACCTGGAGCTGATGGTGGACGATCCCTTCTCCTATCTGGATGCGGTGAAGCACGCAGGTTCCATCTTCATGGGCCGCAGCTGCCCGGAAGCCCTGGGCGACTACTTTGCAGGCCCCAATCACACCCTTCCCACCTCCGGTACGGCCCGGTTTTCCAGTCCTCTGAGCGTGGATGATTTTGTGAAAAAGAGCCAGTTCAGCTATTATACTGCGGATGCCCTGAACGCTGTGGCGGAATCCATTGATTATTTTGCCAACCAGGAGGGTCTGCAGGCCCACGGAAAAAGCGTCATGATCCGAAAGGAGTCCTGACTATGAGCAGATTTTTAAATTCCCGGTATCAGTCTCTGGAAGCCTACACCCCCGGAGAACAGCCCAGGGATATGCAGTACATCAAGCTCAATACCAATGAATCGCCCTATCCGCCCGCACCGTCCGTTGTTGCGGCTATGACGGCACAGCAGGTGGAGCTGCTGCGGCTGTATTCCGATCCCACGGCCAGGGGCCTGAAGGAAAAGCTGGCAAAGCTTTACGGGGTAAAGCCGGAGAATGTGTTCGTGTCCAACGGCTCTGACGAGGTGCTGAATTTTGCCTTTATGGCATTCGGCGGTCAGGGCGTGGTGTTTCCGGAGATCAGCTACGGATTTTATCAGGTTTATGCAGATCTGTATGATCTGGAATATGAAAAGATCCCCCTGAAAGCGGATTTTTCCATCGACCACCGGGACTACTGCGGCAAAAACAAAATGGTGGTCATCGCCAATCCCAATGCGCCCACCGGCATGGATTTGGGCCTTCCGGAAATTGAGGAAATTGTAAAAAGCAATCCGGATGCACTGGTGCTGATCGATGAAGCCTATGTGGATTTCGGCGGAGAGACGGCCCTGCCTCTGATTGAAAAATATGACAATCTTCTGGTGACCCGCACCTTCTCCAAATCCCGGTGTCTGGCCGGCGGACGGCTGGGCTACGCCTTTGGCAGCCCGGCGATCATTGCGGATCTGGAAAAAATCAAGTATTCCACCAATCCCTATAATATCAATCGACTGACCCTCCTGCTGGGAGAAGCCACCGTGGAGGCGGAACCCTATTATCAGGAAAAATGCAGCCAGATTATCCAAAACCGCCGGTGGACAGAAGAACAGCTGAAGATTCTTGGATTTGACGTTTTGCCCAGTAAGACCAATTTCCTTTTTGCCAAAACCGACAAACTGGATGGCGGAGAATTGTATGAAGCGCTGAAAGCCAGAGGCATTCTGGTGCGGCACTTCTCCAATCCGAAAATCTGTCAGTATAACCGTATCACCATCGGAACCCCGGAGCAGATGGCTGCATTCATCAACACCGTAAAAGAGGTGCTTTATGAGAACGTTTGAAATTACCCGCAAAACTGCGGAAACCGATATCTTCCTGTCAGTAAATCTGGACGGAACGGGAAAAAGCAGCATCAATACCGGCTGCGGCTTCCTGAATCACATGCTGACTCTCTTCGCTGCCCACGGTAAATTTGATCTGACTGTCCGTTGTGACGGAGATACCGATGTGGACGACCATCACAGTGTGGAGGATATCGGCATCTGCCTGGGCCAGGCCTTCCAGACCGCCCTGGGCGACAAGCGGGGCATTGCCCGTTACGGCAGCTTCCTGCTGCCCATGGACGAAGCGCTGATCTTGAGCGCGGTGGATCTTTCCGGGCGCAGCTGCCTGTGCTGCGGGCTGGAAATTCCTGTGGAAAAAATAGGAACCTTTGATACGGAACTGGTGGAGGAATTTTTCCTGGCCTTCACCCGGAACTGCCCCATGAGTCTGCATATCCGGCAGCTGGCAGGTAAAAATGCCCATCATATTGTGGAAGGAACCTTTAAATCCGTGGCCCGGAGCCTGAAGGCAGCAGTTGCACCGGATGGCAGCAATGAGATTCCCTCCACCAAGGGGGTGCTGTGATGGTCGGTATCATTGATTATGGTGTGGGCAATCTGTTTTCCCTGTGCTCTTCTTTCAGGGCCATCGGGGAAGCGGCCTTTGTCAGCGGCGACCCGGCGGAACTGGAACGGGCAGACCGGCTGGTGCTGCCCGGGGTAGGCGCCTTTGAGGATGCGGCAAACAAGCTTCGCAGCTCCGGTCTGGACAGCTTTGTCCGGGAGCAGGCGGCAGCCGGAAAACCGCTGCTGGGAATCTGTCTGGGCATGCAGATGCTCTTTGAAAAGAGCTTTGAATACGGCGAGCATGAAGGCCTGGGCCTGCTGAAGGGCCAGGTGGTTCCCATGGCGGGGCGTATTGCGCAGGATCTGAAGATTCCGCATATGGGCTGGAATCAGCTGAATGTGCAGCAGGGACGGCTCCTGAAGGACGTGGACGGACAGTTTGTGTATTTCGTCCATTCCTATTATGCCCAGGGCTGCGAAGATTCTCTGGCAGCCACAGCGGAATACAGCATCCCCATTACGGCGGCTGTGGAGCAGGGAAACATTTTTGGCTGTCAGTTCCATCCGGAAAAAAGCGGAAATGTGGGCCTGTCCATCCTGCGAGCCTTCTGCGCAGTATGAGGAGGGCGGCATATGTATATTTATCCTGCCATTGATCTGTATGACGGCAAGGCAGTGCGGCTGTACAAGGGCGACTATGCCCAGATGACAGTTTACAGCGAAAACCCGGCGCAGGTGGCAAAAGCCTTTGCAGAGGCCGGAAGCACCCATATCCATCTGGTGGATCTGGAAGGTGCGAAAAAGGGTGAGCCCGCCAACCTGGTGACTATCCGGCGGATCATCGAAAATACGGATCTGTTTGTGGAGGTGGGCGGCGGCATCCGGAATATGCAGACCATTGAACGCTATCTTTCCATCGGCGTTGACCGGGTGATCCTGGGAACCGCTGCTGTGACGGACCCGGCGTTTCTGGAGACGGCGCTTGCTCAGTACGGTGAAAAAATCGCTGTGGGTGTTGACCTGAAGGACGGTTTCGTTGCCATCAAGGGCTGGACAGAAAAAAGTGAGCTGACGGCCCATGCTTTCTTCGATAAAATGCAGAAGCTGGGTGTGAAAACTGTGATCTGCACCGATATTTCCCGGGACGGCGCCATGAAGGGAACCAACCGGGAGCTGTATCGGGAACTGTCCGAAAAATATACCATTGATCTGATCGCCTCCGGCGGTGTGTCCAGCCTGGAGGATGTGCAGGCACTGGCAGATATGAAGATCCATGGTGCCATTATCGGAAAAGCCTATTACATCGGTGCCATTGATCTGAAAACCGCAATCGAGGTGGCCTTATGATCACAAAACGTATTATTCCCTGCCTGGATGTCCGAAACGGCCGGGTGGTGAAGGGAACCAATTTCCAGGGGCTGCAGGATGTTTCCTCGCCTGTGGAGCTGGGCAAATTCTATTCTGACAACGGTGCGGATGAGCTGGTGTTTTACGACATCACCGCCTCCGCCGAGGGCCGGAAGCTGTTTACGGATATCTTAACGGAAGTGGCTTCCACCATTTTTATCCCTCTGACGGTGGGCGGCGGAATCAACACCGTGGAGGATTTTGACCGGGTGTTAAAATGCGGCGCGGATAAGGTCAGCGTCAACTCCGGCGCTATCCGGAATCCGGACCTGGTTCGGGAGGCTGCCCGGCTGTACGGCGACCAGTGTGTGGTGCTGTCTGCGGATGTGAAGCGTGTGGACGGACAGTTCCGGGTCTTTGCCAAGGGCGGCCGGGAGGATACCGGCATGGAGGCCATCTCCTGGATCAAGCGCTGTGTCAGCAACGGCGCAGGAGAAGTGGTGCTGAACTCCATCGATACCGATGGCGTGAAGCAGGGCTTTGATTTGGAAATGCTGGAAGCGGTATCCAATGCAGTGGATGTACCGGTCATCGCATCTGGCGGTGCGGGCTGTGTGGAGGACTTTATTACCCTGTTCCAGACCCTGCCCAAGGTGGATGCGGGTCTGGCGGCATCGATTTTCCACTTTGGTCAGGTTCAGATCCCTGAGCTGAAGCGCATTCTGGCGCAAAATAAGATCCCTGTGAGGTTATGATATGGATTTGGAAAAACTGAAATTTGACGAAAAGGGTCTGATTCCTGCCATTGTGGTGGACGATGAGACCGGAAAGGTGCTGACTCTGGCCTATATGAACCGGGAGAGTCTGCAGATTTCTCTGGAGAAGGGGCTGACCTGCTTCTGGAGCCGTTCCCGGCAGGAACTTTGGCTGAAAGGAGAAACCAGCGGCAATTATCAGCACATCGTTTCGATTACTGCTGACTGCGATTACGATGCGCTGGAGGTGAGAGTCAGAAAGGATGGCCCTGCCTGCCATCTGGGTACGGACTCCTGCTTCCACAATCCTGTATTTGGAGAGCAAGCAGATAAATTCCAGCTGGAAAGTCTGTATCAGCTGCTGGTTGGCCGGAAGAAGGAACTGCCGGAAGGCTCCTATACCACCTATCTGTTCCGGAAGGGTCTGGACAAGATCCTGAAAAAGGTAGGCGAGGAGTCAACGGAGGTCATCATTGCAGGCAAGGCTGACGACAAGGCGGAAACCATTTACGAGATCGCAGACCTTGCCTATCATGTGATGGTGCTGATGGTGCAGATGGGCATTACCGTGGAAGATATTCGCACGGAACTGGCCGGCCGCCATGTGATCGATCACAAGGTCAAGCAAGAAAAGATGACCAAATAAGAAAATCCGGCTTGAAATAACAAGCCGGATATGATAGGATATTATCAAGAGGGGCACCGCTGAACGGTCCGCCTCCCCTTAGTGTTTTACGAAATTACTCCGTCCAACCGCCGGGAAAGCATGTGGGACGGAGTAATTTCTTTTTGTATTCAGAAATTATGTTACTTGTGTCGATCAGTAAAATCGAGGACAAGCGTGATGACTGCAATGAGGACCATTGTATAGGCAAAAAGCATCTCATATGTAACCATCCCACCACCCCCATTCCGGGGGAGGCGGCCGTCCGCTGTTCATGGTGCCCCTCAGGGGCAAAATGCCGTATTCAGTATAGCGGAGGGCGACAGGAAAGGGTATCTCTTTTGCGTTAAAATATCATTCTTTTTTTGTCCTGCGGTAAATGATGATAAACGCAACCATTTGACACAGGAAGGTGACTGCCCAGGAGATGGGATAGGAGATATACAGACACTGGGGGGTATGGAATGCAGGGATCTGGAAAATGGTATAGATCCAGCCGATGCGGATGCCGCAGACACCCAGAACGGAGATCAGCATGGGAATAAAGGAAGCGCCCAGTCCCCGCAGGGCACCGGTGGACACATCCATCAGGCCGCAGATGAAATAAGGGATACAGATCAGGCTCAGCCGCAGCATACCGTACTGAATGGCTTCCTGGGAGTCGGTAATGTACACAGACAGCAGCGTGGGGCCCAGGGCATAGACAAGAGAACCCAGCGCAAGACCGGTGACGGCCACGGAGGCCAGACAGATCCACAAGGTTTTGGAAACACGGCGGTACTGCTTGGCACCGGCATTCTGACCGATGAAGTTTACAGCGGTCTGATGGAAGGCGTTCAGAGAGGCATAGACAAAGCCTTCGATATTGCCGGAGGCGGCGTTGCCGGACATGAACACATCGCCGAAGGAGTTGATGGAGGACTGGATCAGCACATTGGAAATGGAAAACAGGGAACTCTGAATGCCGGCAGGCAGACCGATGCGCAGCATTTTTGTCAGCTGGATCTTATGGAAGCGCAGCTTTTTCCAATCCAGACGGCAGGCATCGGTACGCTTCATCAGGGCCATGACCACGAGCGCCGCGGAAATACCCTGGGAAATGGTGGTTGCCAGGGCAACGCCGGCCACATTCATGTGAAAAATGGTGACAAAGACTACGTTCAGTGCCACGTTGATAATACCTGCCAGGGACAGGAAAATCAGAGGACTTTTGGTATCGCCGGCGGCACGCAGAATGGCGGCGCAGAAGTTATACACCATGGTAAAGGTGATGCCGGCAAAATAGATCTTCATATATACTGCGGACAGGGGAAGAACCGTTTCCGGAGTTCCCATCCATTTCAGAAACGTTTCGGAGCAGGAAACGCCGAGAATGGTCAGGATCACACCGCTGACCAGAGCAGTGGGCAGTGCGGTATGGACGGTATTGTGGACAACGGAATCCTCACGGCTGCCGAGACCGTGGGCAACGGTCACGCCTGCACCTACGGACAGGCCAATGAAGAAATTGACCATCAGATTGGTGATGGAACCGGTGGCACCAACCGCAGCCACACTGATGCTGCCGCAGAACCGGCCCACGATGACCAGGTCAGCAGCGTTGAACAGCAGCTGCAGGATACTGGTCAGAATGATAGGTACAGTGTAAAGAATGATGTTCAAAAACAACGGGCCTTCCAGCATGTTCCGATTCAGCCGTTTCACATGAATGCACTTCCTTGGCAAAATTATCAAGATTATTATAGAACTTTTTTCTAAAAGTGCAACAGGAAAAAATCCCGGATACCGAGATGGTATCCGGGAAATTCTGTTGTCTTGGAGAATCAGGCCTTTGCAGCCTTCTTCTGCTTTGCGATGGTCATGATACCTTCGATGGCCAGAACAACGGCCAGGACGATCATGATGACGCCCAGGATTGCCTGGACATAGGGACCCCAGTCGGCACCGCCGGCGGAGATCAGACCCAGCTGGGTCTTGGTGTTGATGAACAGGGAGAAGATGGTGACCAGCAGCATGAAGCCCATGGGCAGCAGGAACATCTTGTTGTCCTTGCCGATGTTGCCCAGCCAGGTAGCCACAGCCAGCAGGCCCAGAGCGGCCAGCAGCTGGTTGGCGGAGCCGAACAGAGCCCAGATCTTGCCATAGCCGTTCAGACCCAGCATAACGCCCAGGAAGACGGTGATCAGGGTGGCAACGTAGGGGTTGGTCAGAGCCTTCTTATAGCCGGTGACATTCTCGGGAGTCTCACCCTTGGAGCCGTCCAGCCAGAATTCCTGGAACATGAAGCGGGCCAGACGGGTAGCGGTATCCAGAGAGGTCAGGCAGAAAGCGGAGTAGGTCAGAACCAGCAGGGTGTACAGAACGCTGTAGACAGAGCCGCGGCTGGGGTCGATCATGCCGGCGATGCCGCCGCCGAAGATGGCGGTTGCACCGGTCAGCTCGAACTCAGTGCCCTTCAGGCTGTAAGCGTAAGCGGTAGCGACCAGGGTCATGATGGCCAGAACGCATTCCAGCAGCATGCCGCCGTAAGCGATGGGCTTGGCATCGGTTTCCTTGTCCAGCTGCTTGGAGGTGGTGCCGGAGGAAACCAGGGAGTGGAAGCCGGAGATGGCGCCGCAGGCGATGGTGGTGAACAGAACGGGGAAAACGGGAGTTTGATTGTTGGGGGTGTTCAGCAGAGGCAGGCTGGACATGGAGGGGTTGCCCATGAAGACTGCGATAGCAGCCAGAGCCAGCATTGCGTACAGCAGGAAGGAGGACAGATAGTCACGGGGCTGCAGCAGGATCCACACGGGTGCAACGGAGGCGATGCAGATGTACAGGCCAACGATCCACATCCAGGTGGTGCTGGACAGGTAGATGGGATGGAAGTTCAGGCCGATGGCAATGATTGCCACGATGGCAGCGACACCGGCTACGGAAGCAACGCCCATGGGAACATTGCGGCGGTAGACAGCGAAGCCGAAGATGATGGCGATGACGATGAACAGGATGGAGACCATGGCAACGCGGGCGTTGGCCTCGGAAGCGACCAGGTCAACAGCACCGGACGCATCGAAGGTGGCGCCGAAGGTACCGGCCACGATGGAAGCAAAGGCTGCCACAACCAGGATCAGGGTCAGGTATGCGAAGATGATGAACAGACGCTTTGCGCGCTTGCTCATGTTGGCGGAGATGATCTCACCGATGGACTTGCCGCCATGACGGACGGAAGCGAACAGTGCGCCGAAGTCATGGACACCGCCGAAGAAGATGCCGCCGATGATGATCCACAGGGCACATGCGCCCCAGCCGAAGCCGGCAGCGGCTGCGCTGATGGGACCGGTGATGGGGCCTGCGCCTGCGATGGAGGAGAAGTGGTGGCCCATCAGGACGGGTGCGGGTGCGGGGACATAGTCAATGCCGTCTTCCATGGTGTGTGCGGGGGTGGGAGTGTCGAGTTCGCCGACGCCCCACTTCTTGCACAGGTAGCGGCCGTAGAAGATGTAGCCGATGACCAGGATGGCGACGCTGAGGAGGAGGAGGGTAATACCGTTCATAAAGTGACTCCTTTCGTACTCTCTGACAGGCGCTTATTTTTGCCTGCCGTTTTTCGGAGCGAAATTCCGCTCCAGAATTTGTTTTGCTCCTTTTCCGGCTGGATTGGAGAAGAAGCGGTTTGTGGATACTTCCATAGCAGCAAGCTGATATTCTGTCCAGCCGTAGAATGTCAGCCTGTAATTCTTCCGGAAGCGGGTCTTCTGGATCAGCTTCTGCGCCTCCGGGTCAATGGTATTTGCCAGAATCACCAGTCCCACGTTGGAGAACATATGGTCCTTGTGGGGCTTCACATTGGCAAGCCCAGCCTGCCTGCTCAGTTCGATCTGGGCCTGCAGGGTGGGAACATCCAAATGGTCAGTCAGGAAGAAGTATACGTACTCATGCTGCTCCACGGCAGACAGAACATGCTGCTTGGAAATCAAGTAGTTCTCGTCACGCAGATAATAGAAAGCTGTGGCCGGGAAGGAACCGCCTTCCACTTCCACATTTCTTGCAATATCATATTGATGAGAATACGCGTCCAGCAGCTTGTCGAGCATAGGGGTCAATTTGCAATCCATAGAGCAGTCCTTTCCGTTGCTTTCCTGCCAAAAGTGAAGGTGGCGGAAATAACGAAGTGATTATACACCCGGCTTGTCCGTTTGTGAAGTACAAATGTCCGACTCTGGAACGATTTGTGAATTCTGTCGGACTGAAGCGGTTAATAAATAGTTAATAATTGGTAAAATTGTGGAAAATGACAGTTAAGAAATTTTTTGAGCGAAAAAAGGAATGAAATCGTTTCCAAAATAAAACCGGGCCACGGCAAAATGCCGTGGCCCGGAGTAAGGGCGAAAGAGATTTTTGATTATGGAATTACTTCCTCAGACCGGTTGCACGCTTCTTGCCGTAGATAACGACAGCAGCAACGTAAGCAACGCAGGCTACAGCGCCGACAGCATAGGCAACGCCCCAGGGCATGCCGAAGCCGATCTTGGCATTGACGATGTAAGTAACGGTAACGAATGCGTAGAAGCCGCCGGGGATCATGGGAATCCAGGCGAACTTGCCCTTGCCGTTCTCGAATATCCAGACCGCGATGGCCAGGAAGGCGAACAGGGACAGGGTCTGGTTGGACCATGCGAAGTAACGCCACAGGATGTTGAAGCCGTTGGCATTGGTCTTAGCGAAGACCAGGATAGCAGCAACCAGTGCGAAGATGATGGCGGACAGGGTCAGACGCTTTGCGTTGGTGCTCTGGTCGATCTTCAGAGACTCGGCAACGGTCAGACGCAGGCCGCGCAGAGCGGTATCGCCGGAGGTGATGGGCAGAACGATGATGCCCAGCAGAGCGATGATGCCGCCGAAGTTGCCCAGCAGGTCACGGCAGACAGCACCGACAGTGGCGGTGGCGCCGGAAGCGATGGCCTCGCGCATACCCAGGTTGTAAGCGCCCATGGCAGCGGCAGCCCAAACCATAGCGATGAAGCCTTCCAGGATCATCATGTTGTAGAAGGTGTTGCGGCCTTCCTTCTCAGAACCCATGGTACGGGAGATAATGGCGGTCTGAGTGGAGTGGAAGCCGGACAGAATGCCGCAGGCAACGGTGATGAAGAAGGTGGGGAAGAAGTGCTGAGCGGTGAAGTAGTCAGCGTAGCTGAAGGGAGTGGCAACGCCGTCCACCATGACGAAAGCCAGGGGAGAGACCCACTCGTTCCACAGCTCGGTCAGGGGGTAGCCCTTCAGGAAGATGCCAGCGAAAACGCCAACAGCGGAGAACAGCAGAATGCCGCCGAAGATGGGGTAGACCTTACCGATGACAGCATCGATGGGGAATACGGTGGCAGCCAGGTAGTAAACGAAGATGGCACCGTAGATGATCCAGGTGGTAGGATCAGTAGCAGCGCCGGAGAAGCCGAAGACCTGAGTAGCAGCGATGTCGCCGGGGGTGTAGATGAACACAGCGCCGACCAGCAGCAGAAGCAGGCAGACAAAGACCTGATAGATCCAGAAGATGGTCTTGTTGGAGTACTTCTTGATCATTTCGGGCATCTGGGTGCCGCCGTCACGCAGGCAGATCATACCGGAGAAGTAGTCGTGCATTGCGCCGCCGATGATATTGCCGATGGGGATGGTGATGAATGCGATGGGTCCAAACAGGATGCCCTGGATGGGTCCGAAGATGGGGCCGGTACCTGCAATGTTCAGCAGGTTGATCAGCATGTTCTTCCAGGACTTCATGGGAACATAGTCCACGCCGTCCTGCTTGGTGTAAGCGGGGGTCTCGCGGTCATCAGGTCCGAAAACCTTCTCACAGAACTTGCCGTAGACCATTGCGCCTACGACCAGGATGACAAGACCCAGAATGAAAGTTACCATAAGTGTATGCTCCTTTTTTCTGTTTCTCTTCGTGATATTTCCCGAAACAGATCCCTGATTATTTGGAAACGTTTCGAGTGCCCTTCGTGTCCTATTATAGCAGAAATACAGAAAAAGCAAGTTAAGCTTCGGTAAAGAGTGTGAACGGGAGATGAACAAGTGAACTTCTGGTGAAGACAAAATAAAACGCAGGGCGGAGATCCTTCTCCGCCCTGCAGGGCAATGGTTTCTTGCTTAAAAATAGGTTTACTTCATGAAGATCATGTCCCGGGTGATGTCTGCCAGGGTCTTGGCACCGCACATAGCCATGGTGTCTTCCAGCTCGGCGCCGATCTTGTTGATGTACAGCTTCACGCCTTCTTCTGCACCGCCGTAGACCATGGGAACGAAGGGACGGCAGATAATGACGGCATCTGCGCCCATGGCCAGGGCCTTGAACACATCCACACCGGTACGGATGCCGCCGTCCACGATGACCTTCACACCGCTGCCCTTCAGGGCATCCACGATGTCGCACAGAACTTCAGCGGTGGCGGGGCACTGATCCAGAACACGGCCGCCGTGGTTGCTGACCACGATACCGGCAGCACCGGCCTCCTTGGCCTTCAGGGCACCCTTAACGGTCATAACGCCCTTGACGATAAAGGGAACCTCTGCCATTTTGGCGATCTCGGACAGCTGTGCAACGGTCTTGCTGCCTGCGGGAGGATTCATGCCCTTCAGGAAAGGCAGACCGGCGGCATCGATATCCATGGCAACGGCGAAGCAGCCGGAAGCCTTGGCAATGGCCATTTTCTCCTGGATGGTTTCCAGATTCCAGGGCTTTACGGTGGGAACGCCGATGCCGTTGGAGCGGGCGATGGCATCACAGGCGACCTTCATAACATTGCCGTTCAGACCGTCGCCGGTGAAAGCGGCAATGCCGCCCTCGGCACAGGCCTTCACCAGAATGTCATTGTAGCCCATGTCATCATACTTGTCGCTGTAGTGCATGGTCACAGCGCCCACGGGGCCTGCGAAGAAGGGGAAGCGGAAGCTCTTGCCGAACAGTTCCAGAGAGGCATCCGGAGCAACACAATCGCTGATGGTGTCCATGTTCACGCGGATATCCTGCCACTTGTCATAGTTGCGCATGGCGGTATCGCCGATTCCCTTGGAACCGGGGCCGGGGATGTGGTTGGAGCAGGCCTTGCCGTTGCAGACGGGGCAGGCTTTGCAGTTTTTGCTGATGCTTTCGCGGGCATTTGCCAGAACTTCCTGATAGGTCATTTGAAATTCCTCCCTGATAAGTTTGGTTCAAGTTTGATTTAAGGGTATAGACGGGGTTTTGTATATTATAGCATGGAAATTTCTGCCTGTCACTATATTTGTCAGATTTTATTGGTTACCCCAGCAGGGCGATGGACACATCGTTGACATTGGTTCCGGTGGGGCCGGTGATGATCAGTCCGCCGACAGCTTTCAGGGCAGTGTACGCATCATTGTTTTCCAGGACAGTGTGGATATTGATTCCATGCTCAGCCAAATCTGGGGCGGTATCCCGGTCTGCATAGCCGCCGGCAGCATCGGTCGGGCCGTCAGTACCGTCGCTTCCGATGCTGAAGACAGCGGCACCGGGGATTCCTGCGATCAGGGGTGCGGCAGCCAGAGCCAGTTCCTGATTGCGGCCGCCCTTGCCGCTGCCGGTGAGCGTGACCACAGTCTCGCCGCCGGCGATGAAGGCAAGCTTCCCTCCGGACCCGGCATGGGTCTTCAGAATGGAGCCAAGAAAGGAACCGGCATCTCTTGCCTGACAGCAAAGCCGGTCCGTCAGAATGACAGGTGCATAACCCAAATCCCGGCAGGCAGCGGCAGCTGCGGAACACAGCTCCCGGACGGAGCCGGTGATCTGGGTGGTGACATTGGTCAGTGCTTTTGGAGTTTCCTGGTTCAGAAGCGCCCGGGCTTCCGGCGAAAGCGTCAGCCGGTGCTGCTGTGCAATGGCAAGGGCCTGGGCACAGGTGCTGGAGTCCGGTACGGTAGGGCCGGAGGCGATCATATCCAGCGGATCACCGAGAATATCCGACAGAACAATGGAAAAAACCTGAGCCGGGGCACAGCGCAGGGCAAAACGGCCGCCCTTGACACCGGAAAGGCGTTTGCGGATGGTATTGATCTGTACGATATCCGCGCCGCAGGACAGCAGCTGGCTGGTGACGGACTGCAGTTCTTCTCCGGAAATCAGGGGATCTTCGAACAGAGCGCTGCCGCCGCCGGAGAGCAGGAACAGAACCGTGTCGGTTTCGCTCAGGCCGGAAACCAGGGACAGGGCTTCCCGGGTGGCAGAGAAAGAGTTCTCGTCCGGCACCGGATGACCTGCTTCCCGGCACCGGATTCCTGGCAGTTCTCCCATCACATGATCATATTTGGTGATGACGATGCCGTCATCAAGCCGGCTGCCCAGGCAGTCACAGGCGGTTTTGGCCATCTGCCAGGCGGCTTTGCCCGCTGCCACCAGAATGACACGGCCGGGAAAGGTTTTCCCCCGGAGGGCCCGCTGGACAGCAGCATCGGGCTGCACGGCGCGAATGGCTGCGGCAGTGATGGCTTCCGCATGGGAGCGGAGCATCTTGTCCATAACGTCACTTCCTTACTGAGAAACCCCGGATGCTGGTACATCCGGGGCCATATTTCCATTATGCTTCCTCGTCCTTGGGGCGGTAAGTATGCTCCAGGATCAGCAGCCGTGCGATGCGGTGGTTTTCATCCACATGCTTGACCAGAATGGTGAACTGCTCGTAATCAAAGGAATCGAAGGCCACGGGCATGGCGCCGATGTTTTCCGCAGCCCAGCCGCCAACGGTGGCGCAGTCGCTGTCCAGCTTCTCGTCATCCAGATCCAGATTGTCAAAGAATTCCGTCAGATTCATGTCGCCGGAGCATTCCCAGCGATGGGGGCCCAGCTGCTGCCAGTCATTGACGATATCGTCGTTTTCATCCCAGATCTCGCCTACCAGCTGCTCCAGAACGTCCTCCATGGTGACAACACCCATGATGCCGCCGTATTCATCGGCAACGATGACCATATGGGTCTGATGGGTACGGAATTCATCCATGATATCGTGCAGCTTCATGGTCTTGGGAATGTATACAGGTTCCAGCAGCAGGTCGGAAAGGGTCACATCCCTGTTGTCCACCAGCTCTTTCAGCAGATGCTTGACATACAGAATGCCGATCACATGATCGATGGTTCGCTCGTAAATGGGGAACCGGGAGAATTGGGTGTCTGCAATGACCTCCAGAATGTGTTCCATGGGCTCGTGGAGCTCAAAGCCCACCACATCAATGCGGGGTGTCAGAATATCCGCAGCGTCCATGTCTGTAAATTCCAGGGCGGACTGCAGAAGTTCGGTTTCGTTTTCGTCAAAAACGCCTTCGTCTTCAGCGGTATCCAGCAGGTTCTCAAATTCTTCTTCCGTGATGGTGACCGACTGGGCATCCCGCTTCCACAGAAGGCTCAGAAGCTTGACAACGCAGCTGGTGAGCCAGACGACGGGGAAGAACAGGACCATCATCACCAGAAGAGGCCAGGCGGCGATTTTTGCAATCTGCTCATTGCACCGCCGGGCGATCATTTTGGGGGTGATCTCACCGATAATGAGGATCAGAACCGTCATTACCAGGGTGACAATGGTAGATGCAGTGTCATCGCTGATGCGCCCGTTCAGCCGGGCGGCAAGATTCACGGCCAGAACCGTGGCAACCGAGGTGGCGCCGATGTTCACCAGATTGTTGCCGACCAGAACGGTGGACAGGGCATAGTCGTAGTGGTTGTAGATAAAGCCTACCAGCTTTTGACTGAGGGTGGGATGTTCACTGTCCCGCTTCAGCTTCAGCTTGCTTAAGGAGGTGTAGGCGATCTCTGTTCCGGAAAAGAAGGCGGAGCCCATCAGCAGCAGGGCGATCAGAAGATAAGGTAACATATCCGGATGCCTCCTTTACTGCAGATGCAGGCCTTCGCCTGTATCGGATTCGTCCTGAATGTCGCCGACCAGCTCTTCCAGAAGATCCTCCATGGTGATGATGCCGACTTTATTCCGGTTTTCATCGGTTACGAAAACCATGTGCAGCTTGTTCAGCCGCATCCGCTGCAGCAGGGCGAAAATCTCGGTCTTGCGGTCAAAGACATAGGGCTTCAGCAGCATTTTCCGCAGAACGATGGGCTTCCCGGCAACATAGTGGCTCAGAAACAGCATGGTGGGAAGAATGCCCACAATATTGGTTTCGCTGCCCTCATAGACCGGGATACGGGAGTAAGGCAGGGTCTTGACGGTATCAGCCAGTTCGTCCAGCGGAATCGTGCTGGAAACGCAGATCACCTGATCAATGGGGATCATGATATCCTCTGCCAGCTTTTCCCGGAATTCCATGGCGGAGTTCACCAGGGCCTGCTGCTCCGGATCCAGAACGCCTTCATCCTCGATGGTCTCGATGATGTTGATCAGATCCTCCTCCGTTACGGTCCGGGCGTCGCCGGAAGAGAAAAACCGGGACAGCAGGGAGGAAATGCCGGAAAACAGGGCGGAAATGGGGGTCAGCAGCTTCACGAAGAACACCATGCTGCCGGAAAACAGCAGAGCGATCTCCTCGGAGCGGGCCTTGGCAAGGCTCTTGGGAATCATTTCCGCAAAGAGGTAAACAATCAGTGTGGTGATCAGGGTGCCGTAAAACACGAACTCCTGATCAAACTGCCGCATGACCAGCAGAGCAGACAGGGAAGCACAGGCAGCGTGGAAGACATTGTTGCCGATGAGGATCGTGGTCAGGGTTTTGTCGAACCGGTCGCAGACCCACAGGGCCTTTTTGGCGCGCTTATTGCCCTTGTCCGCCATAGTACGCAGGCGTACCTTGCTGACGGCTGTATAGGCTGTCTCCGCGCTGGCGCAGTAGCCGGAGCAGAGCAGGAAAAACAGATACAATATACAACTGGACGGGTCCACGAAAAAACCAACTCCTTGGAAAAATAGTAATTCCTATTATAGCATTGCACATAGAAAAGCGCAAGAGGAATGTCGAAATTGTGGAAAAGCAATAATGACAGATCAAAGACTGTCTGAGAGCAGCAGCCGGAAAAGCCGTGTTCCGTCCATTCCTGCAATGCTGCCGCCCTGTGGAAACAGGAGGAATTCCGAATTGGTCAGAACGGAGAAATGTGCAAATTTTCGCGCCGGAAAGTACAAGGAAAACTTCCGAAATATGTTGCAGCCATCCAAAAACTATGGTATACTGAAACAAAACAAGGTGGTAAATTGACGGTATTTGCATATTTCAACTTTAGTCTTGCAGATAACCGGGATTTTCGCCAATGGAATCATTTTGAAATAATTACCAGGAGGGAATGTATTATGCGTCAGATCTCTATTCCGGAAAACGATCCGATCCTTGCCGAGGTCCTCGGTGCCTATGACTATCCTGCCACACTGCTGGGTGCGGTGCGTTACGGCCAGGGCCACATCAACGACACCTTCTGTGTCCTCTGCCAGCCCCAGGAAGGCGACTGCATCCGTTTTATCCTGCAGGGCCTGTCCATTGCAGCCTTCCCCCATCCCGATGAGCTGATGGAAAACTTTGTTGGCATTACCTCTTACCTGAGAGAAAAGATCATCGCTGCCGGCGGCGATCCTCTGCGGGAGACCCTGAGCCTGGTGAAGACCAAAGACGGTAAGGACTACTATACCGATTCCAACGGTAAGGCCTGGCGTTTGACCCCCTTCATTGAAAATACTGACTGCTTCCAGTCCGCTACCCCCGAGCTGTTCGAGGCTTCTGCCCGGGCTTTCGGCCGGTTCCAGTATATGCTTCAGGGGTATCCTGCCGAGACTCTGCATGAGACCATCGTTAAGTTCCATGATACCGAGAACCGGTTTGAAAAGTTCGTTGCCGCTCTGGAAGCAGACAAGCACGACCGCGCCAAGGATATCCAGGAAGAGATCCGGTTCGTTCTGGACCGGAAGGCAGACTGCTCTGTTGCCCTGCAGGCTCTGCGGGACGGCAAGCTGCCCCTGCGGGTCACCCACAACGATACCAAGCTGAATAATATCCTCATCGACCGGGATACCCACGAAGGCATCTGCGTCATCGACCTGGATACCACCATGCCCGGCCTGTCTATGAATGATTTCGGCGATTCCATCCGCTTCGGTGCCAACCACTCCAAGGAAGACGAGAAGGATCTGTCCAAGGTCAATTTTGACATTGAATTGTACGAAGTCTTTACCCGTGGCTTCCTGGAAGGTGCACAGGGCAGCCTGACCGAGGCCGAGCTGGAGTACCTGCCCTGGGGTGCACGGCTCATGACTCTGGAGTGCGGTATCCGCTTCCTGACCGACTACCTGGATGGTGACCACTATTTCCGCATCCACTATCCTGAGCAGAACCTGGACCGCTGCCGTACCCAGTTCAAGCTGGTCCGCGACATGGAAGAGCAGTTTGAAGCCATGGGCGCAGTGGTCCGCAAGTACGCCAGGTAAATGAAAAAAGTCCCGAAGGGACACCACATTTTTCAATTTTCAGCTTTCCATTTTCAATTTCATGTTGTATACTGTAGTTACCAACTTTTAAATAAACAAGGAGGAACTTCCCATGAACATTCTGGTCACCGGCGGTGCCGGCTATATCGGTTCCCATACCTGCGTTGAGCTGCTGAACAGCGGCTACGGTGTCGTCGTTGTCGACAACCTGTGCAACTCCAATCCCAAGAGCCTGGACCGTGTGGAAATGCTCACCGGCAAGAAGGTCAAGTTCTACGAGGGCGACGTCCGGGATGCCGATCTGCTGAAGAAGATCTTTGCTGAGAACGAGATCTCCGCCGTCATCCACTTTGCCGGCCTGAAGGCTGTTGGCGAGTCCGTTGCCCAGCCCTGGCGCTACTATGACAACAACCTGAACTCCACCCTGGTTCTGACCAAGGTCATGGAGGAAGCAGGCTGCAAGAAGATCATTTTCTCCTCTTCTGCCACCGTCTACTCCGGTGACAATGAGATGCCCCTGCGGGAAAACAGCAAGACCGGCAACTGCACCAACCCCTACGGCTGGACCAAGTACATGACCGAGCAGATCCTGTCCGGCATGGCTCACGCCGACAAGGAATGGAGCATCGTTCTGCTGCGCTACTTCAACCCCATCGGTGCCCATGAGTCCGGCTCCATCGGTGAGGATCCCCGCGGCATCCCCAACAATCTGATGCCCTACATCACCCAGGTTGCCATCGGCCGCCGGGAGTTCCTGAGCGTTTACGGCAATGACTACGATACCCACGACGGCACCGGTGTCCGCGACTACATCCATGTGGTCGACCTGGCAAAGGGCCACGTTGCTGCTGTTAAGTACAGTGTTGAGAACCTGGGCTGCGAAGTGTTCAACCTGGGCACCGGCACCGGCTACAGCGTTCTGGACATGGTGAAGGCTTTCAACGATGCCAATGGCCTGGATCTGCCCTACAAGATCGTTGACCGCCGTCCCGGCGATCTGGCTGTGTGCTATGCCGATCCTGCCAAGTCCGCTGAAAAGCTGGGCTGGAAGGCTGAGAAGAATCTGGTTGACATGTGCCGCGATTCCTGGCGTTGGCAGTCCCAGAACCCCATGGGCTTCGGCGAGTAATCTGAAAAATGCAAAAAAGCGTCTGCGTAAGCAGGCGCTTTTTTATGTCAGCCAATGGCTTTGTAATAGGTGGAATAGGCTTCGATTTCCCGGCTGAGCAGCTCATTGGTTTTCTTGTCATATTTGCACTTATAGCTGCGGGAATAATAGGCCAGCTCGTCTTCACCGGTGCGGGTCTCCATTTTTATGTAATAATCCTTTTCGTCGGTTCCGAAGATTTTCATGCGCACATAGCCGTCGGAGACCTCAGCCTGAAGCCGGATGGGGAAATTGGCACTGTTGCGGAACTGAAAATCCGTGGTCAGATAGTTGACGGAAGCATCCAGTCCATAGGGAACATAGGTGACTTTCGCACCGTGACAGGCCCGGAAGACCACTTCCAGGTCAGACAGAAGTACGCAGTTATACAAAGTTGTAGAACCCTGGCAGACACCGCCGCCGTAGGAATCCACAAGCCGGTTTCCGGAATAGGCCGGGGCAGGCAGGTAGCCCCGCTCCTTGCTGCGTTCACCCACGGTTTCATTGAAGGAAAAGACTTCACCGGGTTCCAGAACCACACCGTCCAAAGCCCCGCACAGCAGGCGCAGATTGGTGTTGCGGTTTTCGTTGCTGGTGTGCTTGGTTTCGTAGGCTCCCAGAATGTCCTGAAAGAAAGCTTCTTCCCCCAGAACCTCGGGGGCAAGATACACAAACGGTACGGTGATGGTTTCGCCGGGTGCGGCAGACAGCAGCTTTCTGCGCAGGGCCAGCTTGTCCGGTGCCAGACCGTAAGAGCCTGGGATCAGGCCGAAGGTATCCGGATCCGGCCGGTCATTGACCGGCTCTGTGCGCAGCTGCCTGCAAATGTCGATGACATTGGGCATTTCCGGAAGGGCTTCCGGAGTGACCTGCGGAGCGATCCGATACCGGTTTTCCGGGCAGAGGGAAACGGCCCGGGACATGGCAGTGAGGATCTGTTCGTACACGGCATCCGTGTCCAGATGACACTCGGGAAGTCCCATGGTCAGCACCAAGGCAGGGCAGGGGTTCTTCGGATCATACCGGTCTGTGGATAAGGGGGGAAGCGCACCTTCTGCCTGCCAGACAGGCTGGGTCAGTTCGGTGTCATACCGGGCAGCATATTGCTCCAGCAGACTGTACACGGCGGATCGATCCACCTGCAGATAAGGCAGCAGGGAAATTTCGGCAGGGGCGGCAGCAGAGCAGGCAGCATCCAGGGCTTTGGATAAGGAAATCCGGACACGGCTTGTTTCCGGGGATAGCTCCAGGGTTTCCTGCGGAAGCTGAATGGAAAGGGATTCCCGGTACAATGTGGCCTCCAAAGTCTGCTTCAGTACCTTACGGGCTTTCGGACGGGTCAGTCCGGAGACATCCACACCGCCGACCGAAACATCATCGGCAATGGGGGTAAACCAGAAATTACGCACAGGCACAAAGAGCGCTGCCAGCAGAAGCAGGAGCAGCAGGGCAGGGAACAGCCGGTGCTTTTTCAGTTGGGCAGGGAAAGGCAGCTTCATGGAAAACCCTCCGGGAGATGTTTTCTCCATTATACCATGTACAGAAATTATGGCAATATCGGAAAGGCGAAAAACGCTCTGGAGGAGCCGGTTTATTTTTCCAGCAGTTCCTGAAAGGCATCCTTTGCACCCAGATCATAGGTCAGCGTAAAACGGAATTCGCCGCCCTTGTAGGCGATCCGGTAAAGGGCATATTCCTGCTTGCCGTCGTACCGGGTTTTCAGTTCCAGGGCAAAGGAACCGGGATTAATGGACTCCAGCTGGTATTCGTTGTATTCGACGCTGCCGCCGTGGTGATATTCCTCGGTCAGCACCAGGGTCTCGCTTTCCAGACCGGGAATGCTGATGGTCAGAGTGCCGCTTCCCACCACATCCTTGTGACTGAAATAGGGTGCAGGGTCGTCCTCATCCGGCAGCAGCCAGTCAGGGTTTGTATACATGGTGTGACCGTAGGTGGCAATGCTGATGCGGCACAGATACTCCTCCCGGAGAAGCCATTTCCACTGAAGCTGTTCTGTTTCCGAATAGGAAAGGGTAACACTGTCATCGGACTCCACGGCCAGCCGGTAACGGGCTTCCGGGGCATTTTCCGGAACCAGAAGCCAGATCCCCTTTTCGGTCTGGGTTTGCGCGGGTTCCTGGTAAATAAAAGTGCCGATGGTTTTGTATTCGTCTCCGTTTTTGTAGATCCGCAGGGTATGGCTGTCGGCAAAGCTGTGCAGATCGATCCGCACAGCGGGATCAGCTTCCTGATTTTCCGGGTACAGTACCTTATCAATCCGGTAGTCCTGGGGAAAGGGGGTATCTGTATTCAGGGAACCGGCGGATTGGAGATTTGTAAGCAGATTGAAAAAGGGCACGCCGATCAGAAAGGCAAGAATCAGCAGAAACCGGGGGCTTTTCCAGAACTGACTCCATACATTGCTGAACAGGACGAGCAAGGGACCGGTGCTTCGAACCAGATAAAAAACAGGAACGAGGAGAGAGGAACCGGCGGTAAAATCCGGAAATACAAATTCGATCAGACTTCCGGCAATGATGATGCCGAAACCCAGGACGAAACGGTGGATTTCTTCTTTTGTGTGATCAAAAAGCCTGATATGCATCCAAAGAGAGATCCAAGTGCCGACAGCGCCCAGTGCCTGCAGGCTGTAGCCTACCGTCTGGAATTTCTGACCGGCAAGAAGAATTCCGACGATCTCCATCACCAGTGCGTATTCCAGGGCCAGCTGCCAGAAGCGTCTGACTTTTGCGGCTTTGTTTTCGAAATGCGCCAGCACCTTCTGATCCTCTTTCAGAAGCGCATCCAGACTCAGGTCATACAGGCTGCTGAGCTTGACCACGCTGGCGATATCCGGGTAGGATCGGTTATTTTCCCAGTTGGAGATGGTCTGGCGGCTGACCTGCAGCTGTTCGGCAAGCTCCTCCTGCTTCAGTCCTGCCCTGAGCCGGGCTTCCTTTAATTTTTGTCCGAGATCCATGGGTATTCCTCCTCTGTTTACAGGGTACCTCCATTATAGAAAGACAGAGGAAAGAAAGTCAATCTACAGCTGGTTTACATGGCGTATTCCCGTGTCAAAATGCTTTTACATGCGGAAAAAGGACGCATCCTTTCGGATGCGTCCCAGCGTGTCGAAAATCCCCTTCGGGGCTTTCCGCTAGTTTTTTGCAGTCTGCTGCGCGCACTTCGTCGATGCATCAGATACATTGTTGCATTTTCTGCAAGCAGAAAATTCCACCTGTATCTGAGCATCTCCTCTCCCCATCAAGCACAATTTGCTTGATGGGGGCCCCGTAGCCTTTGGCGCACAACTCGCACACTTGCAGCCTGAGATGTATTTTTGTCCACGTACACGCCGCGGCCAAAAATGATTCAGATGGGTTTGCCGCTTTGGCGGCAAATTCTGCGAAGCCTTTCAGACTGTCAAAAAAGTAGATTCACACGTAAAAGTTTACCAAAATGCACAGCACCCAAAGCCTCCCTTGTGTAATGGGAGGTGGCTCGCCGTAAGGCGAGACGGAGGGAT
>JAFQHF010000098.1 GCA_017398105.1 Oscillospiraceae bacterium | reverse complement strand
CGAGCAGCTCGGCAAGCTCCTCACGGCTGTGGACGTTCAGCTTCTTATACGCCATTCGGAGATAATAGTTCGCTGTATTGACGGTGATACCGTCTTCTTCGGCAATTTGCTTGATGCGTTTGCCCTCGGCAAAGCGCGTCAGGACTTCCTTTTCCCGAACCGAAATGCCGTAGGCACGAAGCGGCCCCTCACAGGTGCGTTTATTCGGCTTTGCGGTCTCTGTCGGCTCCGGCTCCTTGCCGTGAAGGAGCCAATCGTAGTCGCAATCAAACTCCAAAGCGATCAGCTTGGCAAGGGCAGGCTTGATGCTTTCGGGACGTGCCTTGGCGTTGCCTGTCAGCAGAAGAACGTACTGCGGTGTCACGCCGATCCGCCGTGCAAATTCTGCCTTGCTGATCTGCTGTTCGTTAATAATCCGGTTTAATCTGTCAGCTAACGTCATTTTACACATTACCTCCTTGCTCTTGCTTCAAAATGGCTACGTATCTCAAAAGCTCCTTGCGGGAGGATACACCGAGCCTTGAGTAAATGTTCTTGTTGTGGTATTTCAGTCCGTTGTCGGTAATGCCCAGGATCTCCACGATCTCCTTTGCGGTCTTGCCTTCAACGTACAGATCGAAAACGGCTCTCTCACGCTTGGAAAGCGAGCGCATACATTCCAAAAAGAGCGCATAGCTGTCGGGATCGACCTCGTCCTTGCGCAGATAAGCAAGACGGGTATTGTCGGTCTTTACCATCTCCACCTGAGATTGCAATGCGGTCTTTTCGCCGTGCAGACGCTCTACCTCGCTTTGCAGGGTTTCGGTGCGTTCCCTTTGCGTTTGCATCTGATCCTCGTGCTCACGGTCTTGCTGTGCAAGGAATGCGAACAGGTCGGCGATTTCGGGGATGCGTGTCGTCGCACTGCTTTCGTGATAGCCCTTGCTGCGGATCTGTTCAAAGGCTTCGTTGACCGGCTTGATGTAACGGCGGGAGATAATGACCGAAGCGGTGATCGCCAGGATAAGCAACCCGATCACAACGGTAATGAAAATGTATCGGTTGCCCTCCACGGCATTGTGCAGAATGTCCTGCGGCATCAGCAGAGATACCGACCATTCCCGATCCTTGTAGGGAGAATCATCGGAATACAACCGCACCGAAACGGCCTTACCGCCGTAATCGTCGGCAGCACCGGAATAGTGAACAAAGCCGTCGTGACTGTCGGTGATCTTCAAGTCCTCGTCCCATCTGGTTCCCGAAAGGAACCTATTACCCGCAAGCAGTCCCTTGGAGGTGCAGATTCCACCCTCGCAAACAGGAGCCGCAACGGTAAAGATCTCGTCAAAATAGTCGCTCTCCGGCGTGTACAGGAGCTTGAACATACGATCGCTTACTTCAATACCGCATACGCCGAATACCGTGCCGTCCTTGCTGATCATCGGAACGCAAAGCAGAAATCCCGCTTCGCTGTTTCCTTTCAGCACCACACGCCCCGACCAGTAATACAGACGGGACAGCGGCAGATCGGGGTTATCCCTTGCGGTCTGCATGACCTCGTTCCAAAAGGGCTGATCGGAGATGTCGTATTCCATCTTCCATTGTCCCAGCAGCATAATACCGTTGTCACGGGCAAGCTGTGCAGGGCCGCGCAGACAGTGGATATCCACACCCACGTTTTCGGTAGCGGTGGGCTGTGTCTTTTTCAGGAAGATGCCCGCCTTGGCGGTTTCGGAGTCCTGCCGTACCGAAGCGTCCAGCATCACAAATACACCGCCGCAATAGCGGGTTTTGACGGTATTTACGAGCGTTTGCATATATTGATCAAGAAGCGGCTCTATCAGTTCGGGATGCTCCTGCAGCCCGTCGGCAGAGATACCGTTATCGGAAAAGAAACGGTCGCTCCGTGCCGCCAAATCCTCGGCAATGCCGATACCGTCCAGTGAGATACGCCCGAAGTCATCCTCAACGCTGTCTGCAAGCATGGAAAGCTGCGTGGTGAGCTGTGCCTGTACGCTGTGCTCCTGCTTGCCGTCGATTCCGAATATGGACAGAAGCAGCGTAAAGAGCAGGATCAGCACCACCGAAACGCTGATAAAGAAGATCAGCAGTCTGCGGTGCAGCGTCGTTCCCTTGTGCTTGCGCTCCTGTTTCCAAAGCGCTATTGCTTTTTTCAGCATCCGGCATATCCCTCCTTTCCGGCAGTATTCGGATCACACGGTTATTTTCTGAGCTTTGCAAGCGCATCAGCGGCGCTGACCGTCTCTCCTGCGAGGAAAGCATTGCGTTCGTCGGTAAGCAGCTTGAAGAAATCCTCCTCAAAGCCGTCGCAGTCGTCGTCAAAGCCCGAATAGGTCGGCGCGGAGAAGAAGGTGTAGTCCTCATACATCGAAAGAACCGAGGTGAGCATCTTCTTAACGCCGGCGTTTTCAATGGACGCAAGGTGCGTCGTCATATCGTTTTCAAAAGCCTGCCTGGTAACGGGCAGATAACCCGTCTCGTCGATAAACTTCATATTCTGCTCGGAGGCGGTCAGCCACTTGATAAACTCACAGGCGGCGTATTCCTTCTTCTCGTCGCCCTTGGCAACCATCAAGCCGCCTCCGCGCTGAAGGGCGGTCTTGGAGCCGTTCTCAAATACGGGATACGGCAGGATACTGTATTCCACGCTCTCCACCGTGCCGTCGGTATAGGTGATGGTATCGCCGTAGAACAGAATACCCGCAGACGAACCGGTAGAGCAAACAATGTCTCCGGTCTTGGAGAGGTCGGAGGAATAGCCGTCGTAGATGGCAATGCCGCCCTCCACCGCAGGGGTATATACCGTGTTGAAGATATGGGAAAAGCTGTCTCCCGCAAGGGAAAGAGCTTCGCCGTTAAAAATGCTGGTGCCAAGCTGTGCCATACCTACCTCGGCATAGTTGAACCAGGAATCGGCTGCGTAGAACTGCTTGCCGCCGCTGTATTCGTAATACTGCTCGGAAAGCCGCGCAATGCCCTCAAAGGTGGCAAGGTCGTCCATCTTCGCTCCGGTCGCTGCCGAGAAGCGGTCAAACAAGGTCTGATTGACGTAAAGCACCTCGGTGGACTTGGCAATGGGAAATACGTAAAGACCGCCGTCGGCAAGTCTGCCCTCCGCAACGAAATCCTCTACGTAAGCGGAAAGCTCGTCCTCGGTAAAGTAATCGTCAAAGTTGACCAGCATTCCTTTTTCCTGGAACTGTATCGCCACCTTGGGATATCCCGTAAATATGTCGGGCATATCCGGTGCGCCGGGATCGCCGTTTGCGATCATGTCCAGGCTTTTGTTCAGCTCCGAGCTGGAGGATATGGCAGTCACGTTGATAATGATGCCCTTGTCCTTTCCGACCGTTGCGTTAAACTCGTCGATCAGATAATCCATGGTGGATTGCATATCCCCGCCATAATTGTGCCACATGGTGAGGGTGATGGGATTTTTCGGATCGAGAACAGAGCTTGAGCATCCGGTCAGCAGCACCGAAAGGATCAAAACCAAGGTCAAAATGAGTGCGATGGACTTCTTCATTGCAAAAACCTCCGTCACGGCGTCAACTACCCCTTTACCTATCCGAAATTTTGAAAAAATCGAGAAAAAACACGAATTTTTTTCAAATTACCTACCCAAATCGCAATTTGGGGTAGGGACAAAACCGAAAAAATCCGTATAATGATAGACATAAGGTGGCCGGGCAAATCAAAATTTTCGCCCCGAAGCGCCGAAAAAGTTAAAGGGATATCCCTTTATGTTGGTACTCTGTACCAACATAAACACCTCTGTCAGCCGAAGCCGAACCGGAGGTATCCCGATATGCTTATATCTATTATATCACAGACGGGATAATATTTCAATAGTCTGTGACCAAAAAGAAAAACGAAATTTGTGTGACGAAGGGAGGACAGCCAATGGCAAAAAACGATCACGCTACTGCCAAGTACAAGATCATTGCCGATTCGGGAGGCAACCGCTACCGCTTTTTCTGCGACGTCTCCGGCATGGCAGTTTGTACGACCAAGCCCATCCGTGCGGAAACTCAGGAAGCCGAGCTGAAGCTGGCGTGGAGCACCGAAGGCAGAGGACACTTTAACGTGTGCAGCAAGTGCGGCAGGCACGTCATCGACCAGATGTATAATGCAGATACAGGACAATGCGTTGACTGCTCCGTTTGGGAGGCAAAGCCCAACTACTGCGCACACTGCGGAAAGAAGATCCCTGAAAAGGATATCTTCTGCCGGGGATGCGGCACACGGCTCCGCTACGGGGAGGTGATCGCATGACGGCAGATAAGCTGGAACTGATCCGTCAGCAGAGCATGGAGCAATACGGCTTCGGCCCGGCGGCAATGAAAAAGGTGAAGGTCTGTACCGTTTGCGGCAACCCGTCACCCAGCGATCAGCAGTTCTGCACCGAGTGCGGACACAGGCTCCCCGACAAGACCTTGTATGATATATATAAGGAAAGGCACGTCTGCTGCCCCAACTGTGATACGGTGCTGTCCGACGAAATGGGCTACTGTCCGCAGTGCGGAACGAAAATAGAAACTGATAAGAAGAATAACGAATAAAGAAGGATACTTTATGGGCTTTTTAGAAAGAGCGATCAGACGCGGTGTCAGCGACGCCGTGGAACAGTACTGCCAGTTACTGCTTGAGGGCGGCTTCCGTGAAGCCGGAGAGAATCCCACGATTGAGCATCTCTACAAAATGATAGACGGCGTTTGTTATCACGCAGATACCGAACACTGTTTTGAGGGTGACAACGATACAGCAACCATAT
>JAFQHF010000156.1 GCA_017398105.1 Oscillospiraceae bacterium | reverse complement strand
GAAGTAAATGATCGCGGAGATCGCATCGATTGCCAGAACCGCACCTGCGATGATTCCGAATACCTTCAGCCCCTTCTTAGCTTTTTGCTTATTTTCCTTGGTCATCACTTTTGCCCCCAATTCATCAAGTTTTGTTGTGACAGGAACTTTATCCAGCACCAGTTCGTCCAGAGAGATTTCAAACAGCTCCGACAGCAAGACCAGCTTGTCCAAATCCGGTGTGGAGTCACCTAATTCCCACTTGGACACAGTCTGCCGGGTAACTTCCAGATGGTTAGCCAATTCTTCCTGGGAAAGGCCTTTTTCTTTTCTCAGCTCATAGAGCTTATTCCCAAATTCCATATTCGTTCCTCCTTGGCTTGGAATGTCAATATTCTATCTGTATCAGCCGAATTAGTCCACCAATTCCCCTTTGCAATCTCGCAACGGAAATTAACATTTCAGAAAAATGCTGGGGGATGGCATAATCTACGTATCTATGGTAGCATAAAGGAAACTCAAAAAGGAAGGTTATACAGATGGAAAAATTTCAGTACATTACTTTGCGGGAAAAACCGGAGTTGATGGATAAGGCTGCAGTGTGGTTCAACAGCAAGTGGGGCATTCCCAAGGAAGCCTATCTGGAGTGTATGGAGGCATACCTTAACCGGGAAACCGAATTGGGTTGGTTCCTGTGCATGGACGGTGATCAAATCGTCGGCGGCCTGGGTGTGATCGAAAATGATTTCCATGACAGGCCCGATCTGACTCCCAATGTCTGTGCCGTGTACACGGAAGAAAGTCACCGCTGTCAAGGCATTGCGGGGAAGCTGCTGGATATGGCAGTGGAAGATCTGCGTGCCAAGGGTATCTCTCCTGCCTATCTGGTGACCGACCATATCGGCTTTTATGAAAGGTACGGTTGGGAATTCCTATGTATGGTCCAGGGCGATGGCGAACCCGATATGACTCGGATGTATATCCACAGATAAAAAGAACCTTTCTGCCCACGATTTTTCTCCGACCAAATGCTAGAATGCTGCAGCTTTATCCAGAAAAAAGTGCATTGCCTTTATCTGTACGAGCAGCATAAAATCTGTAAGTATTCGTTCATATTACTAAAATGGACCTGGACTTTGCTACTCGCAAAGTCCAGGTCTTTTTACATCTGCGCCGAGGGTCGAAAGCTGCATTGCCGGAAAGTTTCCACAGAGCTGTCGGAGGGTATCCCTGTGACCAGGGCATGGTATCGCTGCGAGGACTGCCGGAATTGTCCACAGCGGGAAAAGTGCTGCCGGAAGCAGGATGTGAATGCACCGAAGGAGGTCATTCGGAAGGTGACCTTCTGAGAGAAGCGAAAAGTATCCCATGAGAACATCACCAGCGAGCGGGGCATCCTGCTGCGGACGAATCGTTCGATCCAGGTGGAGGGCGCATTTGGTCTGCTGAAGAATGACTTTGGATTCCGCCGCTTTCTGACCACCGGAAAGAAGAATGTCCGGGTGGAGCTGTTCTTCCTGGCACTGGGGTTCAACCTCAAGAAGCGGTGGATGAAGCAGGAAAAAAAGAAGGCTGGAAACCCATTATTCCGAGAAAAAAGCTGCCTGACCGGAAGTAAACACTAAATAAGCAACAGACGGCTGTGAGAACCCTCAGAGCCGCTCTTGTTATGCCTGAGAATAACAAAATTCACTCTCTAAATGCCCGTTGAGCCCATCCTCCAAATCCAACCAACAGAAATAGGGCCTGCTGCAAAGTTCACACCTTGCAACAGGCCCGAAATTACTTGCAGCTACAAAAGCAACTATATCACATTGGCAATAATCAGTGCCACGCAGCCGATGACTAAAAGGATCATACCAACATTCATGTAAACCGTCTTAAATCGGCTTTCTTTTGGCAATTCCAGCTCTGCCGCCGCAAAGGATACTCTGCGCTTATTGATGCACAGCAGGACAAGACCAGTAACGGCAAGTCCGATCAATACCAGCACATAGGCACCGAAGCCCAGAAGCCAGGGCAGAATCGGCTCCAGAGCTGCCATATCCATGGTTTCCATCGTATCCAGAACAGCCAGTTTTTCCAAGAAGAACGGTCCAACCACACTGCCAATGAAGTTGATCAGCATATGAAGGCCAATGCTGTACCGAAGCTTTCCGGTTTTCAGATACACATAGCCAAAGACCAGACCCAATGCAAAGGCATAGAAAAGCTGAGACAGATTTCCGTGGAACAACCCAAACATCAAAGCGGAGGTAATAACTGCCAGTTTCTCTCCGTAAATATGCATACGGTC
The DNA here is from genome assembly GCA_017398105.1 of Oscillospiraceae bacterium. The sequence continues at coordinate 415 of JAFQHF010000156.1, read as the reverse complement.
GATCAGCTGCTTGCGGAAGATATACTCCTCGATCACAGGAGCCAGGATGACCATAAATAGCACTTTGGGAAGCAGCGCATTGTCCGTGGCATAGCCCAGAATCGGGTTGCCTGCGGAGATTCCGGGCAGTAACTGTAACAGTGCTGTGATGATCGTCCCCAGAATATTACCGGCATACATCATAAAGATGCAGATAATGGCGGAAACGATGTATCTTCCCGGTTTCAGATCGTGCTTTTCCAGAGGCTTCACAGGAACCGTGCGCAGAAGCAGTAGACCAACGGGAACGGCAATCAGGTAAAGCGGCGCAAAGGTGAGCAGCCACATTCCCCAGGAATTTTCCAGCCACTGAGGCCAGACATTGTTTGCCACACCCATTGCAAGGATCTGCACAGCAGTACCCAAACCCAGAATG
>JAFQHF010000097.1 GCA_017398105.1 Oscillospiraceae bacterium | reverse complement strand
GTCGACAGTCAGAGCGCAGGGGCTGTTCTCGTCGGCGCCGTTCAGGGGGTAGATCTTGGCTTCCACCTTCATGGGCTTCTGAGGATCGGTGAAGATGTTCTGACGCAGGCCGTACAGAGGCAGAGCCTGAGCGTAGGACATGTTGGACATAACGATGATGGAAGCGTACTTCTCGATGAACATGGAAGCCAGAGCGGTCTGCAGGCGGTCGTCGCCCTTGGCGATCTTGGCCAGGTTCACGATGGAGGGATAGCCGAAGGTACGGTCTTCCTGCTTCAGAGCGGTACGGCGAACCAGAACAGCGTTGGCCAGAGTCTCCTTGGCGTTGGCGCCGGTGACGTCCAGGATCAGGTTCTTGTTGCCCTTGCCTTCCAGCTTCTTGACGGTGTCGTACAGGTCGGAGATGTTCTCAGCCCAGACACCCAGAGTGACGCCAGCCTTGGTGGCGACTTCGTTCATAGCTTCCCAGTTTGCGGGGGTAGCGCCGTCCAGGATGACGTTCTTGCCGGCAACAGCCAGGGCAGCCTTGGCGCACTCAACATCCCAGCACTCCAGGATCAGGGTACGACCGGTAGCGGCAGCCTTCTTGACCAGCTCGGCATAGACAGCGGGATCGGTCTGCTTGTTGGCCAGGAAAATGGACTCAACATACATACGCTCGCCGATACGCTCGTAGTCGATCTTGGCAATGTCAGCCAGCTTTGCGTCCACATCGGGGCACTCGGTGCAGATGGAGACAGCAAACAGGTTCTTGTTGACCAGAGTCTTCTCGTGACGATACAGGACAGTCTCGCCGCCCAGCTTGTAATCGCCAACGGTAATGGTCTTCATCAGGGGAGCGGTGGCAGAGTTCAGGGTTGCCAGAGCTTCCTCAGAGAAGTAGGGGCACTTGTCCAGAGACACTGCGCCCTGGGCCACCTTCATGCAGAATGCCATACAGGTGGGGCTGCCGCACTCCTTACAGTTCTTCTTAGGAGACAGCTTAAAAATATCCAGACCTTTCAGAGCCATTGTAAGTATCCTCCTTCCGATTAGACGAGTTCAGTGATGAACTTCTTGATGGTAGCCACAGAAGCGGGATGACGCAGAACAACAGCGTCAGCGCCGCCGGTCAGGTCAGCTGCTGCGGTAGCGATTTCCATGGTGATGGCTCGCTCTTCCTGGCAGCCCCATGCGGGCTCATCTTCTTCAGTTGCAGAGGATTCCTTGACGCCCCAGGTGTCGTTGCAAACGGCAGCCAGGATGGGCATCTGCAGGTCAGCATCGGACTGCTGCAGGGCAGCCAGACGGATACGGTCGAAGGTGGAAGCGGCGTACTCATAGCCGTAACCAACAGCGGCGGTACCGATGTCCATAACGACGTTCTCAGGATTGACATTCAGGCCCTTCAGCATGATGTTCAGCTGCTTGGCCAGGTTGATGTCATCAGCGGTCTCAGCGCCCAGCTTCTGGCCGTTTGCCAGAGCGACGGAAGCGCCGACGGTCTTGTAGTTTTCGTTCTTGGCAGCCATGAACAGAACGTTCTTGCCGGCCAGAGCTTCAGCCAGAGCAGCCAGCAGTTCGCTGTCCTTCTCCACGTTCTTGCAGCCCATGACAACGATAGGCTTGGTGACGACCTCAGCAACAGCCTTTGCATCGGCAACGCACTCAGCAACAGAGCGGTTTGCGCCGTTGGGGTCTGCGCCTGCGAAGTTCAGGCAGATGAAGTCGCAGCCATCGACAGACTCAGCCTTCTTGGCGTAGTCAGCCATGGTGGTGCAGCCAGCATAGAATTCCTTCAGGCTGGCAACTTCCCACTGGGAAGCCAGATCGGAGACCTCCAGGCCGATCTTGGGTGCGTTTTCGATAGCAGCATCGAAGGTGTAGAACGGCATCACATTCTGGCCGCCGATGACGATTGCCTTGTCACCGGTACCCAGAGTCACGGCATTGATCTTGCCGCTGAAGGGAGCCGTCTTAGGAGTGAAAGCCATAATTGATTATCCCCCTTGAAATAATTTGGATTACGAAATAAGTAATATATAATAATGCAATATGCAAAGCGCATAATGCAGAATTATCATCTTTCTGTCATTGCGAACCCGCGCAATGACATGCGCATTTTTACAGTCCGATGGACTGCATGATGCCCTTCAGGGCAACCTTCATGGGATCGCTGTCCGGCAGCTTGGCGGAAGGATCGCCGTTGCAGTCGCAGTCGTAGACCGCTTCGTCGTGGGGCAGCACGCCGAAGAGCTTCAGGCCGTGCTTCTCGATCTCAGCCTTGATGCCGTCGTTCAGGACACCGCCGGGCGCCCGGTTGACGATCAGGCCCATCTGACCGGGATTCAGGTTCATTTCTTCGATCATCTCCGCGATCCGGGCCACAGCCTGAATGCCGCGGCGGGAACAGTCGGAGATCAGCAGCATGGTGTCCACATGAGGCAGGGTTCCCCGGGCCACATGCTCCAGGCCTGCTTCGTTGTCCATAACCACATAGGTATAGTTCTTGGCATACTTGGCCACCTGGGACTGCAGCACGCCGTTGACATAGCAGTAGCAGCCCTTGCCCTGGGTGCGACCCATGACCAGCATATCAAAATCATCGTCCTCGATCAGGGCGTGGTTGAACTTCATCTCGGCATAATCCGCCTTGGTCATACCCTTGGGGATGGTGCCCTTCAGTTCAGCCTGTGCCATCTCTTCCCGGATCTGGCCCAGGGAGGTCTCCACCTCCACACCCAGAACCTCGTTCAGGTTGGAGTTGGCATCTGCGTCAACCACCAGGACGGGGCCGCGGTTCTTCTTGCACAGGTAATCGATCAGCATGCCGCAGGTGGTGGTCTTACCCACACCGCCCTTACCGGCAACAGCAATGGTATGAGGCATAGTTTGGTTCTCCTTTATATGGGGAAGCCGACAGGAAAACTGTCTGCTTTTGGGTGATGGCGAATGTCATCGAATAGGCGCAATTGCCCCATATCGATACAACGATATCGTATCACACATGCGCCATAAATTCAACCCATAATTTATAGAAATTTACAAAAAATGCGTTCCCGCAATGGTTTTCGCAGGAACGCATTTTGTATTCAAATGGGCGTAAAGACGTATTTTTCCATCATGCCGTCCACCACCGCATGAATGGTGACGCTTCCCGCGCTGCCGGATTCCACCGTCAGCTCCAGCTGCTTATCCTTCAGACGGCTGCGCAGCCAGCTTTCCGGGTCATCGCATTCGATCTCTTCAAAGAAAACATCCCGCATCTGGTTGTTGCGGCACAGGTTTTTGATCTCATGGACAAGTTCGTATTCTGCCATCGGTTTTCCTCCTCCCAAAGCATCCGTAGGGTGGGGTCATGACCCCGCCCTGCAGTTTTTATAGTCTATCCAGCAATTCTTCCAGCTGACTTAACGCTTCGATCTCATAATCCGGCTTAATCTCCCCGCAGGGCTTATGCTCCGGATTTACCCAAACCGTACGGATTCCGGCGTTGATGCCGCCCTTGATATCCGAGGTCAGGCTGTCGCCTACGATCATGGCTTTTTCCCGGTCAAAGCCGGGGATCGCAGCAAAGCAGGCATCAAAGTATTCCTTCGAGGGTTTGTTGTGGCCGATCTCCTGGGACACAAAAACCGTCTCAAAGAAGCGATACAGATTGGCGCTGGTCATGCGGCCCTTCTGGACGGAAGCCGTGCCGTTGCTGGCCAGAAACAGCCGGTATTTTTTGTGGAGCCTGTCCACCGCCTCCTCCGCCCCGGGCAGGAACCAGTGGCCGATGGAAAGATTCTTTTCATAGGCTCTTGCACAATCATGGGCATCCACCTCTTTTCCCAGCCGTTTAAACAGCACCCCGAACCGGTTTACCAGCACTTCCTCCCGGGTCAGTGCACCTTTTTCCAGCTGTTCCCAGTGCCACCTGTTGATTTCGTGGTACAGGCGCAAAACGTCTTCCGCAGGCTCGATCCCAAAATCCCGGATGGTCTTCGACAGCGCGATCCGCTCCGCCTTGTGAAAGTCCAGAATGGTATCGTCCAGATCCAGAAACAAAAATTCGATCATACTGTTACCCTCTGCGCTTCACGATCTCGTTGGCGATCCGGACAAATTCCGGGATGCTCAGGGTCTCGCCCCGGACGTTGGCATCAAAGCCTGCCGCCTGGATTACTTCTGCCGCGCCGGTCTTTCCCAGCTCCGGGAAGCCGGAAGCCAGGCCGTTGCTGAGCTTCTTGCGCCGCATGGCGAAGCTTGCCCGGACGGTGCGGAAGAAAATATCCTCGTCCAGTGCGCCCCAGCTGCGTTCTTTTCGCACTTTCAGCTGGATCACCGCAGAGGTGACCTTGGGCTGGGGCATAAAGCAGTGGGCAGGCACATCGAACAGCAGCTGCGGCTCGGCGTAATACTGGCAGAACACGGTAAAGGCGCTGTAATCGGCGCTGCCGGGTGCAGCCGCGATCCGCTGGGCCACCTCTTTCTGCACCATGACGGTAACGGAATCGAAGCAGTCCGCCTCCAGCAGGGCTGTCAGAATGGGAGAGGTGATGTAATAGGGCAGATTGGCGCAGGCCATAGGCCGCAGACCGCCGAATTTTTCCTCCACGAAGGCCGGAATGTCCAGCTTCAGCACATCGTTCCAGACGATCTCCAGATTGTCAAATTCCCCCACCGTGATGTCCAGAATGGGCTTTAAACGCGTATCCAGCTCCACCGCACAGACCTTCTTCGCCCGCAGACACAGCTGCTGGGTCAGCGGACCGATACCGGGGCCGATCTCCAGAACGCCCGCCGTCTCATCCACACCGGCATCTTCGGCAATGGATCGGGGCACCCAGGGGGCAATGAGAAAATTCTGGCCCTTGGCCTTGGAAAAATGGAAGCCATGCTCCTGCAGAAGTGGCTTCATCACCTGAATATCACAGACATTTACCATAACAAACAAACCGCCTTTCTTCCGTTTATCATACCAGAAGAAGGGCGGTTTTGCAATGCTGAGTTGTGTGCGGGAAAATGATCGTTTATCAGCATAGAGATCAACCAATCGTAGGGGCGGATTTCCAATCCGCCCTCCGGATACCGAGAAATATACACAGGATTTTACTGCACATGCCTTGGTAGGGGTAGGGCGGATTAAAAATCCGCCCCTACAATGGCGCATGGTATCTGTTAGCAAAACGAGAATTTACAGCAGTAACGAACCGAGCGGGTTTGGGCAGCCGCGATTTCCGCCGCACCGGGCACGCATTGGCCGTCGGCCCATGCCGGCAAACGCTCATGTTCATTTCAAAAAATACACGGTACAATTCTGTCTTCCGAATTCCATGCACTGCTCGAAGCTCGGCATATACAGATCCACCCGGTCTCCCCTGATGTCTCCGCCGCAGTCTTCCGCCGTGGCAAGGCCATAAACAAAGTCCCCGTCTTCAGATACAATGAACATCCGGGTGCCGTAGGGAATGAACGCCGGGTCTACTGCCACGGTGCCCCAGCGGACATCGGTGCCGGTGGCTGTCACCAGACCGCAGCCCTTATCCATGTGGGTATAGGCTGTAGCCCGGACAGTCTCCGTGTGGGTATAGGTCAGCACTTCCCCGGTGGGAAGGGTTATGTAGCCGTCTTCCATGCGCAGGCCCTTTTCTTCCGCCTCCGCTTCGCCGGTGCCGATGCCGACAACCTCCGTGACCGGCTGCTTCGTCACCGTTTCGGAGAGCACCTCCCGGCTGCGCTCCCGGCCGTTGACGTAGGTCACATCCGCCGTGCACAGCAATTCGCCATCCTGTCCCTGCCGCAGGATCTCCTCCCTGCCCGCAGGCAGGGAGGCATCCCGGCAGTGGCTGACCGCGTGGGGCATGGTGCTGGCATAGATTTCCCGGATGGTTTCCACCCGATCCACCGACAGTACCATCCCGTCCCAGGTCATGGTATTCAAATCATGGGAGACCACATCCTCTCCCGCCACATCCAGCTGTAAGCGGCGCAGCAGCTCCCCAGCTGTTTCGCCCTGGCTTGCGGCTTTTATGGTCTGCCCATGATAGGAAATGGTAATTTTCTGTCCCCGGCTGATGGTAATGGTCTCCCCTTCCGGACAGGCTTCGGTGGCGTAGGTGTCAAATTCCCCCATATCCATCCCCGCCTGATCCAGGATCTGCACCGGGTCTTCGCAGAAGGTCGTATAGGTCACCACCCGGTCTCCGTCCGTAATGACATAGGTGGTAGCCAGCGCCGTCTGGGACAGCAGCGCTGTTACCGACAGGCTCAAAATAGCCACCAGCAATCCCACATAGAGTCTTATGGCCATGACCTGTCTGCGCATTGCCCTGGATCTGGATCTTGACGTTTTCATACGGCGGCCTCCCTGCGTTTGTTTTTGGTCACAAAAGATTACAATATTTTTCCATGCATCTTCCGGATGTGCTCATTATATCATTTTATCTGTAAAAGTCAAGTATTTCTTGTTTTTACAGGTTTTTCCTCAACTTTTGACATAATATTATTCCACTTTTTATGTAAACCCCGCACTAGATACCGGTCGTTTTTCCGCGTTTTGCCACGATATATAGTGTCGAAAGGTTACAATTGTTTACATAAGCTGTCGTCCGCTGTAACGTTCTGCCGGAATTGGTTTCCCCGGCATTATGGCCAATCCGGCGCCGGATTTCGACCCAAACTTTTGGCTTTCGCCAACAGCATTCCTTCCTTTGAGCCATTGACTTTCCGGAATTTTTGTGGTATTTTTTTGTTAGTCAAAAGCTGTGACGAAGACACGCGCTGGCGGTAAGATTCCCAGAGAGGGTGCCCTTGTGCTGAAAGGCTCCCGTACCCCTGCCGATAGCGATACCACTTCCGAGCCGCAGGGAAGAAATGCCCCGCCGGGTGCGCCCGTTACCGCGTCAATGAGTGGCTTCGATTCCGGAGCAACCAGGGTGGAACCGTGGAATACTTTCTGTATCCCACCCCTGATCATTCAGGGGGTGGGATTTTTTTATTTGCCTGCCCCAAAAATGCCGATTGCAGGGCAGGGTCATGACCCCGCTCTACAGCAGTCTGTGCAAGGTATCACACCAAGGAGGAAAACACATGGAAAACGCAAATCTGTACACCTTTGAAAATCCCGAATACCGCAAGACCTTCTGGCACACCAGCTCCCATGTGATGGCCCAGGCCGTCAAGCGTCTGTGGCCCGAGGTTCAGCTGGCCATCGGCCCCGCCATCGATGAAGGCTGGTACTACGACTTTGATGCTCCCTTCTCCTTCACCCCCGAGCATCTGACCAAGATCGAGGCAGAGATGAAGAAGATCGTCAAGGAGCGCATTAAGCTGGAGCGCACCGAAAAGTCCCGGGAGGATGCCATCGCCTGGGCGGTCGCCAACAACGAGCCCTACAAGAAGGAGCTCATTGAAGACCTGCCCGAGGATGCCGTCATCAGCTTCTACACCCAGGGCGAATTCACCGACCTGTGTGCCGGCCCTCACCTGGATCACACCGGCCGTCTGCGCCACAACGGTTTCAAGCTGACCAAGTCCTGCGGCGCTTACTGGCGCGGCGACTCCAACCGCAAGATGCTGCAGCGAATCTACGGCATCGGCTTCCCCAGCAAGGACGAGCTGGATGCTTACCTGAAGCAGCAGGAAGAAGCCCTGAAGCGCGATCATAACAAGCTGGGCCGCGAACTGGAATTCTTCACCACCGTGGAAGAGATCGGCCAGGGCCTGCCCATTCTGCTGCCCAAGGGCGCAAGAGTCATCCAGACCCTGCAGCGCTGGGTGGAGGATGAAGAGCAGAAGCGGGGCTACCTGCTGACCAAGACCCCCCTGATGGCAAAGCGGGATCTGTACCGGATCTCCGGCCACTGGGATCACTACCTGGACGGCATGTTTATCCTGGGCGATCCCTACGATGAGGAGAAGGAGTGCTTCGCCCTGCGTCCCATGACCTGCCCCTTCCAGTATCAGGTCTACCTGAACCGTGCCCGTTCCTACCGTGACCTGCCCATGCGTCTGGGCGAGACTTCCACCCTGTTCCGCAATGAGGACTCCGGCGAGATGCACGGCCTGATCCGTGTCCGCCAGTTCACCATTTCCGAAGGCCACCTGGTGCTCCGCCCCGACCAGCTGGAAGAGGAGTTCAAGGGCTGCCTGGAGCTGGCTAAGTACTGCCTGGATACCGTGGGCATGCTGGAAAACTGCTCCTTCCGGTTCTCCCAGTGGGATCCCGCCCGTGCCGGTGTCAAGTATGAAGGCACTGCCGAGCAGTGGGAAGAGGCACAGCGCGTCATGGGTGAGATCCTGGACAACCTGGGCGTGGAATACACCATTGGCATCGATGAGGCCGCTTTCTACGGTCCCAAGCTGGACATCCAGTACAAGAACGTCTTCGGCAAGGAAGACACCATCGTCACCATTCAGATCGACATGCTGCTGGCCCAGAAGTTCGGCATGGAGTACACCGACTCCGATGGTCAGAAGAAGACCCCCTATATCATCCACCGCACCTCTCTGGGCTGCTACGAGCGTACCCTGGCTTACCTGATCGAGCGCTACGCCGGTGCTCTGCCCCTGTGGATGATGCCCACCCAGGTCAAGGTTCTGCCCATCACCGACCGCGCCCACGCCTATGCCAAGGAGCTGGCCGACAAGCTGAACGCCGTGAACATCCACGCAGAGACCGACTGCCGCAGCGAAAAGCTGGGCTACAAGATCCGCGAGGCACAGATGCAGAAGATTCCCTATATGCTGGTCATCGGCGACCGGGATATGGAGAACGGCACCGTTTCCGTCCGTACCCGCAAGGGCGAGGATCTGGGTGCCATGACCCCCGATGCCTTCATGGCCAAGTGCCTGATGGAGATCGCCACCAAGAGCAAGGAAGTATAACAAAAACGCCAAACGCCTGCTGCAAATCGCAGCAGGCGTTTACTTATTGATTTTCGGATTCTCAGTTCTTCCCAATAAATAATCAATAGAAACATTGAAGTAGTCAGCAATGGCTATTAATGTTGCATAATCTGCTTCCCGTTCTCCCGTTTCATAGCGGCTGATGCTGTTCTGATTCATACTCAGATCCATCGCAAGCGTAATTTGTGAAATATTCCGCTTTTTCCGCAACTCCCGAAGTCTAAAAATAGCGCACCACCTCTTGACAACATCATACCAGAACGGTATAATATAAATATCCCGTTTTGGTATATTACAGACATCAATTAAGGAGAGCGCATATTATGAGCTTTTGTCAAAACTGCGGTAAAGAATTAAATGATGGCGCGCGCTTTTGCGGAAATTGCGGACAGGATCAGCATGCCTCCGTCCCTGCAACAAAACCCACCCGCACCGGTGGTACCAAGCGTTTGCATTGTCCGGAATGCAAGTCCCACGATATTTCTCCTGTTGTAGAAACAGAAGTTACAGGAGGAACCTCTCTGAACCATTCCTTTTCTAAGAGAAACAGCGTCAGTGCCATGCAGTTTAATAACACACATCGTAATTACTGGATGTGTAGCAGCTGTGGTTGCAAGTTCCGCAATCTTCAGAATCTTGAAGAAGAGCTAAAAAATACAGAAAATCTTGTAAAGCGGGGTATTATTGGCATCGTTCTTCTGGTTGCACTCATGCTTTTCTGCAACGCTACCCTCGGCTTCGGTTTCTCTTCTTTCGTTTTCATTTTTACAATTCTCCTCACTGTCGCTTCCATCTTCGTACTAAAACATCGTATTTCAAAGATGAGAGAAGAACGTGCATACCTAAAAAAGCGTTGTTTTAACTGATATTCCCAATATATTACAAGCCGCCCACCCGGGCGGCTTGTTTTCCTTGACGGAATGTGGTAAGATAAATTATTATTTAGTGCACTGGTTCATACGGATTCTGTAGGGGCGGATTTTCAATCCGCCCTAACCCTGCCGAAGCATGCGCCGTATAATTCCCCGTATATTTGTCGGTATCCGGAGGGCGGATTAAAAATCCGCCCCTACGATTGGTTGATACCTGGACCGACAAACGATCATTTATCCCCTCCGGGAGGTTCCATGAAAATCTTACTCTCTTTCCTGAACGCCAAACGCATCGCCGCGCTGATTGGCTGCGGCTTGCTGACCGGTCTGGCCTTTTTCCTGAAATTCTGCGTGCCGGGCTACAGCTTTTCTGCCCTGGTGTGCATCTGCCTCATCGGGCTGATCCTGTTTTATACCCTGATGCCGCTGGTCGCAATGAAATACCCCCGGCTTGCCCGTATCAGCACAAGGGTCTTTACGGTGATCCTGATCATCGGTCTGCTGATCGTGGGTATAACGGAGGGCTTCATCATCAAAGCCAGCTTCGGTGATCCTCTGGAGCATGTGGATTACCTGGTGGTGCTGGGTGCAAAAGTCCGGGTCACCGGGCCTTCCATGTCCTTGTGGGACAGAATTTACGCAGCAGCAGATTACCTGGAAGCCCATCCTGATGCCATCGCCATTGTTTCCGGCGGTCAGGGAGATGACGAGCCCATGACGGAAGCCGAATCCATGTTCACGGAACTGGTGAATCTGGGCATTGCGCCTGAGCGGATCTGGATGGAACAGGAGGCCACCTCCACCTGGGAGAACCTGAATTTCGCCCTGGATCTGGTGGAAGAAAAAACCGGAGAGCGGCCCGCAAAGCTGGGCGTACTCTCCAGTGAATATCATTTGTTCCGGGCAAGCCTGTTTGCGAAAAAATGCGATGTGGACTTTGTGGGCATCCCCGCCCGGACAAGCCGCATGGGTCAGAAAATCAACCACTTCATGCGGGAAGTGGCCGGTGTCTGGCATTACCTGTTATTAGGAGGTCAATATGATTGATTTTGCTTACGCGGATTATGCCTGGGAACAGGCTGCCGCAGTACTTGCCATCGATTCCCCTTCCGGCTTCACTGCCGGAGCTGCCCGGTGGACAAAGGAAGCCTTTGAAAACCTGGGCTTTGCCGCGAAGATCACCAACAAGGGCGGTGTCCTTGTGGATCTGGGCGGTGAGGATGGAAATGACGGACTGTTCCTGGAAGCCCATGTGGACACCCTTGGCGGCATGGTCTGCCGGATCAAGCCCGACGGACGGCTGCAGCTTACCAAGATCGGCGGTATGCGCGCGGAAAACGGCGAGGCGGAAAATGCCCGGATCTATACCCGGGAGGGGCAGATCTACGAGGGCACCCTGCAGCTGATCAACGCCTCTGTCCACGTCAATTCCGACTACAAGACCGCCAAGCGGGATTTCGATACCACCGAGATCGTGCTGGATGAGGATGTCCGCAGCGCAGAGGATGTTCGGAAGCTGGGCATCGAGGTGGGCGATTTTGTCTGCTTTGAGCCCCGTACCCGCCGCACCGCCTCCGGCTATTTAAAGAGCCGCTTCCTGGACGACAAGCTCAGCGTGGGTGTGCTGCTGGGCTTTGCCAAATACCTGTCCGACAACCGCATTTCCCTTCCCCGCCGCACCTATGTCCACATCACCGTATACGAGGAAGTGGGGCACGGCGGCGCCGCCTCTGTTCCCACCGGTGTGACGGAAGCCATTTCCGTGGACATGGGCTGCGTGGGTGAGGGGCTGACCTGCACAGAGCGGCAGGTGAGCATCTGCGCCAAGGACAGTGCAGGCCCTTACAGCTACGAGGTGGTAGGCAAGCTCATCGCCGCCGCCAGGGCCACCGACGCGGATTACGCGGTGGATGTGTACCCCCACTACTCTTCCGATGTGGATGTAACCCTGAATGCCGGCTTCGACATCCGTCACGGCCTCATCGGCCCCGGCGTCTACGCCAGCCACGGCTACGAGCGCAGCCACATCGACGGGGTGTACAATACCCTGAAGGTGCTGTGCGGATATCTGAACGTATAATAAAAATGAATGTAGGACGGGATCTGCTCCCGTCCTACATTTTTCTTTATAATTTTACAATTTCACAGCCCAGAGCTCTGGCTTCTTCCGCATCATGGGTCACCAGCAGGACAGCGGCTTTTGTCTGCGCCACTGTCCCAATGACCTGATAGCGAAGCGTTTCATCCATGGCCTTGAAGGGCTCATCCAGAACAAGAAGATCCCCCCCGGCGGCCAATGCCCTCGCCAGCGCCACCCGCTGCTGCATTCCGCCGGAGAGCTGTGCCGGGTACTTGTCCCAGTCCGCTGCCAATCCCACCTGTTTCAGGTGGGATTTTGCTGTTTCCAGCGTCTCCCGGCTGTCACGCAGCACCAGATTCACATTCTCTGCTGCCGTCCGCCAGGGCAGCAGCCTGGGCTCCTGAAAGACCACAGCCGTCTTCCGGAAGGTGTTTTCCACGCTGCCGGAGGAGGGCTTCAGGATTCCCGCAGCGATCCGCAGCACAGTGGTCTTTCCCGTTCCGGAGGGCCCCATGAGCGCAATCCGCTGTCCCGGAAGCAGCGTCAGGCCAATGCCTTCCAGCACCTTTTTATCCCCAAAGCTGTGGCAGATATTGGTAAGTTTCAGCATTCGCCTTCCCCCCTTTAAACGTTCACACTGATAAATGATTATTCAGCGCACTGGTTCATACGGATTCTGTAGGGGCGGAATTTCAATCCGCCCTAACTCCGCCGTAGCATGCGCCGTATAATTCCCCGTATATTTGTCGGTATCCGGAGGGCGGATTAAAAATCCGCCCCTACGATTGGCTGATACCTGGACCGACAAACGATCATTTACCCGTCACGGTTCCGATCTTCCGGTCTTCAGCAGGCGAAGGACGAGTCTTTGCAGCAGAAGGCTCAGGACAACCACCATCAGCGTCCAGGCAAACAGGTCTTCCGTCAGCAGATACAGCTTGGCTTCCGAGATCATCCGGCCCATGGATGCCTTCGGCACCGTCAGCACCTCCGCCGCGATGCCCGCCTTCCAGCCCAGACCCAGGGCGCTGCCGCAGGCCGCCCGGAAATAGGGCAGCACCGAGGGCACATAGATCCGTCTGAGGATGCGCATTTTTGGCAGCCGATAAACCTTTGCCAGCTCCAAAAGCTGCCCATCCGTCTGTCGGATACCGGTGCAGACATTGCTCCACACCACCGGAAGCACCATCATGCCGCAGATCAGCACCGGAACAGCATCCCGTTCCAGCCAGATCAGCACCAGAATGGCAAAGGAGGCCACCGGCGCAGCCTGCACTGCCGTCATCACCGGCGCAACCAGGGCATTCGCCAGAGAGCTGACCGTGGTCAGAACCGCAAGTCCCAGCCCCAGAACCATGGCCCACAGCACACCCAGCAGGATTCGTCCGATGGATACTGCTGTAATGTGCCAGAATTCCGCTGTGGCCATCAGCTGCCCGCACCGGCCCAGCACCTGAAGCGGCGTGGGAAGGAGCAGAAAATTGTCCACGTACACCGCCAGAATATGCCATACCGCCGCCCAGAACAGGATCGCCAGCAGGTTTTTTACCTTGAAATCCGGCCCCCGCTTCATCCGTTCAGGATGCAGTAGAAGTCATCACCGGGAACACTGCCGCCCACGCTGGCAGGCGCAACGGCGTGCATAATGGTCAAAAATTCAGACAGGGCTGCCTGCATTTCTTCTCCGGTAATGAAGCAGACGTTACAGTTGGGAATGGCCTTTGCTGCCACAGCCGCCTTGGCAAAGATGCCGTTTGCTTCGATCTTGGCGGCAGTGCCCTCGATGTCTGCGGTCAGTGCCTCAATGGATGCACCGTATTCTTCCAGGAAGGTATTGACAGCGGCAGCATTTTCCAGCACGAAGTCTTTGCGGACGACCACACAGCCCTGAACCAGAGAACCGGCAGGCGCCACCTTATCCCACTCGGCGGTCAGATCCAGTGCAACCACCAGATCCGGATTTTTGGATCTCGCCACCGTGACCATAGGCTCCGGCAGCACTGCAAGGGACACCTCCCCGGCTGCCACGGCAGTATTCAGATCTGCAGGCTGGGCATAGGTATTGTCAATGGTCACATCCTCAAGACCGTTTTCCCGGCACAGATACTGGAAAATAAAGCTGGGATTCTGGGCAGGCGCATAGACGGTCTGACCTGCCAGATCTGCCATGCTTTCAACGGCCACTGAGCCATCGGTAACCAGGTACAGTACGCCCAGGGTATTCAGAGCCAGCACCTGCACCTTGCCCTGGGTCTTGTTGTAGACCGTTGCAGCAGCGTTTGTGGGCAGTGCGGCAATATCCACGGACCCGTTGGCAAGACCTGCCACAATGTTGCTGGCATCGGTTTCCACGGTGAAGTTATACGCCTGAGCGGCTTCGCCCTTGGCAGCGGCATCCATCAGATTGGCCATACCAAAGCCGGTCGTGCCGTTCAGAACCATGACGTTGACAGGTGCGGAAGCGTTGGAATCCTCCTGGGCTGCTGCGGTGGGAGCCGCAGTGGTCTCGGCAGGACTGGTTTCAGCAGGAGCGCCCTGGCCGCAGCCAGTAAGGGTCAGCAAAGCCAGCAGCAGGGCCAGTACATTACGGAGCTTTTTCATAACAAATTACCTCACGTTTCGTCGGTGCTGATCACACCGGAATAGGCGGTCTTGACAGAAATGCCGCTTAAGCTGCCGATTTTTCCGGAAAGGGCGGAAATGGTATTCTGGGGCGCATCCAGGGCGATGGCAATGATATTGACCTTTCGCTTCCGGTAGGGGATTCCCATCCGGCCGATGATATACTCCCCATAGGCATGCAGAATGCCATTGAGTGTTTCCACCATCTCACCGTTTTCCACGATGATGCTCATAACCGCTACCCGTGTTTCCATATCTTTTTCCTCCAAAACAAAAATAACCGTACCTTTTCAGGCACGGCAACGGAAACGTCCGCAGACATGGTCTGCGGCTGGAAACCATATTCGCACCTTTCACGCAGCTTGCCGCTTAATGTCAGGATCTGAATGTAAGATACCACATCCGGATGCATTTTTCCATTGACAGAATCACGAAATACAAAGGAAATTTTTAGTAAAACCCACCCGCAGCAATCAGGGATTGTTTGACGTACAAATGATACACGCCATCGCAGGGGCGGATTTCCAATCCGCGCCCGCGATGTGTTTCCTTCTTCCTATCACAATCAATCATTGTGGTTGTCACCTGACATAAGTACGGTATCCCTTTGAACATGCCCCAGTAGGGCGGGCTGCCCTCAGCCCGCCGCAAAACGGCCATTTGGTTCGGATACGGCGGCTTGAGGGCAAGCCGCCCTACAGGAACTGTTTTTCTATTTCTCGGTTTGTGCAGGCAAAAGCGGACAGCCTTTTACCGACTGTCCGCTTTGGATTTCATTATTTGCTTTTCAGCGCTCTGCGCTCATGCTTTGTCCGGAAGTGGCGCTCCAGACCCGGAAGCATCAGCAGGCACACCAGTGCAGCGGTGAAACCGCCATTGTACAGGCACATACCGCCATGCAGCTCCGGCACTGTGGTAACCATACAGAAATGGAACATCGCCGCCACCAGACCATAGGCCCATCCATACTCGTCAGCAATGGGGCTCAGGCCGTTGGCATAGCACAAGCCCACCACGATGGACTGGGAATTCAGATACTGGATAAATTCACCGCCGGTCAGAGGCGACAGCACCTGGAACAGCTTGGAGGCAAGTCCGTAGCCCAGCGTGATCAGCCAGATATTGCCCGGATGGGAGCCGGAATTACAGGTTGCCAGCATACAGAACATAACGCCGAAGGTCACACCGTTGAAGGTGGCGCCGATCCAGTTGTAGTACCCCAGAATGAAAAAGCCATACAGACCCACATTCATCAGAAACACCGCATTGCCGTATACCGCCGAGAAATTGGTGGCCGGGACTGCCGCATACATCATGTTCCAGTAATCCCGGGGCCGGCAGCCCATGGCAAACGCCACGATCACGCACAAGGAAAACAGGATCACGCAGAAGGTATTGGTAATCTCCGGCGATGCCACGGACAGATCCGATACCGCCGCCGGAATCTCCACGCCCATGGCACGGTACAGACATCCCTGCATCAGAAATGCCGTCATGCCCACAGGCAGCGCGGCAGAATACAGGTCAAAGCCCTTATGCACCTTCGGAGAATTGTCCAGCCCGGCAGGCAGGAAAAAGCCCACAAGAACGCCCACAAGAACCGCCAGCAGAACACCGCCGGGTGTAAATCCCACCACCTGCGCATGGGGATAGCGAACCATCAGCTCCGAAATAAAGGGAGCCAGACCTGTGGAGAACAGCATTGCATTGGTATGTTTTCCCAAAGGCTCTTTCTTCACCAGGCAGTGCAGCAGCACGCCCAGGATCGTGGGCCACATATTCAGGATGTGAATGCCCCAGGAGCCAAAGCCAGTGGTCAGGATCGTCACCAGCGTGGCAGCGGAATTGGACTTTTCACCGGGGATCCAATACAACGCCGTACAGATCATACCCACCAGACCCATGTTCAGGAAGGTTGCGCTGTAGCCGCCGATGGAGAAAAAGCTGGTAGATGCCTTGGTGGGGCTTCCCAGGATCTTCCAGAGACCGGACAGCATCTGTCCCCGGTCCGGCATAAACAATGCCGCCGCCAGGAAGCTGAAGCTGAAGCAAAGGAAGAAATACTTCAAAAAGTCACGTTCTGATAGGGTATTCCAGCGTTTCATGGCAGATGTCTCCTCTGTCCGTTCCGGTGAAGTGTTTCTTGGGGAAATGAGAAATATTGCCGGGTATCAGCCCTTCAGGGCCTTCTTCTCCTCTTTGGTCTTGACGAAGCGCTCCAGCTCCGGCACCAGGATCAGGCAGATCACAGCAGCCGTAAAGCCGCCGTTGTACAGGCAGTAGCCGCCGTGCATGTTGGGCACAGAGGTCACCAGCAGATAGTGCATAATGGCACTGACCATGCCCCAGAACCAGCCGTACTTGCTGACGATGGGGCTCAGACCATTGGCAAAGCACAGGCCGATGGCAATCGCCTGGGCATTGATGGCCAGAGAGAATGTGCCGCCTGCCAGCTGAGACAGCCAGCCGAAGGCCGTGGCTGCCACCACATAGCCCAGCATAATGGGCCAGACATTACCGGGATGGGAGCCGGAATTGCAGGTGCACAGCATACAGAAGATGATGCCGAAGGTGATGCCGTTGAAGGTAGCGCCGATGAGGTTATAGTAAGCCAGGATGAACAGGCCGTACACGCCCACATTCATCAGGAATACTTCCTTACCCTTCGCAGAGGAAACGGAACCCACATGGGCAGGTGCGGTCAGAAGAGACAGATAGTCCTTCGGCCTGCAGCCCAGAGCCAGCGCCAGCACCACGCACGATCCGAAAACGATCAGGCAGAACACATTCACAATGGACTGGGATGCCACGCTCAGCGTCTCCGCGCCGGGTGCAGCAGGCAGGGCAATGCCCAGGGTCTTATACAGCGTAGCATTCAGGAAGAAGGCAAAGAAGCACACGGGAACCGCTGCGGAATACAGGTCAAAGCCCTTATGGACATTGGGGGCATGGCCCAGACCGGCAGGCAGCAGGAAGCCGATCAGGAAGCCCACCAGCAGGGTCACCAGCAGGCCGGGCAGATTGAAGCCCACCACTTCCGCATTGGGATAGCGAACCAGCAGATCCGTGATCAGAGGAGCAATGCCGGTGGAGAACATCATGGCATTGATGTTGGCACCCAGCTTTTCCTTGCGGACCAGGCTGTAAACAACCACGCCCAGGATCGTGGGCCAGATATTCAGCACGGTGATTCCCCAGGAGCTGAAGCCCAGGGTCAGCACAAAGGCCAGTGTGGACACATTGTTGGCAGTGGCCTTCAGCAGAACGAACAACGCCACAAAGCACATGCCCACCAGTCCCATATTCAGGAAGGTAGCCGCGAAGCCGCCCAGGGCGAAATCATTGGTGGAGATCTTACCGGGCTGGCTCAGGATCTGCCAGAAGCCGGCGAGCATCTGATCCCGGTCCGGCATAAACAATGCCGCCACCAGGAATGCTGCGGACAGGAGCGTAAAAAACAGCTTCAGAAAATCGCTTTCAGATAAGGTCTTGATCTTTTTCATAACACACCTCTGTACAAAAAATATCCTTTTCAGCTGAATCACGGGCATTTGCAAACACTGTCTGCCATGCCGCCCAAAAGAAAAGGGGCAATCCAGCCTCAAACTGAATTGCCCAGACGGTCGGCATGCATCTCCCGCACTCCCCCGCGGTGATTCCGCGAAATCCGTCAGTTATGCAGGATGGTATCATTATTGTAGTAAAATATTCCTTTTTTGTCAACTGTTAACCAAAAAATATCGATACAAATTATCAAAATATTTCCATAGGGCATCTATCCCGTTTTCACGCATTTCTTGACGCAGCCCGCTTCCGGCGTTATACTTAAGGAAAGAAAGGAGTGATCCCCTTGCTGGAATTGTTTCTGACCTTCGCAAAGATCGGCCTGTTTACCTTCGGCGGCGGCTACGCCATGATTGCCCTGATTGAAGACAGCTGTGTAGACAAGAAAAAATGGATCACCCATGAGGAAATGATGAACGTCACCGTGGTGGCCGAATCTACCCCCGGCCCCATCGCCATCAACTGCGCCACCTATGTGGGCTATCATCAAAAGGGCATGGCCGGTGCAGTGGCTGCCACCGTCGGCGTGGTGCTTCCCTCTTTTGTGATCCTTTATGTCATTTCCATGTTCCTGGACAATTTTCTGGAGATCACGGTCATTGCCAGTGCCTTCAGAGGCATCCGCCTGGCTGTAGGATTGCTGATCCTCAACGCCGGGCTGAATATGCTGCAGAAAATGAAGAAAACACCGCTTTCCAAAGGCATTCTTCTGGCCGCGCTGGTGCTTATCACCGCGGCAAATCTGCTGTCCTGGAATTTCAGTTCCCTGAGTCTGATGCTCCTGGCCGGCTGCTTCAGTCTGATCCTGTTTTTCCGGACGAAGAAAGGAGACAGGGCATGATTTATTTTGATCTGTTTTGGGGATTTCTCCAGGTGGGCTGCTTTGCCTTCGGCGGTGCCTACGGCGCCATTCCCCTGATCCGGGACATCGTTCTTTCCTACGGCTGGCTTAGCGATGAAACCCTGAGCTATATGATCGCCGTCAGCGAAAGCACCCCCGGCCCCATCATGGTCAATCTGGCCACCTACGTCGGCAGCAGCCAGGGCGGCTTCCCGGGAGCGGTACTGGCCACCACAGCAGTGGTGCTTCCGGCCTTCGTGATCATTCTTCTGGTAATGATCCTCCTGAAATCCGCCATGGACAATCCTTACGTGCAGGCCGTTCTCCGGGGCATAAAGCCCTGCGTTATCGGCATTATCCTGGCCACAGGTGCGGAAATGGTGGCTTCCAACTGTTTCCCCGGACATCCCGACCGGAAAGCCGCAGGCCTGACCGCAGTGCTGGCACTCATTCTGTTCGGCAGCAAATATGCGCTGAAAAAGAAGATCTCCCCCATCACCCTGATCTGCATCGCCGCCGTTCTGGGCATCGCCGTATACGGCGCATGACAGGAAGGCAAATTATCGTTTGTCGCACGAGTCTCGAAATGCTATTGTAGGGGCGGATTTTCAATCCGCCCTCAACGTAACGACAAGGGAATGGTATCGATCTGTACAAAGACCGCGGTCGCCGGAGTTGGCTTCACTGGGAATTGGTCGACAGATTTCGGGCGGATTGGAAATCCGCCCCTACGATTGGTTGATCCCTATGCCGACAAACGATCATTTACCACAGCGCTGATTCGCTTCACTCTCCGTTCCGTCTCACCGGGCACGAAACAGCTGTCGGCCCATGGGAGGACAGTTCCCTCTTTCTTCCGCACCAATTTCTTGACATTTCCCCCTGCCGCAGTATAATAAAATCATACATTAACAAAAAAGGAGAGACTTCCCATGTACTATAGAATGAACGTCGCAGGTCTGGAGCGGGATCTTCCCATCTGCCCCGTCAACGACAAGCTGTATATCGCCGGTTTCGTTATCTTCGGCGATCAGGAACTGACCGTAGCCTGTGCCCGGGAACTGCTGAAGCGCGCCCCTGAATACGACTACATCATCACCGCCGAAGCCAAGGGCATCCCCCTGGCTCACGAAATGGCCCGTCAGGCAGGCGATGCCAAGTACATCCTGGCCCGCAAAGGCCCCAAGCTCTACATGCGGGACATTTTCTCCGTCACCGTCAACTCCATTACCACCGCCAAGGAGCAGAAGCTGTACCTGGACGGCGCTGATGCCGCTCTGATGAAGGGTAAGAAGATCCTGGTCGTGGACGATGTCATCTCCACCGGCGAAAGTCTGAAGGCTCTGGAAGCCCTGGTCGAAAAGGCTGGCGGCGAGATCTGCGGCCGCATGGCCATTCTGGCCGAAGGCGATGCCCAGGACCGTGCTGACCTGATCTACCTGGAAAAGCTCCCCCTGTTCAACCCCGACGGAACCATCATGGCCTGATATTTGCACAAAAAGGCACTGCCAACCACCGGCAGTGCCTTTTTTATGTAACGGAGTACACGTAAATTCTCGTTCATCCCTCGAGCAACCCGCATCTATTGTAGGGGCGGATTTCCAATCCGCCCCTACGATTGATCCCTAATCTGTCCCAATCGCCGCCGTACCGATCACCCGCCGGCTGTCAGCCTATTTTAAACCGGCACCACGCCATTGGTATGCGCCTGTGTAAACTCGAAGCTGTAGCTGACAAAATTTTCCTTCGGCTCCTGATTCAGCACCAGCTTGGTAAAGTAGCAGTACCGGATACCCCAGATGGGATGTTCCAGATTGCCTGCCTCCTTCTGCTCCATCAGCAGAGCCAGCGCCTTGAACCGGTCATAGGCATTCTCACCGTAAAACACGCCGCTGCCCCGGATGATGCGCTTCATATCCCCCATCCCGTCATAATAGGTGATGCCCTCGGACGTGTGGAATTTGGGCTCCCGGCTGGTCTCCTCCACATAGGTGTGGGGATTCCGGGGCCAGACGAAAGTCTTATAGCTCAAAAACGCCACCTCATTCCACCTCCCGTCTCAGCGCCGCACCCGTTCGGGTCAGCCGCAGCCCCTGCTTGGAAATCTCCCGTTTTTCCGTCAGCCACCGGCAGCCCGTGTAAATTTCCGTGGTTTGTTCCGTCACGATTTTCAGTTCAAAGGCCCCATCCGGTTCCGGAAGCTCCGGTGACCCGCAGGGGATCATCTCCACCAGCTGAATCTTCCACAGATTGCTGCCAAAGCTGACCAGCGTAGGCTCCTTCTGCCCCATCTCATATTCCGCCTGACCGCCCCGGTCATTATCCGCCGTGAATTCCACCGCAAAACGGTGGGCCATGCCGTCGATATAGCAGTAAAAGCCCTGCCAGATCATGCAGTCCTCCGCCTCCGTCACGCCGGTGAAGGTCGCCAGCACACTGACCACATACACCTGAGCGACACCATCGTAGGTGCACCCGTTCTGCACGCAAACTGCGCCGGACCACCGCAGGATCTCCGTAGCCCGCAGGGCCTCCACCTCGCAGGCAGTACCGCCCATGTCCGCAGGGCACAGAATGCTGATCTCCACCGTCACCGTCAGATTGGCCCGATCCACCCGTTCAATGTGCACCGCCGCCACGGTATCGCTGATCCGGGGAAATTTCTGACCGGGATAGGCCACATCCGCAGCAAAACCGGCCTCCCGCAGCCGTCTGAGCACCAGTTCTAGGATCGAGTACCCCAAATATCATTCACACCCTTCTCCACGCACAGTCCCCACCGGTATACCGCCTCATTGCCGAAATAGTAAGGCTCCACCCGGCGGAACAGATAGGCCTTCTGTCCCAGCACCAGCGTATCCCCTTCCTGCACCGGCACATCCACAGGCCCCATGTACACATACTGTCCTCTGGTAATTTCTCCCAGAAGGCTTGCTTCGCTTTCCATACTCTGCCAGCTTTTGGAATTCACCGCCCGGAAAAAACCCCGGGCGGTTTTGGTTTCCGTTTCGCTGACAAGGGTCAGATCCGTACCATACCGGTTCAAAATCCGTTCCACCTGCCTGCGCATATCATACCTCCAAAAACGCAAATCTGTCCTTCACATAAGGCGCAATGATCCGCTCTGCCTGTTTTTCCAGGCTTTTTGCGGCAGCATCTCCGGAGGCTCCCTGCTTCACTGTCAGATCACCGGCCCTGAATTCCTCCACGCCGCCGGCTGCCTCCGCGCTTTCCAGCGCCGCCAGGGCATACAGACTGGCAGCCGCAATAAAATCACCGCCGCAGTCCTCCGCCGTCAGCCCGTCCCGAAGCCGGAGTGCCAGAGACGACACCGCGCTGCCGCACAGGAGCCGCAACAGTTCCATCTGCCGCAGCTCCAGTTCCCCGGTCAGCAGCAGCGCCTGAGCAAACACCGCCTCCGTCATCATACGTTCAGCACGCAGGCCGCACCGTCGCAGATCTTGCCGAAGCCGGAAATGGAAGTGATGGCAGCCCGTTCCAACTGACGGTCAATGAGCTTGTCATATTCCACCAGCACATCACCGGCACGCACCAGTTCCAGCGCATACCGGTTGTCCAGACCGATGATCACACCGTCATCCACTGCGGAAGTCCGGTGCAGCTGAGCGCCCAGAGGGGTGGTCAGCTTGCCGGTGCCCTGGAAATTCAGGCCGGTCAGAGGATTCTGCAGCTCGGGGATCTTCAGCATCTGGGTCATGGTGGCAGTGGAACACAGAATGGTGTTCATGGTGTAGGGATCGAACTGACCCCAGAATTCCACCAACTGATCGTAACCCAGAGTACCCTTGGTGCCGGAGATGGGGCTGGTTCCAATGGTGTAAGCTACAGCCGCATTGTCATTGCCGTCACCCTCGATCAGCACCTTCACCGCATCCGCCAGCTGCTGCTTCTGAATATGCGCACCGATCTGTCGCAGCATAACGCTGAACAGATCCAGCTTCTGGAACCGCAGTGCCTCATAGGAAGCCACCAGCATTCTGCCCCGCTTGGTCAGGCTCACCAGATGCTCCTTGGTCTTCACCTCAGTCTCAGGAATGGCCGCACCTTCCGCCACATCCTGCAGTGCCTTGTCATCATCTGTAGGATTGGAATAGATGGAGCGGTAGTCCATGGCATCGATGACGGTGGTGGTTGCGGTGATGGCAGGCAGGATGTCATTTTCCTCCATGCCCTGACGAACGGTTCGTGCGATGTACTCAGGGAACAGCACCGCAGAATCCATGGTCCGGAAGAACTTCTCCACGGGAGAAGAACCGGCACCCTTTGCCCGGATACCGAACCGCTTCAGCTGCCGCTGGAACGCGTCGGTGCCTTCCAGTGCCGTACCCCGGTAATTCTCACTGGGGTCCAGAGACTCCAGCACCTGGGTAAAGCTCATACCCTCCTGACGATACATACCCTTTTCCAGTCTCAGATTATCGTAACCCATTTTCAAACTCCTCCTGTAAAAATAAAATATATCAGAACCGGAACCATCCGGATTCTTCCGTAGTTTTTATAATTTCCTTCCGTAGGGGCGGATTTCCAATCCGCCCTAATCCCTGCCGAAGTATGCGCCGTTTATTTATCGGTATCCGGAGGGCGGATTAAAAATCCGCCCCTACGATTGGTTGATACCCAGACCGGCAAACGATCATTTTCCTTCTCAAATTAAAAATCCGCTCTCCACGCATTCTTCCCTGCCGCATTTACCGCCCAGCTGGGTTACTACAGGAAGCATTTCCTCCAGCCGTCCGTTCAGGGCTTCCTTCAGTGCCATCAGATCCTCCGAAGCAGCGCTTCCCGCCAGACTCCGCAGCACAGGCTCCGCCACACCCAGTTCCAGAGCAAGACCCAGCTGCACCACACTGTCTTCCAGTTCCCGCCGGTACTGTTTTCCCAGCTGTGCCTGTTTGTAAAGCTCCCGGTATTCCGCCTGCGCGCCGAATTCCTCTGCCAGCTCCTTCAGGCAGTTTTTTCTGCCGCCCAGTGCCTTGATCACCCCAGCCTCCCGCTGGGCAGGCACCGCCACAAAGGAGAATTCATAAGCATCCACAGGCTCCTGCAAAATCCCGCAGCAGACCTGTCCGTCATAGCTTTCGCCCTTCCTATGCCCGCAGGTACCGTACTCGCTGCCGCAAACAGAGCAAATGCACCGCCCCATGGCGCAGCCCACGGAGACCTCCTTTTTGATCCCCGCCTCAATATCGGCGATGATTTCCTCATTGCTTCCGCCCCGCCGGATATAGGCCCAGGCCTTCACGAAGCTTGTCCCCTCTTCCTGCACCACCTGGGTCTCAAAGATCCGGGCTACCTGATTGGCGGCGCTCCACTTATGATCGACGATACCGGTCTTGCCGATGAACAGCTTCGCCAGCTCCGGAAGTGCCGCTGTGTCAAACCGCTCATGATCCCTGTCCACCTGATCGTCGCACAGCCGCACGGAGAACACATATACCTGCTCCCCATTCAGCCGTGCCTTTGCCAGAGCATTGATCTTCTCCAGCTGCAGGGCACTGGGTGCCCCGGACGTAACGGCCTGCGCCGCTTTCCTGATTTCCAAATCCAATACCTCCTTGATTCATTCATAAAATTATCGTTTGTCCTACAATCAACGCATGCTACTGTAGGGCGGGGTCATGACCCCGCCGAGCAGGTTGCGAAACTGCCCAGGCAAAAAACGGTGCAAAATGTAACAAATGCAATCATACCATCCGCGGCAATCCTCGATAGCGGGTCGGCGGGGTCATGACCCCGCCCTACAGATATTTATGGATAAACAATCATTTACCGTAGTAACGATACCGAGCGGGTTTGGGCAGTAACGATTCCCGCTGCACCGAGCACGCATTGGTCGTCGGCCCATGCCGACAAACGATAATTTACGCTTCCTTACATCTCCGCCCGATACCGCTCCGCCTGGGCCCGGTACAGCTCCGTCTGTGCTTCCAGGGTCATATCCTGCAGGCTGATGTCATCCCACAGAATTTCAAACCGGTCATCCAGCCCCTCCAACGCCAGAAATGTCCGGCAGATCTTCCCCATGGCAGGCTCCACCGCCCGCCGCAGGGCCCATAATTCACTGGTCAGCAGATCTGCCTGCTGGGTGCTCATCCGCTCCGTTGTGCTCCAGTTCAGTCCCAGCAGGAACGGAGGCAATCCGGTCTTGGCCACCAGCTGCTCCAGGATCTGCCGCACAGGAACCTCCGAATCCAGAATGGGCGCCTCACCGCCGATCACTTTGATTTCCACATCTCCCACCGCCACAAAATCCCGGACGGTGCCGTTTTTGCTGTCCTCCATCGCCCGGGCCCAGGCTTCCGCCACAGCCTTTCCCCGTTCCTGGGCCTGCACAGGGTCCAGCTCCTCGCCGCCCTTGCAGATCACGCTGTAGCGGACATTTCCCGCCCGTTCCCAATTGGAACCGATGGTATTGTAGATTTTCAGCAGAATGTCCGCCAGAAAGGGCATTCCCCGGAACATACTGACCCCGTAAGGATGGGCAGGCTCTGGATGCCAGGCTGTAAACAGAAGCAGCTGCTGGTAAGGCAGAGGCCGCATCAGCCCATGCTCGTCCATCCCCCACAGCACGACCTCCAGGCCGCTTGCTTCCTCCTGAACTTCCAGCCTGGTCACATCCCCCCAGCACACCGCCCGGAGCTTTCCGCCTGCCACCACCAGCTCTCCCACAGCCCGTCCATAGGTCAGCAGGCTGTCCAGATACCCGCTCAGGAAGCTTTCAATTCCCCGCTGTCCATGTCCGCAGGGCATATTCTGTAAAAAATCGTTGAGCCTTCTCTGGGCTGCTTCATTCCGGCATTTCACCTGGAATCCTCCGCACAGTCGCACCATTTTTCCCACAGCCGCATCCAGCACCGGAATCGCTTCCCGCATCTCCCGATACACCCGCTCCTCACCTCCGCCCAGAGGCACAAAGCCGCGCATGGCCCCAAAGGGATGGGTATCCCCGCACCGCAACTGACAAACCGCCGCCACAGCCGCCTTTTCCTTCTTCCGTTTCAACATCCTGTCTCCTTTCACGATTGTGCTTTTCTGCAATTATCGTTTCGCGCACGTATATCTGTAGGGCGGGGTCATGCCCCCGCCCTACCGTTCCATCGTACGCAAAGCGATCATTCACCTTCCCCGCCGCTCCACCGTGCAGGCCGCAAACCCGCTTCCGCTTTCCTTCAGCACCGTAGCCACAAAATACCGCATATCATCCATGGCATGATCATGTTCCTTTTTCACACGATCCTGCCCGCCGCTCAGATCCCAGACATATGCCTCCATCTCCCGCAGGCAGTCGCCGCACCCTTCGCAGATCACGATCTTTCCGCTTTTCAGCGCATCGGATGTCATGCGGATACCTGCGAGCACATCATTGTGCGCTTTCTTCACCCGCCATCCCCTGCGCCGCAGCACCTCCAGAAAACTGGCCGCCGAGGGGTCCACGATCACCGCCGCGATTTCCCGCTCCCCTGCCAGCTCCTTCAGGGCATCCGCATATTCTGCATCCGTCATCTGCCGCTGTTCCCGCCGGGAATCAAAATAAAATTCCTTCACCCGATACCAGACACCGCCGCTTTTTCCCCACAGCCCCATGGACATGGGATTTACAGTTCCGTAATCGCAGGAAATGTACCATTTGTCACAGCAGGCTGGCTCCCTTCCCACCATTTCTTCGGTGAAAAAGTCGTACACCCGACCCTCTGCCTGTACCCACTGCCCCAGCACGAACCGCCGATAAAACACGCCGCTGTACAGCCGCTCATACCGCTGCCGGATTTTTTCCGTCAGTCCCGGATTATCCGCCATGGTAAAGTGCAGCCGCAGGCACTTCCGTTTCTCCGCTTCCAGCACCCAGGTTCTGTACAGCCAGTGATTGGGTCCTTCCGGATTGCAGTTGAACCACAGCCGGCTCCCTTCCACCGAGCACCGGGCACAGGCCTGTTCCACAAAGCTGCGGGGCATCAGCGCCGCCTCATCCAGCAGAACTCCCGCAAAGGTGATACCCTGAATCATCCCCGCCGAGCGTTCATCCAGCCCGCCAAAGATGTAGAAATCATTCTCCCTTCCCAGGAACCGCACCGTCACCCGGTTTTCCGACCGTTTTTCCGTCCATGCCGCCCCCAGCGCCTCCAAACGGGGCAGAATCTCCGAAAGCACATTCCGCCGCAGAGACTGGATCGTCTTTCCGCAGATACCGAACTTTTTCCCTTCAAAGCTGCTGCTTGCCCACAGGAAAAATCCCAGCCCCATGGCCAGCGTTTTTCCCGACCGCACTGCCCCATCGCAGAGGATCGCTTCATAGTCCCGGTATTGGCTGTTGGGCATCCACCAGGTCAGCACGGTTCTCTGCTTCTGCGAAAATCTCATCCATCGCCACCACCCTGCACAGCCTGCAGGAAGGAAGCCATCTGATTTTCCTCCTCGCCGATCACCTTCGACAGCTGTTCCAGCACCTTCAGCCGGTCTATGAGCTTCACCTCCACCATTCCTTTTTCATTGCGCCGCACCTCACTGAGCAGACTCAAGTCCAGTCCATCCAGTTCCGGGCTCTCCTCCACCGCCAGCTTCACGCAGTCATTGACCCTTCCATAGGCCAGCTCCGCCAAACGCCGCATCACATCTTTTTTTCCAACTTCCCCGGCAAGGATTCTCTGCCGGATATCCCTTTTGGAACCTCCCATGTTATCACCCTCTCACCCATACTCTCAGAAACAGCAAAAGTTGCACCCAAACGTGCAACTTTTCAAAAAGAATTTTTATCCGACAATATTCCCCCGCAGAAAACGATCGTTTTTCGTACTGTTATCTGTTCGCGAAACCATCCTTCCCCCACACCCACAAAAAAAGACCTCTGTGCTTTCACACAGAGGTCTTATCAGACTTTCAAAAAAGGCTTCGCAGAATTTGCCGCCAATGCGGCAAACCCATCTGAATCATTTTTGGCCGCGGCGTGTACGTGGACAAAAATACATCTCAGACTGCAAGTGTGCGAGTTGTGCGCCAGAGGCGCACAAGGAGTGCGCGCAGCAGGCTGTAAAAAGCTGGAGAAAAAGCCAGAAGGGCTTTTTCTCCAAGCTGAAAGCCCTCTGTGCTTTCACACAGAGGGCTTATCCTGTTCAGAAGAAGAATCAGATTTTTTCTGCAGCTTCCACAACATGCTTCATCAGCACGGAGGTGGTAACAGCGCCGACACCGCCGGGAACGGGGGTAATGGCCTCAACGATGGGCTCGACCTCGTCGAACACGCAGTCGCCGGACATGCCGCCCTTACCCTTGGAGGTGATCTTCTCGGGATTCCAGTTCATGGAAACGTCGATGACGATCTGGCCCTCGCGGACAAAGTCAGCGGTCAGGGAGTTCAGAACACCGGCAGCGGTGACAATGATGTCAGCGCGCTTGCAGATCTCAGCGGTGTTGACGGTGCGGGTATGGCAGACAGTAACGGTGGCATTCTTAGCCATCAGCATCATAGCAGCGGGCTTGCCGACGACCAGGGAACGGCCGATAACCACAGCGTTCTTGCCCTTGCAGTCGATGCCGTAGTGATCCAGGATCTCCATGCAGGCAGCGGGGGTGCAGGGAGCGTAGCCCAGATCCTGACCTTCGAAGACACCTGCATTGGACATGTGGGTCATGGAGTCAACGTCCTTCTTGGGAGCCAGACGGTTGCAGATCTCGTCCTGGTCAGCCTTCAGGTGCTTGGGCAGGGGACGGAACATCAGGACGCCATGGATGGAATCATCGGCATTCACCTGATCGATGACAGCCAGAACCTCATCCTTGGATGCAGTCTCGGGCAGCACAAAGTTCTTAACGGCAACGCCAACTTCCTCAGCGCGCTTGGTAGCGCCCTTCTCATAGCTCAGGTCAGAGGGATTCTCACCCAGACGGATGATGCCCAGGGTGGGAACAATGCCCTTTTCACGCAGGGCAGCGGTACGGGTCTGCAGGGAAGCAACCAGCGCTTCGTTGACTTCCTTGCCCAGCAGTCTCTTAGCCATTGTATATTTCCTCCAAAATCAAATTATGTTGTCTTACTGACCGAAGCCGGCCTTGACGGTGTTGAAGATCTCGTCAGCGATCTGGCAGTACTTGTTCAGCATCACATTGGCGTGACGGTTCATATCCTCAGCAACTTCCCGGTTCTTAAGAGACTTGGTGTTGATGAAGACATTCAGGGAAGCGGCCTGCAGAGCAGCCTTGCAGCACACAGCGCCGCAGCCGGCATCGGAAACAGCCAGACGGCTGCCCTTCTCGGCAAACACAGCGATGCAGTCGATGGCTTCGCAGCACAGTTCCATGATCTTCATAGGCGTGGAGCAGGCAATGATGGTAGCCTCTTCCATGATCTTGTCCCGGTTGGGATCGTCCTTGGGGATGCCGTAGGCCTTGGCCAGGGGCAGGAAGTTCACTTCGTCAGCTTCCACCTGGTTCAGCAGCTCGGTCTGCAGGGCGTCGCACTTTGCCTTCAGGGCAATGATCTCTTCCTCAACGGCAGCGTACTTCTTCTTGCCAACGGTCAGGGAGCCAACCATGTTGCCCAGAGCGGTGCCGATGGCGCCAACCAGGGCAGCTGCGCCGCCGCCGCCGGGAGCGGGAGCATCGGAGGCCAGAACGCTAACAAATTCACGGCAGGATGCCAGAGTCATATCCATAATGAAAAATCTCCTGTTTTTAAGATAGTAGGGCGGGGTCATGACCCCGCCGGGCAGGTACAATGAACGCCCTGCCAATGGCGTTGTGAGCTGCTGCCCATCCGCAGAAATTCAACAGCTCAATCCCGCAAGCGGGTCGGCGGGGTGGTGCGTCGCGCAGCGAATCCAAAACACAGATGATTGCCAGTGGCAATCATTCTATAACATGCATGACCCCGCCCTACAAGGGCTTTCGGTGATTTTTAGAAAAAGCACAGGCGGTTAGGCCGCCTGTGCTTTCGTAGGATTAATTAGAACAGGCCGGAAACCTTGCCGGTCTCGACGTCAACGTCAACACGGCGGTAAGCGGGGTCAGCAGCAGTACCGGGCATCATGGAGATGGTACCAGCCATGGGGCACAGGAACTTAGCGCCGCCGTACTCCAGGATGTCGCGGACGAACAGACGCCAGCCGGTGGGAACACCCTTCTTGGTGGGATCGTCGGACAGGGACAGGTGGGTCTTGACCATCATGGTGCAGTAGTCTGCGTACTTGGGATCGGTCTCGAAGCGCTTTGCCTTCTCGACAGCCAGAGGAGCCCAGTCAACGCCGTCGGCGCCGTAGACTTCGCGTGCGATCAGGTCAACACGCTGACGCAGGGGCATCTCCAGATCGTACAGGAACTTGACTTCCACGGGATCTTCACAAGCCTCGACAACCACGCGGGCCAGCTCAGCAGCACCTTCGCCGCCGTAACGCCAGTGGTTGGACTCAGCGCAGCGGACACCGCGCTCAGCGCACAGTCTCTTCAGCAGAGCGACCTCAGCGTCGGTATCGGTGTAGAAGCGGTTGATGCAGACGACGGGGTTGATGCCGGACTTCTTGATGGTGTTGACATGGTGGAACAGGTTGCAGGTACCCTTCTCCAGCAGTTCCAGGTTCTCCTCAGTGTACTCCTTGGGCAGGGGTGCGCCGGGGGTGACCTTGGGGCCGCCGCCGTGCATCTTCAGGGAGCGGACGGTAGCAACCAGAACGGAGACGTTGGGGGTCAGACCGGACAGACGGGTCTTGACGTTCCAGAACTTCTCGAAGCCGATATCAGCAGCGAAGCCGGACTCGGTGACATGGTAGTCAAACAGCTTCAGAGCCAGACGGTCGGAAATGACGGAGGACTGGCCGATAGCGATGTTTGCAAAGGGGCCGGCGTGGATCAGAACGGGCTGATGCTCGACGGAGTAGCACATGGTGGGGTTGATGGCGTTACGCATCCATGCGGTCATAGCGCCGGCAACTTCCAGATCCTCACAGGTGACAGGCTCGCCGGACTTGGAGTAAGCAACGACCACATTGCCGATACGCTTACGCAGGTCAGCCAGATCCTTGGAAACAGCCAGGATAGCCATCAGCTCGGAGCCGACAGCGATACCGAACTTGGATTCCATCATGAAGCCGTCCAGACGGCCGCCGATGCCGATGATGATGTTACGCAGGGACTGTGCGCAGAAGTCGATGATCCAGCCCATCTCGACGCGCTTGGGGTCGATGTCCAGACGCTTCAGGCCCTTCTTGGCCAACCACTCGTCGGTGTTGTTGCGCTCGTGCTGCATACGGGCGGTCAGAGCCACCATAGCCAGGTTGTGAGCGTTCATAATATCGTTAATATCGCCGGTCAGGCCCAGGGAGAACTCGGTCATGGGCATCAGCAGAGCGTTGCCGCCGCCTGCTGCGGTACCCTTAACGTTCATGGTGGGGCCGCCGGAGGGCTGACGCAGAGCGCCGCCGGCATTCTTGCCGATGTAGCCCAGGC
>JAFQHF010000087.1 GCA_017398105.1 Oscillospiraceae bacterium | reverse complement strand
TCCGGAGAAGGGAAGAATGCAACCTCTTCCGCTCCCGAGCCTGCCAATAACTATGCTGCACCCCCTGCAAGCGATCCCATGAACGGTGGTTTTACCGGTTTCCAGAGCTATGGTGGCGGCAACTCCTTCTTCTAAGATAAGGAGGTAGAAGGCAATTGAATAAGAGCGCATAAAACGCCCAGGAGTATCCGATGAGATCTTCTGGGCGTTTTTTTGCGCCGACACAGAGGAGAAAGCTATATGAAAGATAAAGAATACAAGCGCCATATGGCCTATGAAGCTCTGGTACTGCTGGGACTTCTGGCCTTGTTAACCTACATTACCCGGCTCTGGCCAATCCTGCTTCTGATCATCTTAGGCATCTTCATTGCGACACTGCGGCTGTTGTTCCTATCCAGTAAGAAAGTGGAACCGCTGGAACCGGTACTGGCTTTGCCTGAGCCGAAAGATCCTCCGGAACCTAGGGAACAGGATTTTCAGTCTATGGCCATGGTGTTGATCCAGAGAAGGATATCTCAGATCCTGGAAGCCAAGTATCCCAATGTCAGATGGGTCTGGGAGAGTCCCAGAGCACGTGAAGATATCATGGCAGGCAATAAGGTATATGTCATCCTGAACCGCGCCGGTGGATACCGCAGAGGTCAGGTACTGATCCGTAATCTGCAGGTATTTGATGTGATCTTCGAAAATCCTGAACAGAGACCGGATCCGGTTCCTCAACCGCCTGTTCCGCCGGCACCTGCAGCTGATCCCGAAGCTGCAGAAGAGGAAGATGAGATTCCGGAGGACTACGGCCTAATTGCCTTCCAGTGGGTTGAAGCAAACATTGTCAGCCTGAACGAGAAGTGCAACGAAGCCATTGGCCAAGGTGAGGACTATTACCTGATTCCTGCAGATGAGCTTCCGGTGGCTGACAGCTGGCTGGATATCTGTAAGGAACTGGAACACAATGATCTGCCCGGCGCATTTTGCTGTGATGGCGGTATCAAAATTGAATTTGAGCAGTAAAACTGCAGAAAGGGAATAAACATGAGTGCAACATCTATCAATAACCTCTTGAACTTCTCAAGAGCACTGCCGGAGCCTTTTGATAAGCTGGCAAGTAAGAAAATCAAAGTGTCATCTAAGTACGGCTCCGGAACAGAAGCTACACTGTGCAGCACGGTCATCAAGGCTGTTCATGCCATGGTCGACTGTATGACAGGTAACGGTGAAGGTGCCGTCGGTATCATCGACCACAGAATGGTTGCGGAGTATAAGTCCTCCAAAGGACCGGATGCATACCACCTGGTTGTCTTTGACAGCGTCTCCGGCAATATCACCGCCAGTGGTTTTGACCGTAATACGGAAATGGTGGAAAGCTATCGTCTGCATTCAACCGCAAATGATGGTGCTGCGGTCATGATGGCCATGATGCCTGCTTTGCTGAGCGATAAGGAGTTCGAGGAGCATTTCCAGACTTATATGGATGCAAGAACCGCAGGATATCCGGATATGAAGACGGCAACTGACAGTATGGCGATTCTTTGCGATAACGCATACCGCAGAATCAAGGACGAAACGAATCCTGCCCACATCAAGGTCAACGTGGATAAGTCTGGCAATGTCTACCGTGTCTCTCAGGCACAGTTGGATTCCGGAGC
>JAFQHF010000010.1 GCA_017398105.1 Oscillospiraceae bacterium | reverse complement strand
ACGGTAGATCTTGGCCGCCAGGAAGCCGATTCCCACTGTTGTGCCGGCAAGGATACCGACGGAAGTTGCAATTTCATACCAAGGCACGGTACTCATAGCAACACGGGTAAACATGGCCATGGGAGAGGTAAACGGAATGTAGGAGCAAATCTGCATCAGCAGGTTATCGACGCTTCCGCTGGTCATGGAGAAGATAACCACCATAAAGCCAAACAGGAACAGGAAGGTTACCGGCTGGACTGCGGTGTTGATGTCCTCCAGCTTGGAGACTGTGGAGGCAATGGCACCATAGAGAAACGCATAGATCAGGAAGCCCAGGAGGAAGAATACCAGCATATAGCCAAACAGTTCCGGCGGGATGTTAAAGAAGGAATCCACGATCTCATTACCGCCCCAGAATTCCTTGTTGATGTTATAGAACAGCAGTGCGGAGCCGAAAATGGCAATAAGTTGTGCCAAACCTGCGATACAGGAAGCTAGCACCTTTCCGAACATCATGCTGGTGGGCTTCGCGCTGGTGATCAGGACCTCCATAGCCCGAGAGCTTTTCTCCGTTGCTACGTTCATGGCTACCATCTGACCGTACAGCAGGATGACCATATACAGAGCGAAGATCATAATGTAGGTGTAGAAGAAGTTCTGTATCTGATCCTTGCCCAGCATTTCCACATCGCTGGTGATCTGAATGTTCATAACCTCGCCTGCCTGCTCTGGGGTCATACCGCTGCCGATCATCGCATTTATCTGGTAAATCTGCTGAAGCACCTCATTTGCGATGGCTTCATTGGCATCGTACATAGAAAGGTTATTCACATAGTAGGTATAGGAGGTAGGACCGGTCATTACGAAGGCCCCCTCTGCATTACCGGAGGTAATCTGATCCTTGATGTAAGAGGCATCCTCATCGGTTACCTGCACATCATAGTCGATAAAAGCCGCAGCAAAGGTTTGCTGCACCATTTCAGCCTGGGCAGGGTCTTCCGCCTTTACCAACAGAATAGGTAGATCGTCGGTAACATCCACAGAATCGCCGGATTCAAACAGGCTTGCAATGCGGGGGAAGAACATTACCACTGCGATAATAACCACCAAAAAGATCGTCACGCCTACAAAGGCTTTGTTCTTCAAGTAGTTCTTTAACTCAAAATCGAGGATTTTACCAAATTGTTTCATCGCTTAACCCTCCGCAGCGGCATTGCCCGCATATTCTACGAAGATATCATTCAGGGAAGGCTCATAGACCTTCACTTCGTCAATGTCATAATGTTCCACAAGGCGAGCCATAACGGCTTTTTTCTCTTCCGGAGAAGTGAGCTGGATCAGCAGAGCACCGTTTTCCATTGTCTTGCAGGCTGTGCCAAAATCAGCCTGGATCTGATCGGGATATTCCGTGCGGACCACCAGACGGTCCCGGGGATAGTCCCGCTTAATGTCATGGAGATCACCGGTTAGGACAACCTTGCCTGCGTTGATAATGGCAATACTGTCGCAGAATTCCTCGATATAACTCATCTGATGACTAGAGAACAACACGATCTTTCCCTTGCTGATCTGCTCCTTGACAACATCCTTTAAGAGTATGGCATTGACCGGATCCAAACCGGAGAAGGGTTCATCTAGGATCACGATGTCGGGATCGTGTGCCAGCGCAGTTACCAGCTGGATCTTCTGCTGATTGCCCTTGGAGAGCGTATCCAGCTTTTTATTGCGGTACTCCATCATACCAAGCCGTTCCAGCCAATAGTCAACCGATTTTACAGCTGCCTTATGGCTCATGCCCTTCAGTTCCGCAAAATAGGTAAGCTGGTCAATAATGGTCTTCTTGGGATACAAGCCACGCTCTTCCGGCAAATAACCAATGCCTACCTTGCGGTAGTCGATAGGCTTGCCGTCCATCAGCACTTCACCGCTGTTTGCGGGAAACACATCCATCAGGATGCGAATGGATGTGGTCTTGCCGGCGCCGTTTCTGCCCAGCAAACCAAAGGCTTTGCCCCCTTCGGCTTTGAATGAAACCCCAGTGAGGACTTTTTTCTCACCAAAGGATTTTTCTATGTTTTTAAGCTCTAAAATCATTTTGATTCTGACTCCTTGAATTCAACATTGATTGAACCAACACCACCGTTGATTTCCACTTTGTTTGTGCCGTTACCGCTGCTGCCGTAGTCAGACACATTCACTCCATCAATGGAAATATTACCAAGACCCTTTTCCAGATCCAGTTTGTAATTCTCTTTGCTGCCAATCAGCGTAATGTTGGACTCGCCAACACCCAAATCCAACTGGCAATTTCCGGTCAGAGCGGAGGTCAGATTCAACTGTCCCACACCCATATCCAGATCCAAATCCTTGAGTGCGCCACCCACTATCGTAATGCGACCAGCACCACCTTCAATATCGGCAGATTTTGTGGCAACCAGAGAATCGATGGAAACATCACCGGCACCCAATTCGAAATCCAGTGTTCCGGAAGACAGATTCCCAATGGTCAATCTACCTGCTCCGGTCGTAAGGTTTACATTGTCGAACACAGTTCCAGCAGGCACGTAAACCGTGAGCACCGCGCCGTTGTATGTGCCGGTGAATTTCTTGGTTTCTTGAATGGTAAGCAGACCACCATTTTCTTCTACCTTTAGGTGCTTCAGGTTGCTTTCCACAGAAAAAGCGTCACCTTCTTTGATATAAAGGTCTGCAGCATTGATCTCAATATCCAGGTTATGAATATCAGCTGCCACGGAGTATGTCTTTACCTCTTC
>JAFQHF010000155.1 GCA_017398105.1 Oscillospiraceae bacterium | reverse complement strand
GTTGAGGAGAAGGTGCTGATAGAGTCCATCAACCGCTTTCTCTATGCCCAGCCGGAGCAGAAACGCAACATCTTTATCCGGCGCTACTGGTATCTCTACTCCATCCGGGATATTGCCGGTGCATATGGCATGAGCGAGAGCAAGGTTGCGTCCCTGCTTTTCCGTATGCGCAATGAATTGAAAAATCATCTTGAAAAGGAGGATATCGCTCTATGAAGAATGAGAAAATGCTTCATGCGATTGGCCAGATCGACGATGAGTTAATCTACGGCGCAGTCAACGATGTGCAGACCAAGCAAACGAAAAAGCATAGCTGGCGCAAATGGGTTGCGGCTGCGGCCTGCTTCTGCATTGTCGCCGTTGGTGCTTGGAATACGCTGGACAGACTGGATTATAACTTCTTCGAAGCTGCCTGTGGTGCATGGCCGGGTGAGTTCGTCAACGGAGATTATTACTACTATGTTCAGCATAAGGGCGTTATGAAATATACGCCGGAAGGTGAAAGCGAACATCTGCTTCACACCTACTGGTTTGAAGAGTGGGATGTCAACGAATATGGCATCTACTACTGGTGGGACATGAGTGTGTATGTGCGTGACCATGAGACCGGGACGCGGACGAAGCTCTATACAGCAGACCGGAAGGACTGCACCCATATCCGTTTTGTGTTGACTGGTGATGGGAATGTTATCGTGACGCACTACAACAAGGACGACGAGTTTGCCTATGAGTTGCTGATTGATGGTGTTACTGGAGAGTTGCTGGATACTGTCATGGAGCCAATTTCCTATGATGAAGCTAAATACACCTATTACAGTCATACCCATTATGTCATCGGCAACAGACAAATTGAATTGGTGCCGGTAGATGAGCACAAGACATTCTGCCTGTTGACCGAGGACGGACAAAACCTGTTGCCCGAAGGATCACTTGTCACAAAAAATGCAATGTCTGTTGGCGGCGCGCTTTGGTTCTCTGTGCGCGAAGAAATTGGACCTAAACCTGCGGAATATGACCGCTTTGCGATAGTCCATCCCGATGGCAGAACGGAAGTCGTAACGCTGCCAAACTATTCTTACTATGGCGGTACGACGGAGTATCTGTTTACTCCAGAAGACAATAGCAAGGTACTATGTGTTGATGTCACAACCGGAGATTCATGGATTTTGGAAACAGATGCAGAGGGCGATTTCCACGACCTTGCGACGGATGGTGTTTATCTCTTTACTACCGCCCCTTGGGATCATGTACAGACCTGTTGGAAACTTGTCTATGATGAATCTGGAAGACCTACAGGCTTGACGCTTATTAGTGAAGACGTTACCCCAGAGTAAATGTTTACAATCACCTCCTTGATTATGTTACTTCAATCGAGTAAACTATTGGTGTAAAAGCAAAATGAACGGCGATCTGGCACTTTTTACAGCGCCGGATCGCCGTTGCGCTTTCTTGAACGCCCCTGTTCTCTGGAACTTTTCGGCATTTTTTACGTCTATTATAGTAAGGGTTTTACACCTATTCCGGAAGGAGGTCACTCGAAGATGAAAAGATATATTGCATTGCTCCTGGCAATCGTCTGTGTTCTGGTGCTGGCCGGATGTGGTCCCCACACTGAAACGGATTATCCGGCTGCGATCATGGCAGAGGGTACGGTTTACTTGAAGTCTGCTGCCGCTATGCCTGCTGAGATTGACGAGAGCGCCATCATCGGATACACCACCTCCTATACGGATAACTATCCCGAAAAGGACGGCGAGACCAATTTCAACCGGGAGCTGAATATGCCCTATGCCAGAGTGGAGGGCGGCATTGCAGTCCTCTATGAGAATGAATGGTACCTGTGTGCGCCGAAGGATGAGAATGCTGGCGCTGGCGGCGGAACGATCTCGTTCTACGAGGAGCCCACACGAGAAGGAACAGATCCTGTTAATCCCCATTGCTCCTCCATCTCAAAGAAACGGGCAGAGGAACTGCGGAAAATTATTGATGATGTGGACACATGGGTAAATGATGCCCTTGTGGATCGACTGGCCTACTACTTTGACGGACACATCGAGTTTGCCGCTGACAAGAAGCTGTACTATTTCTCCTACGAGTACAATGTCATTTATTTCAGTCAGCAGTTCGCAGAGATCCCCGCAGAGGATATGCAGGTCATCAAGGATATTGCTATTTCCAAAGGCATCCCAGTGCATCTGCATCTGGAGCAGCCGGGGAGCTTCTCCTATGCAGAGGTGACGGCCACATTCAAGATTGGCGACCCTGGCGTAAAGAGCGAAGGCTTTGTGAACACCGAGTCTGCTCCTATCAGCAGGATTTGGGATG
>JAFQHF010000154.1 GCA_017398105.1 Oscillospiraceae bacterium | reverse complement strand
CCCAACCTTCTCCCGCCCCAGCAGCCGAAAGTTCCCCTTGGGAAGTACGCATCGATGCGCAGCCGGTATCTGAAAGAGAATCAGAAAATCACATACATGAATCTGATGACCAGCGGCAAGCTGAACCAGCACCTGCAGGAGATCGAGCAGACCGCCAGGACGAGGATCGAGCAGATGGTATCCCAGATGGCACAGACGGAGGGCTTGACGGAGGAACTGAAAGCCACCGACCCGATGAAGTGGGTGGGTCTGATAAACAACCTCAAGGCATCGGCGGAGGAGCAGATTCTGAAAGAACTGATCTACGCATAGAGCTGGAACCGGAGGCACCGGAACTGCCGCCGCTGCTGGAACAGCGGTTTATCACCGCCATTCTTGAAAACCGGGAGGATGATCTGAAATCCCCGAAAAAAGAAATTCAAAATTTCTTCCGGGAAAACTACGAACAGAATAAACGGGCCGAGTATCTGAAAGCGGTCTATCCCGACAGATTCACAGAGCTGATGGTGGATGGAACACGGATCGGATACAAGGCAACAGATGACGGACTTCTTATGTGGGAGGGTGCATACCTTTCCCGCACAAAGGAGTCCGTTTTTTCGTGGGGTATCGTTGCGGAGCTGACCGGCAATCTGATTGACCAAGGCACCTACTTTTTCAATCCCAAGGAAACACCCCCGCCCAGCTATGAGGAACAGCAGATTTCCTTCATGGATGCAGGCTATGCCGTTCCCGAAATAGATGATGACAGCCAGGTATCCTTCTTCTCTCAGCCGGAGCTGCCACAGCAGGTCATCGATGAAGCCCTTTGCATCGGCTTCAATGACCGGGACAGCCGCCTGATCATTTGTGCTTACTTTATGAAAGATAAGCCTTTGGAAGATAATGCGGCCTTTCTGCAAAAGAAGTACGGAACCAACGGTGCCGGTCTTTTCATCAATGACCGGGAATATGCGGTCTGGTATGACCCAGAGGGCATCCGGGTATCCACCGGCCGCAGCGCCCAGAAGCGTCACGCAACCCTTTTATCCTGGACACAGGCTGCAAAGCGTATCCGGGAACTGCTGGACTTGGGCCGGTATATGCCCCAAAGTGAACTGGACCGGGTGCAGGAGTATGAGCGAAAAGAACTTGCCAGAGAAGTCCTGTATACCCGGCGAGAGTTCAGCGAAAAGGCTCTGGAATTTGACCATGTGCCTGTGACCTCTGCAATCTATAATACTTCCAGCGGATTCCCGGATCTGGAAGCGGAGATGCAGAAAGCATTGGCTGACCCGGAAAAGCTATGGAATATAACCTATGAGTGGAGCCTGTTTGCAGCATCCCATAAAGGTGATCCTACACTTCTACGGAGCCGCTGGAAGAATCCTCAAGTTTTGTACGAACGCTTATCCGACTTGCAGCGGGAACCTATCATTTTTACCGCCGCAAAGGACTTCAATCCCCAACGGAAATTTTATATTTCTGACGATGAACTGGATTGGGTTGTCCGGGCAGGCCCCGTAGATTACCGGCTGGATGTGTATTCCTATTTTGCCAATCATACGGATGCCAAAGACCGGGAACATTATCTGTCCCATTATCACGGAGAGTACAGCGGAAGTTCCGGTGGCAATAACGATCTGAGCTACACCTATAAGCGTCTGCGGTTCAGCCATGGCAGCATCCTGGAGCCCTATGCTCAGGTAGAACTGTCATGGAGAAAGGTACTGAAGCGGGTGGAAAACCTGCTGCAAAACAACAGCTTCCTCTATGAATCTGACCGGGCGGAAATGGCAGAGTATGAGCTGAAAAAGCTGGCCAGAACCATCCATTCGTTCTTTCGAGGCGCACCGGATATTTTCCAGCGGCCCTACAGTGCTGACGAAACATTTGAATATTGGGAAAATATCAAATCCATCCAGAATCTGCTGAAATCCCCAGCTGGTGTAGCAGAAATCAAAGCCATGATGCAGCCATTGTGGGAATGGACGCAGAAAGACAGTGCGGATTACACACCTCGGAAAGAAGCTATGGAAGCGATGCAGGCATACCGGGATGGCACTTATTCTGTTTTCGGAAAGCCTAGCACACAGTACCAACTCCCAAAACTTCAAGCGCCTGTGACCGACCCGCTGGAAAAGGCAAAGCAGCTTATCAACGAATACTGCCAGGAAGTCTTTGAGCAGGATGCCGATTTCTCCGACCTGTCCCATGTGGATCTTGCCATGGGTGCAACCTCTGACAGTGAGCATACCATTGAGATTCATGCAGACCTGACAGCTTTTCGGCTGGTATACCGGGTAGACGGTGAAACCGTTCATAAGGTGGAATGTAAGGATCTGCAGGAGCTGAACGAGTACCTTGCCAATCTGGAATTTGATGAGATGATTGCCCATGCAGAGGAGCAGTATCTTATCGGCCCAGAGAACTATTTTGATGATATTAACCTGGCAGAAATTCGTGAAAAACTGGCACAGCGTGGTATCGTTGGCGGGAAAGTGGTAGACCCGGAAGCACTGAGTAATGATCCTTTCATCCAGCAGGTGGTAGCTGATGCAGAAGCCGTTCAGCGTGAACTTTCTGAAGAGAAAGCAGAAAATGCTCCCATCGTGGCCCGGTATTTGTCCGATGAGGAACGGATCGTCATTCAGCAGTATCTCAGCGGCGAATATTATATCCGTTATGGCTATGACGAGGATCGAATTTTTGCCAATTCCACCGCAGGCGGTTTTGCCACTCTGGAAGAAGCAGAAAATACTCTCCATGCTCATCGACCCGCAGCAGTTCCTGTTGCGGACTTTTCTTTGGAACAAGACAATGCCCCCATCGCACCGCCAAGAGCAGCACCTAAGCGGGAGCATATTACCTTTGAACCCCTCTATCCGGGCATTCCCAAGGAACAGCGAAACAATTTCCGCATCACCGATCCGGAGCTTGGTCATGGTTCTGCCGGTCAGAAATATGCTGCGAATGTTGCTGCCATCCGTATGCTGAAACGGATCGAGGATGAGGGCCGACTGGCAACACCTGTGGAGCAGGAAATCCTTTCCCGGTATGTTGGCTGGGGTGGCCTTGCAGACTGCTTCGATGAAAAGCACCACAAATTCCCGGAGCTGAAAGCATTACTT
>JAFQHF010000009.1 GCA_017398105.1 Oscillospiraceae bacterium | reverse complement strand
TTCTTACTCTTGGTAAACAGAAAAATATGCTCATGGCTGCGGGTGCAGCGGTCTTTGGTGCTTTCCGGCATCGGGTTTCCCTTTGCCCAGATAATGTCATTGCGCAGATACCAGCCCTCGCCGCGCAGCGAAAATGCCAGCATCCACGGTATGCCGATCAAATCCTTTGGTTTACAGTTCCTTACCGTGCGGGAGAGTGAAACGCTCTGCCCGTTGCGTCCCTGCGGATATTTGGGGTCGCGGGTGCTGCCTTTACTGTTCGTGCCGCAATAGCTGTCCGCGATATTTACCCAGAGTGTTCCATCCGGGCGCAGCACACGCCATACCTCGCGGAAAACTGCCGTTAGCTGCGCTATGTATTCCTCCGGGGAATCCTCGCGCCCGATCTGTGCGTCCATGCCGTAATCACGCAAGCCGTAATACGGTGGAGAGGTCACGCAGCAATGTACGCTTTCGTCGGGTAGGGTTTTCAGAACGGTTAGGCAGTCGCCGCAAAGGATGGTGTCAAGGGGCAGCGTCATACGCCGTTTACCTCGCTGGGCTTGGTGGACATGATACGGTAAAGTTCGGTGTCCCTTGGGAAGTGATCGACAAAGGGCAGGATGATATTCTCAAAGAACAGCAGTCCTTCGCCCGGTGCGGAGTTGGTGACATACTTTAGCTGCTCCTGCGAAATGTTAAGGCGTTCCGCAAGGATTTTCCTGTCACCCGCCGCTTGGTTGAGCATACAAATGAAGTCAGAGTTTTCAAGGATGTTTTCGATCTCCGGGGAAGATAGCAGATCCTTGACATTCTGGGTCGCGCCCGTCGGTACGCCGCCCCATTTTCTGAAACGCTTCCAGATCTCCGCGCTGTACGCTGCGGTCTGCGGCTCTTTCAACAGCAAGTGGAACTCGTCTGCATAGTACCATGTGGAAACGCCTGCATTTCTGTTGACGGTGACGCGATT
Source organism: Oscillospiraceae bacterium (assembly GCA_017398105.1). The sequence goes on along the minus strand of JAFQHF010000009.1, from coordinate 2,873 downwards.
CCACACTTGGTCTTGGATAATCAGCATGGCGGGCTTTTTGAGGTTTTTGCCCAGCTCCTTAATGTCGTAGCACACAAAACGGTTGTCGATGTCCACCGTCGTTCTGTGGTTAAAGAAATTCAGAGAGCCGGACACATACAAGTCGAGAGCCTGTGCCACGCGGTCAGCTTCCGGCAAGTGCTGCGCAACAAGTGCGCTGTGAAGATCGGACAGGATCGGCATATTCTCCGGGCGCGGGTCTGCAAAATAATTCTGATAGATACGCTGCACGGCGCGGTCAATGACCGTCCTTTCAATGGCTTCCAGCCCGGTTTTGCCGCCCATGATAAGCTCACACAGCGACAGCACAAAGTCGGATTTGAGTGCCAGCGGGTTTTCGTCCTCCGAATAGTTCAGATTGATGTCGAGAGGATTTACATAGTCCGTGCTGGTAGGTGACAACCGGATAATCTGCCCATGCAGACGCTTTACTAAAGGCCAGTATTCACCCTCCGGGTCACAGACGATCACATGGTCGCCCGTTTTCAGCAGCACATTTACCATTTCGCGCTTGCACGAAAAGGATTTGCCGCCGCCCGGTGTACCGAAAACCAGCCCGTTAGGGGATCGGGCATTTTTGCGGTCAAGCATAATCATGTTATTGCTCTTGGCGTTCAGCCCGTAATACAGGGCGTCGCCGCCCTCAAACAATTCCTGCGTCACGAACGGGACGAATATTGCCACGCTGGAAGTAGTCAACGCCCGCTGGATTTCAATTTGATTCAGTCCCAGCGGCAGACAGCTCATAACGCCCTTTTCCTGCTGGAAGTCAAGGCGGGTCAGTATGCAGTTGTATTTTTGCGCCACGCCAGCGGCACGGAAAATATCGTTGTTCAGCTTCCTTGTGGTGCTTCCGTAGTTAAGGACAAGGAATGTGGCAAGGAAAAGACGCTCGTTTCGGTTTTGAAGCTCGTTTAGCAGCTTCTTTGCTTCGCCGCCGTAGGTTGCAAGGTCAGAGGGCAGAATGTCCATGTCGTAGCCGTCGCGGACAGCCCTTTTCTGTTCTTGGATTTTCATTGCGTCAAGGTCGGTGATCTTGCGCTTTACCATCTTTACGGCTTCTGTCTGTTCCACCGCCTGCACATGGAAGCTCACCACAATGCCGGAATCGGTATCAAGGAAGTCTGTAAGCATCCTGTCGCTGATTTCCGGCGCGAGGATTTGCAGGAACGATACAGCACACAGCTTGTCGCCCATTTGGAAATTGCGGCTTTTTCTGAACGCGAAAGAGGACGGGGCGATAAAATCCTTGGTGGACAATCCACTTGGGGCAAGCCAGTTCCAGTCAAAGAGGAAACGATCACCGTCCGGGTGCATGATGCCATGCAGCACTTCCAGCCGTTCCTTGCCATCCAGCACACGCGCCTTTGCGCCCATTACCTTGAAATAGTTGAGTATGTCGGTTTCAATACGGATCAGACGCGCCCGCGCTGTTTTGTAGTTGTCTGCTTCCACCGTAAAGGTCAGATACTTGGTTTTTGCATTGCCGTTGTTGCCCCGTTCAAGCTGGCGTTTCAGAACACCCGAATTTTCCACGCGGATAGGGTCTAAATCGTCGCCGCAGGGCGGGATCTCAAAGCTCCGTGCAATCTGCTCTTGGTCGGTCTTTCGGTTGACAAAGTTGAGCTGCACATGGATGGAAGCGTCGAGATAGTTATATAGGTCGCACAGATATTCAAAGATTGCCGTCTGCGTATCGGGCTGGGCAAGCTGATAATTCACATCGAAAAACTCAATGCTTTTGGAATAACTCTTGCCGCCCAGATAGCAGATGCCGTCTTGGTGCATGGTGCGATAGGGTATGCTGTCCTGCGCAGTATGGGGCTTGCCGTCGCCCTTGTATTTGCGGATTATTTCGTTAATCTGCTTTTTTTCTGCGCGGGTCAGCTTTCTTTTTGCCGCTGCGGGCTGTTCCGCTGCGGGCTTTACTGCCTTGGACAATCGCCTTTACCTCCATTTCCATTTGATGCTGCCGCACAAGGGCGGCGTATGCGTTGTTGGTCTGATAGGGTCGCTCCTTGGGACGCAGGAAACAGGTTTCGATCATCTGCCGCCCGATCACTTCAAGGGGCTGCCCGTTTTTTTCATACACGCCGAACATGAATCCGGGCAGCATGGTAAAGATCATCACCATTGCTGCAACGGTTGTCCCTGCGCTGTCTTTGAGTAAAAAGAAAAGCGGCAAACCGATTGCCGCCGAGATACCAAAACACAAAAGCTGTCTTTTGGTTAAATTGAAAAGTACCTTGGTCTTAACTTTCGTCAAGTCCTTGGGTACGCTCACATAAGCCATCCGTACTCCTTTCCGCAAGCGACAGGTCACTTGCAACTTCGTTGCCCCACACATCCCATCCCGGCGTTTTCTGCCGTGCGAACAGCTCCACGCGGGGCAGATCGCCCATAAGAGCAAGGATTTTCTGCCGTGCTTCGTCGGGCTTTTTACTGTGCTGCTCTATGGGAGCGATAATAAACTGATGTACGCCTGCTGACTTCCGTTTGGGTTTGCCCTTGGTCGCCAGCAGGCAGATTTCAGCGTTTCCCCGTGTCCAGTAGCCCAGCCCGTAAAACCATGAGGGGCTTTTCCGATTCCGTTTCAGCCATACGAAAGCAACAGTCTTATAGCGGAAGCCCCACGCCTTGATAAGCTGCAAGGCTTCGGGAAGCTGGGGAAAGGTCGCCCACAAAAACAGCACACAGTCATTTGCTGCCATCTCTGCCACGGGCAGGGCGCACAGCTCGTCTATGCTCATGGTGGGGTAGTGGTTTTCTGCCGCGCCTTGAACTTTTTTCTGTTCATATCGCCACGGCGGGTCTGCGTAAATGATTTGATAAGT
>JAFQHF010000153.1 GCA_017398105.1 Oscillospiraceae bacterium | reverse complement strand
TTCGATTCCTATTTGGCTGCTATGGGTCTCAATGTTGCCCAGACTGGCTCTACAATGGGTATGGAAATGCTGATGGCGGCCCGGGTCCTGACAGGTGGCATGGGTGGTGTTCGCAGTGCAGGCGGAATGTTCCGTGGTGCCAACGCGGCAGGCGGAGCAATTGGTGGAGCAACCAATACCGCTTCTGGATTTGCTGCGGGTTTTGCTAACCAGTTCAAAGGGAACAGTTATGTCCGAGACGCAGTGGTCCAGGGTGGTACCCGAATGGGTGCTGGCGGTACCATTGGTTTTGTAGGCCGGGTGTTCGGTGGTATGGCGGCGAGAAACGGTGCTACGCTTACAGGTGACTCCATTTCTTCTGTTGCTGTCAGAACTCCCAATGTGTCTGGTACGATCGGCGGAGAGATTGCAGACCGCAGTTTGGGTAATTACATTCCACAGATGTCCGGCATGCAATTAACCGATACGCAGATCACCGGCGGACAGATCAGCACAAAGGTCGTTGGCGCTGACGGTAAGGAAACATCCGTAGAGATGTTCAACACCGATCAGTTCGAAAAACCCGGCGGCCCGCACAGTGTCGTTACTGCTTCGGATGGTTCCAGCTGGTATCAGATGGCCAGTGGCCCGGATGCAGGTCAGTTCTATGATGCTCCTGCATTTACCGGAAGCCCTGCAGAGGCACCACAGGTTGCTGCAAATTTCCCGGATGCTCCGGAGGGTACTGTTCTCAGAACGGTGGAAGCCGGTGCAATCGAGGCAAGTATGCCAGATGGCGGAAACACCATGTGGTACAACAGTGCTTTCTACGACGAACCGGATGCGCCTCATACAGTTATGCAGTCGGCTAACGGTGTTGACTGGTATGCGATGCAGCAGCACGCAGATATGCCTGACTTTGAACCCGGTGAGGCTGCTGTGGCCTATAATCAGGCGCAGTTCCAGCAGTTTATGCCCGGATACGAACAGCAGGTATCTTCTGTGGATGGCGCTCAGAGATTGGATGGCCATTTCGAGGTGCGGCATGAAAACGGCTCCGGTACCATGTTCTATGATACCGCGCAGTTTGCACCGCCCAGAGGTGACTATCAGGTCTATCAGGATGTCAATGGCGGCCAGTGGTATGCAATCCACGGTGAGGCAGCTGTGGACCGGAAACCTGTCTACGATAAGGGTAAGCCGGTCTATGACGGTGATAATGTGAAGACCGTATCTGTTGAGACAGTACGGTACAAGCAGACTCCCTCTCGTTATGAGACACCTAAGGCCAGACCCAATACAGATACTAGGGCACCACGCAGAAAACGCTAATCAAAAGGTCGAGCCGGGAATTTACCCGGCTCGATTCATTTCCTAAGAACGGAGGTGCTTCTAATGTCTGAACCACCCAGACAGCAAATGGGTGACGGCTCTGACAATTATGGTCAAGCAGCCGGTCAAATGGCAAAAGCAGCAAAGCAGGCCGGCAAGGAAGCGGCAAAGCAAGCTGCTGCGAAAGGTGCAGAAGCTACCGCCAATGCCGCTACTGCAACGGTACAAGCCAGTGTGGAAGGTGGCAAAGCAGTCGCTGAAGTTGCTGCCGGTACTGCCGCAGGCGGTCCATGGGGGGCGATCCTGTCTGCCGCCTGGGCGCTGCGCCATACGCTTTACAAGATACTGATATGTATCTGCCTTGTTCTTGTGTTTCTGATCGTTGTGGTAGTGAACCTGCCGGCAATTATTTTCGGTAAGACACCGGAAAGCAGCGGCACCAATGCGCCGAACACAAACTCGCTTATGACAGCATACACGCATATGGCAGATTCGGTTTCGGCGGTGGTTGACTCAGGATACGATCAATCCCTTGCCAAGGTGGAACAGATCATCAATGATGGCGGATATGATTATGACCTCTCGATGGAGGCCCTGATCAATTACGCACAGTCTTCTTCCGGATATGATGTCAGTTACATACTGGCAGCATATTCCGCGGCGCAGGGTCAGCAGAACACCAGTGAATCGGATATGATTGCAAAGCTAACAGCCGTTTCCGGCAGTATGTTTCCGGTGACATCTGTTGAGCAGGAAAAAGAAATTCTTGTGCCTGTGACTTACAACACATACAAATCCGTTACAGTGACGGTTGTTACAAGGATAACCTATGTTGGATCCGTAAACGGTGTTGCCAAGTATTCCTATACAACAGAATCCCGCACCTATTACCTGCCGGAAGAGGCACATGAAAGCGAAACGGCGGTAACGGTTGATGCGTACAAAGCTGTAAGCGTGACTGTACCGGTATATGCCAATGGGCGGATCACCGGAACATCCACCTCAACTTATTACGAGCCGAACGGTACGGAAACACTGGAACCGACGAAAGAGAGCGTTAAGTTTGTGGAATGCACCATTCATCCCTTTGATAACACCGTGATTGCCAGTGCCTTCGGCATTGATCTGAGTGCCCAGTATCAGGGATTCAATACAACCTATGGTCAGGCGATCCAAAGTATGGCCAACGGTTTGAAGATGACGCTGTACGGGACATTAGGACAAGGTCAGGCAGTCCCGCTTACAGACGCGGAACTGATCTTCTTTGTGAACCGGCAGAATGTCAATGCTACCAGAAAGCACATTCTTACCACAGCGCTTTCTCTGGTTGGTAAGGTGCCATACTTCTGGGGCGGTAAATCTGCACCCGGATGGAATGACGAATGGAACACACCCAAGTTGGTAACTGCTGCAGGATCACCCAGTTCCGGTACGATCCGTCCCTTTGGACTGGATTGCTCAGGATTCACGGATTGGGTTTATAAGACGGCAGTTGGTGTTAGTCTTTATGGCGGAACATGGAGCCAATGGGATGAATCCTATGCCATTTCTGCCGACGAACTTCTGCCCGGAGATCTCGGATTCCTTATGGATGACGACGGCAACGGATGGAACCATGTTCTCATTTTTGCTGGGTACGGTGAAAATGGAGAGCGGATGTGGGTACATTCTTCCAGTGGCAGCGGTGTGATCCTGAATACCCCAAGCTATGAAGCTGGCTTGTCCCTTCGCAGACCCAAGAATGTGGACTTCGAGATGCTGGACGGAACAGCTTCCACTCAACCGTAAGGCAGGTGTCCATTATGGATGATAAAGAATACAGTAACATTTACGCCATTCCGGCGAACTACACGGACTCCGGCAAGATCCTCGGCGGCATGCTGGAGACAAGAAACGCAATTGAGGCATTGTTCCTGCTGGCAGCTGTCGGGTATCCGATTCTTTTTCTAATCCCCATGACAGCGACAGTGCGGATCGTGGTTGCGACAGTGACGCTGATTCCGCTCGGTGTTTTGGCAGCGATGGGAATTGATGGAGATTCGCTGTTGCAATATGCCGGCCATATGCTGACTTTTCTCACTAGCCGCCGAAGATTACATTTTAGGAGGGTTGGATATAAGTATGACCCGCGGCAAATCCGCAAAAAGAAAGGCGGAAAAACCAAAAAGAAGGCCTGAGAAGCTGGATTTCGTACAGGACTTTATTCCTATCCGCAATATTGCCAATGGTGTTATTGAGACCACAGATGGCAGATTCATCAAGATCCTAGAGATCGAGCCGGTGAACTTCCTGCTGCGGTCTGAGGAGGAGCAGTACAATATCATCTGCTCTTTTGCGGCGTGGTTAAAAATCTCACCCATGCAGATGCAGTTCAAGAGCATCACGCGTCGGGCAGACTCGGACAAGCATGTCGCCATGGTCCGCCAGGAGCTGGAACAGGAAGAAAGCGAAGCCTGCCGGAATATGGGCGAAGGCTATATCCGCCTGATCAAAGATGTTGGAAGCAGAGAAGCGTTGACAAGACGCTTCTTTCTTGTTTTCCAATATGAAGAATCCCGGAGAGGTGATAAAGAGGATTACGGTCAGGTTCTAAGCATGATGCAGACGGCGGAACAGAATGCCCGGGCTTACTTCTTCCAATGTGGCAATGCCATTTTGGACCCGAAGGACCCGGACGAGTTTCTGGCAGAGATACTGTATATGTTCTTCAACCGACGGTCGTGTGTGGAAGAACCCTTCACGAGCCGTATCAATCGAGTTGTCATTGATACAATGGTGGCAAAAAACAAGGTGATTGGCGTGGATCCGGTGCCCAATATCCGGATGGCACACTTCATTGCCCCCAGGGGTATTGACCTGACCCATCATCATTATGTGGTGATGGACGGGCTGTATTATACTTTCCTCTACATCAAAAGCAGCGGTTACCCCAGTGCGGTACGGGCCGGATGGATGTCGTCCATCATCAATGCCGGTGAAGGTGTGGATGTGGATGTATTCCTTCGGCGGGAAAACCGGAGCAGGAGCATCGACAAGGTTGCTCAGCGTATCCGGTTGAACCGCACGAAGCTGCGTTCCATGCACGATACCAGTACGGATTACGAGGAGCTGACCAGTTCCATCCAGGCAGGATACTACATCAAACACGGCCTTTCCAATAATGAGGATCTGTTTTATATGTCCTGCTTTGTTACGGTGTCGGCCCGCAGCTATGAAGAACTGCTGTGGCGCAAGCAGAAGATGATTGATCTTCTCAAGTCTATGGATATGTATGTCAGCGACTGTAAGTTCCAGCAGGAGGCTGCCTTGAAAACGGTGATGCCGTTTCTACAGATGGCACCGTCACTGGCAAAGAAGTCGCAGCGTAATGTTCTAACCAGCGGCGCAGCCAGTACCTATATGTTCACCAGCTTTGAAATGTCGGATGATTCCGGTGTCCTTCTCGGTGTGAACCGGCACAACAATTCTCTTTGTATCGTGGACCTGTTTGATACCAAGAAGAACAAAAACGCCAATCTCAATATCATCGGTACT
>JAFQHF010000152.1 GCA_017398105.1 Oscillospiraceae bacterium | reverse complement strand
TGATTTGCCCTAACTGGGGCTATAACACCGCCACGAACCTTCATAACACTTTCATAACACCCGATTTTCCCATAACACTTTCATAACACCGTCTGTAACACCGCCACGAACTTTCATAACACCATCCATAACACCCTCGCCGGTTATGTTTTCTGGGCAAGAGCAAAATTGCCTTAGAAAATGTAGTCAGCGGGGGTATCTTTTTTGAATAATGGACAGCGTATAGGCGCACCAGTTCTTGCAAGAAATTGTGAGATCCGGTGCGCTTCTTTTATTTCAGGGGATATTCCCCGTAATCATTCACCTCCCGGCTTCTTGAAATTTTCATTTTCAAAATTTCAAGAAATCGGAGGAAAACATAATGTATTACGACTTAGTCGAAAGCGGAAAAAGAATTAAAGCATTGAGAAAGAAACATGGACTTACACAGGAAAAGCTCGCAGAGCAGTTGGGTATTGCCGTAAATACCGTTGCACGAATTGAAATCGGCAACAGAGGTATCTCTATTGATTTGGCAATCGAATTGGCTGTGCGCTTTGATACAACCCTTGATTACATATTTTTAGGTCGTGAATAAACCTGCAAAACTCTACCTACGAGGCAATAAAAACTTGCATGAGAAACCAGTACAATTTAGACACAGCCAATGAAAAACGGCTGGTCGATCCTTGAAAACTGAATACACAGTCATCGAATACGTTCCTGTTGCCGGTGCGAGAGCATCAGCCACATCAGCGGTACGCCGTGACGTATCGGACAGAGAAACAGAACGACTTTCTTCTTATTTATGAAGTAGTTGTCTCTCTCCCGGTGCCAGCGATCAATATCGGCTCGTAAATATTGGGTTGCTCCCAATACGGCCATGAAAGCAACAGGGTTAAAGATACTTCTCTACGGAGCTGGCGGAGAACCCGGCAGAGGTTAGATTCCTATGGAACTGATTCGCAATCAGTCGTTCGGTGATTCCCTGAGGGCATCAGCCCTCTTTCCCAGGGGTGCGTGGCAAATATGGGACACATATAGACTTTGGACTGACTGCCTGATTCCTTTCGGGCAGTCAGTTGTTACATACCCAACGAAAGGAGGTCATGGCACATGATGAAAGAAAATTGGGTATATCGCCGTGGCGATATTTATTGCGCCGATCTGGACCCGGTAGTTGGGTCTGAACAAGGGGGTATCCGACCGGTTATTGTTATTCAGAACGATACCGGCAATAAACACGCTCCCACTTTGATTGTGGCAACAGTCACAACCAGAATCCATAAGAAAGCGAATATGCCGACGCACCTTGTAATTTACGATAATCCTGCATTTAAGGAAGCGTCCGTTGTTCAGTTGGAGCAGATTCGCACCATTGATAAGAGCAGGATTGATAACTACTTAGGTAAGGTAACGCCCCGTGAAATGGTAGCGATTGATAAAGCCTTATCCGTCAGTTTGGCGATGGAACAGCTGAAAAAGCGTTCCGCAAAACATAAAGCAAAGAGAACGAAGGAGTGAACATAGATGTTTGAAGAAAGAATCGCTGCCATGAATCAGCGCACCGAAGAAACCATGACTGCTAATGCAGTTCAGTTTGATAAGAGAACCTATACTGTTGATGAGATTCAGGACATCCTGGGCATCAGCAGAACCAGCGCATACAACCTTGTAAAAAAGAAAGCTTTCCATAGTGTCCGCATCGGCGGCAGCATCAGAATCTCTAAAAAGAGTTTTGATGAGTGGCTGGATCAGCAAATGTAGGATTTGTCAAGTGTGTCGTGCAACCCGGCGACAAACTTCAAAATAAATCAAGAGTTCGATAAAATGTAGCCATGACAAGAAAACACATGGCTACATTTTTTACATAGGAGGTTGTGCGATGGCAGAAACAAGAAAACGCACGAGTATGTCTGTTCCTGAAATGGGCAGGATGCTTGGCCTTTGCAAAACGGAGTCTTACTGGCTCATTAAGAAAAACTACTTCAAAACCATTCTTGTCGGCGGCACCATGAGGGTGATGATCGACAGCTTTGAAGAATGGTATGCTAACCAGTTCAAATACCAGAAGGTCGATGGAACCCCTCCCGGTGAGGAACTGAAGAAAACTACATATTCTGTAGAGGAGCTTGGTCAGCGCCTTGGGCTGAAAGAAGCAACTGCTTACGAACTGGTTGCCAAAGGACATTTCGAGATTGTCGAAGCCCTGGGCAAGCGTAGAGTGACCAAGGAGAGCTTTGAAAGATGGTATGCTTCCCAAACCGATTACCGTACGGTAGAGGATCAGGAACTGGATGCAGACATTATGGCATCCACCTACGGTCTCCCAGAAATGGCAAGAATGCTTGGGGTGCATCGTCAGACCATCTATTACATTGTTGCCAATGGCGATTTCGAGCTTGTTAAGGTTGGCAGGTACAAACGAGCTACCAAAAAGAGCTTTGAAAAGTGGTATCAGAATCAGAGCCGCTACAGATTAGTAGCGGAGGATGGACAGGAAAGGAGATGATTACATGGCATCCATCGTTAAGAGAAAAAAGAAGTATTCTGTGGTCTATACATACACCGATGAGAACGGCAATAAGCGTCAGAAATGGGAAACCTTTGACACTAATGCCGAAGCAAAGAAAAGAAAGTTGCAGGTCGAATATGAGCAGGAGTCGGGAACTTTTATTCCGCCTTCAGCTAAGACCGTAAACGATCTTTTGGAAGAATATATGTCTATCTATGGTGTGAACACCTGGGCAATGTCTACCTATGAGAGCAGAAAGAGCCTGATTGGGAACTATATTCGCCCTCTTATCGGTGATATGAAATTGGAGGATGTTACTCCGAGAATCATGGACAAGTATTACAGAGATTTGCTTACCGTAAAGGCTGTGTCCACCAAGTATGTGAAAGCTCGTAATGAGTATCTGACACCGCATACCGTCAGAGAGATTCACAAGGTTCTGCGTAATGCGTTCAATCAGGCGGTGAAATGGGAATTGATGACCAGAAACCCCGTAGAACACGCTACGCTGCCAAAAGAAGAACACAAGACCAGAGACATCTGGACAGCGGAAGTTCTTCTGAAGGCTCTGGAAGCCTGTGACGATGATATTCTCCGCTTGGCAATCAACCTTGCGTTCTCCTGTTCTCTGCGAATGGGTGAGCTTCTGGGGCTTACTTGGGACTGTGTTGATATTTCTCCTGCGAGCATTGAACTTGGTCAGGCAAGCATCTTCGTTGAAAAGGAGTTGCAGAGAGTAAATCGTGATGCAATGGCAGATTTGAACGGAAAGGACATTATGTTTAAGTTCCCTCCGACCTTTGCCAGTACGCACACCGCATTGGTTCTCAAAACCCCTAAGACCAAAACAAGTGTCCGTAAGGTTTTCCTTCCGAAAACTGTGGCGGAAATGTTGGTGCAGCGAAAGGCTGACATTGAAGAACTGAAAGACCTTTTCGGTGACGAGTTCACAGACTTTAATCTGGTGTTCTGTTCTTCCAACGGCAAGCCGATTGAAGGACAGGTTATCAACCGTGCTTTCAATAAGCTGATCGAGGAAAATGGACTGCCAAAAGTCGTTTTCCATAGTCTCAGACATTCCAGTATCACCTACAAGCTGAAACTGAACGGCGGTGATATGAAATCTGTTCAGGGCGATTCCGGTCATGCACAGGTCAAAATGGTAGCGGACGTTTATTCCCATATCATCGACGATGATCGCAGGCTGAACGCTGAAAGACTGGAAGCTGCATTCTATTCCGGCAGACAGGCAACCCCGGAACCGGTGCAGACGGTCGTACAGGAAAGCTCCACCGACGATAAAGAGCTTCTTCTGAAACTTCTGCAAAACCCTGAAATGGCAGCACTTCTGAAGTCGCTGGCAAAGACCTTATAACAACTGCAAGGGCAGATCCTTTTACATAGCTGCAATAGCTGTAGAAGGGTCTGCCCTTGTTTTTTGTTGTTACATAGTAATCCAGTCCAAAAGATAATCCGAAATTCGAGAAAATTCCGGTTGAAAAATAGGTGCTGAAATGCTATAGTAATAGAACTTAATTTGATGTCTTTAAGGTCATCAACGCACCCGTATGAGGATGAATTGGATTTCCTGCTATTCTGCATAACGAGCAGTTACATAGTGACATTTACTTGCACTCACAACGTCCACCAAAAATCGAAAGCCTTGCTAATTTCGAGCCAATCGGACGGTGTAAAATCCCTCTGAATTAGCTATCACAGCGTAGTATCAGATGGGATTTGAAATGCTGAAAAACCCTGTATTTCCAAGCATTTTTTAGCATTAGATGTCACTTCCCGATGTTGTATCGGGGCTACTCCTAAGCGATAGGTCGGAGGTTAGAGTCCTCTCTGGGGTGCCAAATAGAAAGCTGTCAGCATGAAATCAGGCTGACAGCTTTATTCTTTTTTCGGAGGCATGGCTGCGTATGCATTATCGATTATTATAAACTGCTTTGAAGACGTCTTATCAGGAGCAACTACTGGTCAGTGATTAGTGTATTATGAATTGCAAATATACTGTAACTATTGAACAAAATATCGATTCTAAAAATAGCTATGATGACGAAAGATTTACCAGTTTCAGGAAAAACTTTGGGGATTATTCATCTTGAAGAATTTGTATGCAAGTGCTATTATGTGGCTGCCCAAAATCGGATAACGGATTTCGGGCAAACTTATTCTGATAAAAGAAGGCGTAAATATGGAAACGTATTTAATTTGCTTGGCAGCTGCCATGATCGGGGGACTGATGCTTTCACGAATCACAAAGCTGCTGAATCTGCCTGCTGTGACGGCATATCTGGTGGCAGGTTTATTGCTGGGGCCTTTTTGTTTGGGTGCGCTGAAAATTCCCGGCCTTGGATTCAACTCGCTAAAGCAGGTAGAAGGATTCTCCATTGTAACGCAGACGGCGCTTGGCTTCATAGCCTTTACAATCGGTAATGAGTTTCGTCTGTCTCAGCTGCGGACCATGGGAAGAAGCGCGATCACGATCGGCATTCTTCAGGCAGTCATTACAACACTTCTGACAGATGTCGTTCTGATTGGCCTGCATTTTTGCTTTCCCGGTGTTATTTCCATCCCCTGTGCCATTACCCTGGGTGCAATCGCATCTGCAACGGCACCGGCGGCCACTCTGATGGTTGTTCGGCAATATAAAGCGGATGGTCCGTTGACCAGACTGCTGATGCTGGTGGTTGCCATTGACGATGCTGTGGGTCTTGTGCTGTTCAGTGTTTCCTTCGGCATTGCAACTGCCTTATCCAACGGGCAGGTGAATGTTATGGCTGTTGTGGTGGAGCCCATTGTGGAGATTATGATATCCCTGGGACTGGGCTGCTTCATGGGCTGGCTGCTGAACTGGGTAGAACAGTTCTTCCATTCCCGCAGTAAGCGTATGACGATTTCCGTTGCGTTTGTTTTACTGACCGTTGGTCTAAGCTCAGTGAATTTTACTGTTGCCGGAATCCACTGTGGTTTTTCTCTGCTGCTTGTATGCATGATGACCGGTACCATTTTCTGCAACATCTGTTCTACATCCGAAGAACTGATGGAGCGTATTGACAACTGGGTCATGCCGTTGAATATCCTGTTCTTTGTTATTTCCGGTGCAGAGCTTGATCTGGAGGTGCTTGCACAGCCTGTGACGATTCTGGTTGGTGTGGTATATATTCTCGCCCGGTCCGTCGGAAAGTATTTTGGCGCAGCTGCCAGTTGCCGTTTGACCAGACAGCCAAAACCAATCGTAGAGAATCTGGGAATTACCCTGCTTCCGCAGGCAGGCGTTGCTTTGGGTATGGCTCTGACTGCTGCAACGCTGCATGACGGGGCTCTGGCCCGGAATGTGGTTTTGTTTGCTGTACTGGTCTATGAACTGATCGGACCTGCACTGACCAAGCGCTCCTTGCTGGCAGTGGGGGAGATCCAGCCCGAAGGACGTACCAGTGCGCGCCGTCATAATGAACCCAAAATGCGCTGACATTCGGCTCCCTCGTCAGAGGGAGCTTTTTGCTACAAAAAGCAGAACAGCAGGAAAATCAGGTTCGTCTGTATAGTGCTATGGAATCTATTGTTTTTTTGCTCTTTTTTAAGAAGAGTCAGAATTTTCGCGCAAAAAGCTTGACAAGGGTGTTATAATATATCTGGCAAAATTTTTGAAGTGACGGCTGCATTTCCAATATGTGCGGGCTGATTTCCTTCTTTGTGTATAATATCTGCGAAATGAGAGAGTTTTGTTATGAATATTGAATTTGATGTGTATAAGCAGAAATTGAACGACTGCCGTCCTGCCTTGGAAGGTCTGGCAGATTCCTTAAACCTGGAAGGTCTGCGTAATGAGCTGGAGCGCCTGCACGCTATGCAGGAAGCACCGGGATTCTGGGATGATCCTGAGAAGAGCCAGAAAGTTGTTGTGAAGACCAAGCAGGCCGAAAACAAGGTGGAGCGCTATGAAAAAATGCTTTCTGCCTGGGATGACTTGATGACCATCTGTGAGATGGCTGCAGAAGAAGACGACGACTCCATGCTGGAGGAGCTGAAGGAAGGCTTCGATGCATTGACTGAAAATATGGAGTCCTGCCGACTGGAGACTCTGCTCAATGGTAAGTATGATAAAAATAATGCCATCATGAGCTTCCAGGCAGGTGCCGGCGGCACGGAAGCACAGGACTGGTGTCAGATGCTGTACCGTATGTATACCCGTTGGGCCGAGAGACATGGTTACGACTATAAGCTGCTGGACTACCAGGAAGGCGATGAGGCCGGCCTGAAGTCCGCTTCCATTATGGTTGAAGGTGAGAATGCCTACGGCTTCCTGAAGGGTGAAAATGGTGTCCACCGTCTTGTCCGCGTTTCTCCCTTCGATGCCAACGCCCGGCGTCAGACCTCTTTCTCTGCAATCGAAGTTATCCCTGAAATTGCGGATGAGTCTGAGGATTTCGAGATCCGTCCTGAAGATTATGAAATGCAGGTCTATCGTTCTTCCGGCGCAGGCGGTCAGAAGGTCAACAAAACGTCTTCTGCGGTGCGTCTGATCCATAAGTCCGGTATTGTTGTTTCCTGCCAGACCGAGCGGTCTCAGTTCCAGAACAAGGAAACCTGTCTGCGCATGCTGCGCTCCAAGCTGGTTGAGATTCGCGAGCGGGAGCACCTTGCCAATATTGCGGATATCAAGGGTGTGCAGCAGAAGATCGAATGGGGCAGCCAGATCCGCAATTATGTTTTCATGCCCTATACTCTGGTTAAGGATACCCGTACCGGCTGTGAAACTTCCAACGTCAACGGTGTTATGGATGGTGCGCTGGACCCCTTTATTGAAAGCTATCTGAACTGTCTTGCAACCGGAAACTGGGTGCAGAAGTAAGAAAATTGTAATTTTACACTTGATATTTAAAAAATCCTGTGCTATACTATATGGGCTATTATGAGGTTCTTGCAGGTATGGGAACCATTTACCATTCGCTGTCCGCGAATTAGGCGGAGGGAGGTTACTTAATTATGGGTGTTATTGAGACCATTCTGATCATTCTGGAGGCAATTTGCTCTGTTGCACTGATCGGTGTTGTTCTGCTGCAGTCCGGCAAGGAAGCTGGCCTGTCCGGTGCGCTGTCCGGTTCTTCCGATTCTTATCTGAGCAAGAATAAGAAGGGCAATCTGGATGCCATTCTGGCTTCTTCCACCAAGTGGATCGCTCTGGCATGGGTTCTGCTGACTCTGTCCCTGAGCCTGGTGTAATTCCAAAAGATGAGACCACGGAGTTCTTCCGTGGTCTTTTTTTGCACATGTCAACTGGTGAGATGGTGTATTTTTACCACAACACGGGTAATCTGATGGACAGAAATCCGCGAATCTGGTTTTCATTTTCACTCTTGCGGCAATATGGCAGATATGGTAAAATAATGAAAATTCACCGGAAAGGAATACGACAATGAAACCTTTGATTGCGGATCTTCATACCCATACGATTTTAAGCGGACACGCGTTCGGAACGATTCGGGAACTGGCATCCGTTGCGGCTGAACGTCAGCTGCAGATTCTTGGTACGACAGAGCATGGGCCCGGTATCCCCGGAACCTGTGATCCCATATATTTCCGTAACTTCGTAGATGCTCCCCGGAAGCTGTATGGTGTGGAAATGCTTTACGGCAGTGAAGTCAATGTGCTTAATAATGGGGAGGTAGACCTGGATCAGCGGCATCTGAATTGCCTTGATTATGCAGTTGCCGGTATCCACGGCTTATGCTATGAGGATGCAGGCATTGTAAAGAATACCGACAATGTGATTTCCTGCATGAGGAATCCTAAGGTAAAATTTATCTCCCATCCGGATGCCAACAATTATCCTCTGGATTACGCAGCCCTGGTTCAGGGTGCGAAAGAATATGGTACGGCATTGGAAGTGAACAACAGCTCTCTGCGCAAGCCAAAGCTTCGCCCGGGCTGCGTGGAAAATTACGAAAAAATGCTCCCTCTGTGTATGGAATATGGTGTAAATATCATCGTCAATACGGATTCTCACGACCCAAGTCAGGTTGGCGATTTCACATTGGCTCTGGCGCTGCTGCAGCGGCTGGAATTTAACGAGAGCCTTATTATGAATAATGACGTTTCCAAGCTAAAGGCATTCCTGCTGGGATAAGGAAAACCTTTCCTGCAATGGGTAGATTTTTCCTGTAAGCTGTGATACAATAGGCACATATTACTGACAAGGAGTGTTTACTATGGAAACCAAAAGACTGGCAGGGCTTGAGCCTTCTGCTGTATTCGGTTATTTTGAAGAAATTTGTTCCATTCCGCATGGCTCCCGGAATACCAAGATGATCTCTGATTATCTGGTGGAATTTGCAAAAAAGAATGACCTGAGATATATTCAGGATGAAGCAAATAACGTGATCCTGTTTGGTGATGCAAGTGAGGGGATGGAAGATCACCCCGCTGTGATTCTTCAGGGCCACATGGATATGGTCTGCGAAAAAGATGCTGACTGCCCCATTGATATGGCAACAGAAGGGCTGGATGTGACCCATGACGGAAACATGGTCTTTGCAAAAGGCACAACTCTGGGTGCGGATAACGGCATTGCTGTAGCCATGGGCATGGCAATTCTGGCAGACAAAACGATTCCGCATCCCCCTCTGGAGGTAATTGTAACAACTGATGAAGAGATTGGCCTGCTGGGTGCAGCTGCCGTGGATCTCTCCGAACTCAAGGGCAGAACTCTGATCAATCTGGACTCTGAAGGAGAAGGTATCTTTACCGTATCCTGCGCCGGCGGATGTACCGCAACCATCTCCGTTCCCGTTGAGCGGCGCGCTGTATATGGACCCTGCATCCGGCTGGCAGTAGATGGCCTGCAGGGCGGCCATTCCGGTGCGGACATTCATCTGAACCGCGGCAATGCCAATAAGATCATGGGTGAATTCATGAGCCGTATTCAGAAACTGATGCCTCTGTGCCTGACATCCCTGGTTGGCGGAGCAAAGGATAATGCGATTCCCCGTTCCAGTCAGGCTACATTGGTTGCAATGGGCATTCATCTGGAGCGTATCAATGCCATTGCGGAAGAACTGCAGGCAGAGATTCGGGAAACCTATAACGAACCTGAGGTTACCATTCAGGCCTTTGATGTGGATGCGCTTGGCGGTAACGGCCTGTCCACAGAATCCACTGCAAAGATTATCAGCCTGCTTTGTGCGGCTCCCAATGGTGTTCAGTCCTGGAGTCAGGATATTGAAGGTCTGGTACAGACCAGCCTGAATATGGGCGTTATTAAGCTGGGTGACCGTTTCAACGCAACCTTCTCTGTTCGCAGCAGTGTTAATGCAGAAAAGGCAGAACTTCTGGATCAGTTGAAAAAGCTTGCTGACATGTTTGACGCAAACTATATGGAAAACGGCGCCTATCCGGCATGGGAATATAAGAAGGAATCCCGCCTGCGTGACACGATGGTTCGTGTTTATACCGAAATGTTTGGCAAAGAGGCAAAAGTTGAGGCAATTCATGCAGGTCTGGAATGCGGCCTGTTTACGGAAAAGTTGCCTGGACTGGATTGTGTATCCATCGGACCTCAGATGCATGACATCCATACCAGCCGGGAACGTCTTGAAATTGCATCCACAGAACGCACCTGGAAGTTCCTGCTTGAGGTGCTGAAAAATCTGTAAATCGCACATCGTACGTAAAGGGCCTGCGCATGACCGTTACATGCGCAGGTCCTTATGCATTTAATTTTGTATTGCTTTCATAACCTTTGAATTATTTTGTGAAAATCTGAATGCAGGAACTATATGTCGTTTAAAGTCAGTACGCAGCTATCCCTTTCCTGTGATGAGGCCTTTCAGCCAGCGAAAATCCTCTTTTCCAATGATGCGCATGAAATAAAGCAAGCTGAAAACCAGCCCGGCATACGCAATGCATTTTCCAGCATTCCCGCTGATATGGGATGCCCCGAAACCCGCAATGATCCCGGCGCTGCAGGATAAAATCGGAATATAGAGGGGAATTGTCTCCCCGGAGATTTTCATAAGCCTTCTCAGACTCAGCAAAAAATTGACAAGATGTGTCACAAGAAAACTGAAAAAATATCCATCCATTCCATATCGGGGCAGCAGTATATAAAGAAATATCACATCCAAAGCAGAAGTCAGAATATTATAGCGGACACATGCTTTTTGCTGTCCAAGTCCCTTTGTCATAGCATCTGTTAAGGCATCGCAGTAAAGCATCGGGATCAGAAGGGAATACAGTTTGAGATAATAACCTGCTTCCGTGTTGTCATAGAGCCGGATACACAAAGGTTCTGCCAATAAATACATAAATCCGGAAAACAGCAGGCCATATATCATTGCTGTCTTCAGACTCCGTTTGACCAAATAGGAAATTCGAATTTTGCTTCCTGCAGCCGAACATCTGGCAAGCTCGGGTATCAGCAGCTCCGCAAGCCCAAAGAGAATACATGCCGGAAACATAAGTACAGGAAAAACCATTCCGCTGACTACACCAAAGGATGCCAGCGGGTTTTCTGTCATGGGATGCTGCGCCAAACGTTTGGGAACCATTAGATTCTCTGTTGTATTGATTCCCGACTTTACCACATCTGCCAGGGCAAGTGGTACGGCAGATTGAAGCAATCTTTTTCGGAGTGGGATCTGCGTACCAATTTGGGGATGCTCCCGGATGCGAAGCAGGATCAGTAAAAGTAATGACAGGCAGGTTCCTGTGCTGCTTCCCAAAATAACACATTGACAGGCGCGTGCAGCGTCCGTGCCAGCCCAAACGTTTAGCGCCAGCATGGTGATTATCATTGAGAAAAGCTGCTCTGCAACCTCCACGATCGCCAGTACAGCAATCCTGTTTGCAGCAGTATAATATCCTGTCATAACGCCGCAAAGACAGACTGCCGGAAGAAATGCCGCAAACAGACGAAGCGCTTCAACGACTGCAGCGTTTCCTATCCATTTTTCTGCGATCCAGGGCGCGGAGGCGAAAAGAATTCCACCGGAAGCAGCGCTTGCAAGTGCGCTGTACAAAAAGCAGCCGGACAGTACCCTGGAAACATTTTTTTGCTTGCCGCGGCCCAGTTCTTCCGCTGTCAGATACATGGATGCGGTACGGATACCTGCCATGCCTGCCACCATGGCAAGGCTGCCGACAGACATGACCAGCTGCAGCAATCCGATTCCGGCAGGCCCAATCTGCCCGGAAATATATACCTGAAAGGTTGTCCCAACCAAACGAAGAAGAAGATTTACCCCTGTCAGCAGCAGGGCAGAATAGAAAATCGGTATCCTTTGGGCCAAAAAAATCCCCCCTTGTCCACAGCGTATGCGGACAGGGGGGATTTAGAACAATCGGCCAAGTGAAGAGCTGGTCTGATCAACATTGCCATGGTCAAAACGATTCCCTCATGCGTCAGGATTGAATTCTCTGCAATAGAGGGTTAAGGGGCATTCACTGCATTTGGGGTTTCTGGCGGTGCAGCAGTCTCTGCCAAACAAAACGATCCGGTGACAGAAATCGCTGCTCTCCTCAGGCGGCAGAATGGCCCGCAGCTGCCGCTCCACTTTTTCCGGTTCTTTTCCCTTGCTTAGACCAAGGCGGCCGCAAATTCGAATACAATGGGTATCGCAGACCACACTGCCGGGAACGGAATACAGATCACCCAGCAGCAGATTGGCGGTCTTTCGTCCCACGCCGGGTATCCGCAGCAATTCCTCCATCGTCCCAGGCACCTTACCATTATAATCCGTCAAGAGCATTTGACACCCCAGAACAATATCCCTGGCTTTGTGCTTATAAAAACCGCAGGAATGAACCAGTTCCTCCACATGAGAAATGTCTGCACCGGCCATTGCTTCCAGGGTAGGATATGCCGCAAAAAGCGCCGGTGTGACGAGGTTGACCCGTGCATCCGTGCATTGGGCGGACAGTCGGACTGCAATCATCAGCTCGTAGTCCTTTTTGTAATGCAGCGCACAGGGTGCATCCGGATAACGGCGCTTCATAATATCAATAATCGCCTGGATTTTTTCTTTCACATATCTCAATCCTTTTGTTTCATAATTTGTTCTGATATTCTTATTTTTTGAAATCTTCAAGTTATAAAGAGCTATTTAAGTTTTTATTAAAGACTAGCATGAATCATAATGCGAATTCTTAATTGAATGGCCTGCTGCCATTTATCAAAACCTCGTATAAAATATAGCACAAAAATGCAGACATGACAACAGAAAATGCGGGGTACCGTGAGGTCCCCGCGTTGTCTCAGAACAGATCACTGTAAAATTCAGCTGTCAGCGCAGATATTTCATAGGCAGTTCGTTCCTCACTGCCGGTTTCTGTAATTTTTGTGTAGCCTCTGCTTTGAAGTCTTCCGCAGATACGAATACGGTCACGGGTGTGACACTGGGATGCTTCCACGGCCGTTCTGCCCCAAAGAATGCACGGAAGATAATCCGCACGCCTGAATACTCTCGGAATTGCAAGCATTACATCACAAATTTCGCGACCCAAAGGTGTCCGCCGATAGACCGGTTCACGGCATAGTGCTCCTTCCAGAATCACATCATTTATGGGTTCTCCGTCTTCACAAACAATACTGTTGGCAAAAGCAAATATCAGCAAATGACGTTTTCCTTCAGTACGCTGATTATGGGATCGAATCTGTCCGGTAATCGTGATTTTCTCGCCATTTGACAGATCCGCTGCATTCAACAGGGTTTCTTCCGCAATGACAGGCAGTGTATCCGCCGTACCGGACAATCGCGGCACCTCAAGAAAAAAACGAAAAAATCGCTTGCCGTGGTTTTCGTGTGAAAACTGCGGCATAGAAGCAAGCGTTCCGCGAAGTGTGATCTGATTTGCCATATGTTCCATAGTACCACCTCAATAAACAGATGTATGGAACATCCTATGCCTGTTTGGCCAAAACAGAACAAAAGCCGGTGCGCAAAACGCACCGGCTTAAGATCATATGATTACTTTGACCAACCGACTGTACGGGCAACTGCTTTTTTCCATCCCTGAATGCGTTCTGTACGTTCTTCCTGGGGAATTGCAGGCTCAAACCGGCGATCGACTGCCCAGTTTTTACGGATGTCATCCGTACTGCTCCAATAACCAACAGCAAGACCTGCGAGGTATGCAGCGCCCATTGCAGTGGTTTCCACGCATCTGGGCCGCAGAACGGGAGCGCCACAGATGTCAGCCTGTGTTTGAACCAGATAATTGTTGGCAGAAGCGCCGCCATCAACCTTCAGTGCGGGCATGGGGATACCGGAATCAGCTTCCATTGCAGCCAGCACGTCATTGGTCTGATAGGTAATGGAGTCCAGAGTCGCCCGAACGATATGGTATTTATTGACACCTCGGGTGAGTCCTACAATGGCACCGCGGGCATAGGCATCCCAGTAAGGGGCACCCAGACCGGTAAACGCAGGCACAACATAGCATCCATTGGTATCCTTCACCTTCAGCGCCATATATTCCGAATCACCGGCAGATTCAATGAACCGGAGTTCATCCCGAAGCCACTGTATTGCGGCGCCGGCAATGAAAATAGAACCTTCCAACGCGTAATTAACAGTTCCGTTCAAGCCCCAGGCAATTGTTGTGACCAGACCATTCTTAGAAAAAATCGGCTTTTCGCCGGTATTCATCAGCAGGAATGCACCGGTACCGTATGTAACCTTGGAATCTCCGGCATCGAAACAGGTCTGACCAAACAGAGCAGACTGCTGGTCACCGGCAGCGCCGGCAATGGGGATCGGCGCACCAAAGAACTGAGCATCAGTATTGCCATAAATACAGCTGGAAGGCATAGGCTTTGGAAGCATGGATGCAGGAATGTTCATCAAACGCAGGATTTCACCGTCCCACTGCAGTGTGTTGATATTAAACAGCATCGTCCGGGAAGCATTGGAGTAATCCGTCACATGCACGCGTCCGCCTGTAAGTTTCCAGATCAGCCAGGTTTCCACCGTACCAAACAGAAGCTCGCCATTTTCTGCCTGCTCTCTGGCTCCGGGAACATTCTCCAGAATCCATCGAATCTTCGTTCCGGAAAAATAGGGATCGATCACGAGGCCTGTTTTAAAACGAATCGAATCAGTCAAACCTTTACTGATCAGTTTATCGCAGTAAGGGGCCGTACGCCGGCACTGCCAGACGATCGCATTGTATACAGGGCGTCCTGTTAATTTATTCCAGACAATTGTGGTTTCACGCTGATTGGTAATACCGATTGCAGCAATATCCGCTGCGGTTGCACCCACATTGGCCAAGGCGAGCTTAGCGACCTCCAATTGTGTATTGAATATCTCATCCGCATCGTGCTCGACCCAGCCGGGCTGAGGAAAAATCTGTGTAAACTCTTTCTGTGCAACAGAACACACCTCGCCGGCGGCATTGAAAAGGATGCAGCGGTTGGATGTGGTGCCGGAATCCAGGGACATAACATATTTAGACATAGAGATGCTCCTTTCGGATTTGTTGTTAAAATCATACCACGATGCGATTGGAAATGCAAGAAAATTTGTCATAATTTCCATATAAGAATAAAAGCCGACAGCAACGGCTGCCGGCTTTCAATTTACTGAATATGGCTGTGGTTACTGATATGATCCTCGCAGTAGCAATAGTAGCCCTTACAACGTGAGCAATAGCGGAACTCCAGGCTTGGATCAGAAATATCCGTTCTTCCGCATACGGTACAGCGATGTGTGTAGGGTGCTTTGGGAGCTGCTTTTGAAGCTTCATAGGAGCCTGCATCAAATGGAATGACTTTTGCCTTTGGTGCAGATGCTGGTTTTCTTCGGAACAGCCGGCGCGCATTGGCCCGCCAGGACATGGGGATCACGTTCAAAACATCCTTGCCAAAGAACAGGAAATAGTTGGCAAGGGAAATTACAGAGAAGAGATTGTAAGGGAAGGGATAGGTCAGCAGATCCATCAGCACAATTGCCAAATCAAACAGTGCAAAGATCCATGCTTTCACGGGAATAATGAAAAACAGAAGGAAATGTGCATCCGGATACAGCGTTGCATAGCTGAGGAACAGGCTCAAATTCAAATAGGTTACACTGGCCTGGCCGCCGAACAGCATGCAGTAAACATCCATCATGATGACACCTGTCATATAGAACAGATTGAACCGAAGTGTACCCCATATATTCTCCATAGCCCTGCCAAGAGAATAATAACAGAAAAGTGACACCGCCATCAGCATCAGATTATTGATCCGATAGGTCAGGGGATAGGTAATCAGCCGCCAGATTTCACCCCGGAGAATTCGTTCCCGGTTAAATACCAAAAAATTATAAAGGGTGTAATTACCGGAAACCTCGCTCATCAGGTAAACGACAGCAGTACCGACAACAATGTAGAGCATCAGGTTGGGAATGCCTTTATTCCGGTTCTTGTAGCAGTAAAGCTCAAACTGCCTGCGGATATTTTTCAAAACAGTCACTCCTATAAAGTATTTATAACATTCTACCAGTAAACAGTGAAAAAGTCCATAGAAGAATTGTGAACATTTTTGACCATAAATAGTCGAAAAAAGTGTTGACTTTTTACGAGAAATGAGTAGAATATTAAAAGAAAATTGCATACAGCCTTATCAAGAGCGGTGGAGGGAACGGCCCGATGAAACCCGGCAACCTGGCAAAAGTGCTAAGGTGCCAAATCCGGCGGCAAACGAAAGATGAGGATTCGATATACGCACATCGGGTCTTCGGTGTGCGATTTTTGATTTTTACCGGAAAGGATATTTATAAAAACATGGAAAAAAGACTTTTTACTTCTGAATGTGTTACCAATGGCCATCCCGATAAAGTTGCAGACTCTATTTCCGATGCCATTCTGGATGCTTGCCTTGCACAGGATCCCGGTTCCCGCGTAGCCTGCGAAACTATGGTGACAACCAATTTCTGCATCATCTGCGGTGAGATCACAACCAAAGCGGTTGTGGACTATGCAGAAGTGGCCCGTGAAGCGATCCGCAAGATCGGCTACGTATATCCCGGCGACGGTTTCGATGCAGATTCCGTGGAAATCCAGTGCCGTATTCATACCCAGTCTGCCGATATTGCCCTGGGAACCAATGACGAGGTGGGTGGTGCCGGTGACCAGGGCATGATGTTTGGCGGCGCCTGTACCCAGACTCCCGAACTGATGCCTCTGCCTGTTGCTCTGAGCCGTGCTCTGTGCAACCGTCTGTCCGAATGTGTGCATTCTACCGATCTTCTGCGTCCCGATGGTAAGACTCAGGTTACCGTTGAATTTGACGAAGAGGGAAATGTAGCCGGCATTGATACGGTTGTTGTCTCCATTATGCACAGTGCTGATTTTGAAATGGAGGAGCTGCGCCGTTATGTTCGCGAGGGTGTTATTGCTCCTGTTCTGAAAAATTACGGTTTCGATATTGCGGATGTTGCCCATATCCACATCAATCCCACCGGGAATTTTGTAATCGGCGGCCCTAATGGCGATACCGGCCTGACAGGCAGAAAAATCATTGTCGATACCTACGGCGGATATTTCTCCCATGGCGGCGGTGCATTCTCCGGAAAGGACCCCACTAAGGTTGACCGCAGTGCTGCCTATATGGCCCGTTATATGGCAAAGAATCTGGTTGCTGCCGGATTGGCAACACAGGTGCAGGTTCAGCTTGCCTATGCAATCGGCGTTGCAGAACCTGTTTCCGTCCGCGTTGACAGCCATGGTACCGGCATCATTTCTGATGAAAAGATGACACAGCTGCTTCGTCAGGTGTGTGATCTGACTCCTGGCGGTATTATCCGTAAGCTGGATCTGCGGCGTCCGATTTATGCAGACACTGCGGCTATCGGCCACTTCGGCGTAGAGGGTCGCCCCTGGGAGCAGACAGATCTTGCAGAACAGCTGAAGGCGCTCGCAATGAAATAAAAAATGACAAAACAGCTGGCATCTTTGTGGGATGCCAGCTGTTTGCTGTTTATATAAAAAGAATTTATTTTCCGGCCAGTGCACGTTCCAGCCAAACACACCCCAGATCCAGCGCAGTGTAGAAGCCATCTTTTTCGCTCTTCTTCACAATACGATCTCTGCTTCTTGCGGTAGGGTCAGTCAGCTGCAGCTGTACGGAAACCCGGGTAGCCAGATCCAGATCGCCCTGCTTCCTGGTTTCCAGAACCTGAAGCTGGACAATGTGTGTATCTGCCATAGAACCATAATAAATGAGATTATCTTTCCGCATCAGCGGACGGCCTTTATACGTCAAAACTGCTTTTTCATCAGCCATGAAAGGTACCTCCTGAATAATATAACCTTATTGTAATCTGAAAATATGACTAGGTCAAGAAAAAAGTTTCGAAATACTCTTCTAAGGAAGAATTATTTCCAATTTTTCACGAAAAGGGAATGGAATGCAGAAATAAGAGGCCTTTGCCTGTGCAAAAGCCCCTTGGCTTCGGATTATTCCTGTTCGAACAGATACTCACGCACCAGCACCTGCATCAGTTCATCACGATCAATCTTGCAGATCATACTGCGGGCATTGTTGTAATTTGTGATATAGGTAGGATCTTCTGTCAGCAAGTATCCAACGATCTGGTTAATGGGGTTATAGCCTTTTTCTGTTAAGGCCTCATACACACTCCGGAGAATCCGGCGCATATTCTCTTTATCGTCGCTGGCTACTGTAAACTTCAGGGTGTCTTTTCCGGTCATAGTATTTCGGCCTCCTTAAATAAGAATGTAGTCATTATAACCGAAAAAACAGCGGCTGTAAAGTCTTAAAACGGGAAAATTTTGTTAACTTTTCCTGTTAATGAGAACAGGGCGGAACGACTCCGCCCTGTATTGGTAAACCAATTATCTCAGAATTGCATCCAGCTTTTCCTTCAGTGCAGTCAGAACCTTGCTGACGACGGATTCGGAATCCGTATCCGTCAGGGTGCGGTCGTCTGCACGCAGCTCCAGAGAGAATGCCATACTCTTCTTACCTTCCGGAACACCGGTGCCGCGGTAAATATCGAACAGCTTTACGCCGCGGAGCAGTTTGCCGGCTGCTGCGGTGATAACATCTTCAGCCTGCGCAACTGTAACAGCTTCATCACAGATCAGAGACAGATCGCGGGTAACGGAAGGATACTTGGGCAGGGGAGTGTAGGTGGCATCCGGCAGCTGGCACTGCAGCAGCTTGGTGAAGTTGATCTCAGCACAGTAAACATCCACGTCCATACCATAATTCTTGGCGACCAGAGGATGCACCTGACCCATAAAGCCCACATCCATGCCATCAATGGTGACCTTTGCACAGCGGCCGGGATGATAGCTGGGGTTGTCCTTGACAGCACTGTAGCTTGCCTTCTTCAGACGCAGACCGGCGAACACAGCTTCCAGTTCACCCTTCAGGGTGAAGAAGGTCTCGTTTGCGCCATAGGTACCCAGCAGCAGCATCTTGGGTTCCTCAGGTAGTGCCTGGCCTTCCACAGGCAGGTAAACCTTGGCAACCTCGTAGAGCTTAACAGCTTTATTGTGGTAATTGTAATTTCGGGACAGAATATCCATCATGGAGGGCAGGGCAATGGTACGCATGATGGAGGTATCCTCACCCAGAGGATTCTGAATCCGCAGTGCATTTCTCAGGGAAGAATCCGCAGGAATCCGAATCTGATCAAAGATTGCAGGAGAAACGAAGGAATAGGTGATGATCTCACTGTAACCCAGACCGCGGCACAGTTGACCTGCCTTTGCTTCCAGCTTCATCTCGGGAGAATAGCCGCCCTGGGTAGAAGTCCGGAATGCCGTGGTGGGAATCTCGTTATAGCCAAAGGAGCGGCCAACTTCTTCTGCGATGTCCGCCATCAGATTCAGGTCAGGACGGAAGGAGGGCACCTGAATGGTATCGCCATCCACCTGGATTTCCAGAAGATTCAGATATTTGACCATATCCTCCTTGGAAATTTCCGTTCCCAGCAGACGGTTGATCTTTTCAGGCTCCAGAGGCAGGGTTCTGGGCTGGGGAACATAATTGATCACATCGATGGTGCCATCCAGCACATCGCCGCACTCCAGCATTTCAACCAGCTCGCAGGCACGCTGTACTGCAGGGATGGTCATCATGGGGTCCAGATTCTTTTCGAACTTGCCGGAGGCCTCGGTGCGCATGCCCAGTGCCAGGGCAGTCTGACGAATGGAGGTACCGTTGAAGTTAGCGGACTCAAAGACCACCATGGTGGTGTCATCCATAATTTCGGAGTTTTCGCCGCCCATGATGCCGGCCAGACCAATGGCCTTGTTGTCATCGGCAATCACCAGCATGCCTGCCTTCAGATTGCGTGTATTGCCGTCAAGTGTAGTCAGGGTTTCGCCTTCCTCAGCCTCACGAACCACGATCTTGCCGGAGGAAACGTAACGGTAATCAAAGGCATGCATGGGTTGACCATACTCAAGCATGACATAGTTGGTAATGTCAACGATATTGTTAATGGGGCGGACACCGTTGGCACGCAAGCGGTGACGCAGCCACTTGGGGGAGGGGCCAATTTTTACATTGGCAACCATCCGGGAAGAATACCGGTTGCACAGCTCGACAGCGGGAACTTCCACATCCAGATAGTCATAAATGGAACCTGCATCACTGCCCTTGACAACGGGCTCATGGTGCTTCATCTGCATACCGAAGGCTGCCGCAGACTCACGGGCCAGACCAATAACGGAATAGCAGTCAGGACGGTTATTGGTGATCTCAAATTCCACAACGGTATCATTGTTGCCGATAACCTTATTGATATCATCGCCGGGCTTGCAGTCTTCATCGTTCAGAATCCAAATGCCATCGGCATAAGCACCGGGCAGATCGTTCTGTGTCAGGCCCAGCTCAGCAAAGGAGCAGAGCATACCATTGGACTTCTCGCCTCTGAGCTTTCCTTTGGTGATGTGAATTCCGCCGGGCAGCCAGGAGTTGTGCAGCGCTGCAGGAACCAGATCACCCTCGTGGACATTCTGGGCACCGGTAACGATCTGGACGGGTTCCTCCTGACCAACATCCACCTGGCAAACCCACATATGATCGGAATTGGTATGGCGGACAATGGAAACCACTTTGCCAACCACAACATTCTTAATTTCCGCATCCATCCGCTCGTAGGTTTCCACCTTCTGGCCAAAGACGGTCAGCTTTTCCACATATTCCTTGTCGGAAACATGGGACAGATCCACGAATTCCTCATTCAGCCAATTTCTGTTCAGTTTCATTCTTACGCCCCTCCTTTAGAACTGGTTCAGGAACCGCATATCGTTGTCGAAGATCAGACGCAGGTCATTGATCTTCATGCGGCCCATGGCGGTACGCTCCAAACCGATGCCGAAAGCGAAACCGGAATACTTATCGGAATCAATGCCGCAGTTCTCCAAAACCTTGGGATGCACCATGCCGGCGCCGAGCAGTTCAATCCAGCCCTCACCATGGCAGGTAGAGCAAACATTGCCGTCAATCTCACCGGTACCATGGCACTTATGGCACTGCATATCCATTTCGCAGCTGGGCTCAGTGAAGGGGAAGTGGTGGGGACGGAAACGAACCTGAGCATCGTGACCGTAAATCTTATTCATAATGGTGATCAGCGCACCCTTCAGGTCACCCATGGTGATATTCTCACCAACGACCAGACCTTCGATCTGATGGAACATGGGGGAGTGGGTTGCATCTGCTTCGTCCTTACGGAATACGCGGCCGGGTGCAAGCATACAGAAGGGGGGCTTATGGGTCTCCATATAGCGGATCTGCATGGAACTGGTCTGGGTACGCAGCAGGACGCTGTCATCATCGGTAAAATAGAAGGTATCGGAGCGGTCACGGGAGGGATGGCCCTCTTCGATGTTCAGACGGGTGAAGTTATAGCTTGCAAACTCGACTTCAGGACCGTCAACAACAGTATAGCCCATGCCAACAAAAATGTCCTTGATCTCCTGCAGAACCTGGTTCATGGGATGCTGATGGCCAACTGCCACGGTTTCGCCGGGGATAGTCACGTCAATGGCTTCGGCAGCAAGCTTGGCTTCCAGAACAGCGGCGTGGATGGCTGCTTTCCGCTCTTCCAGCTTGGATTCAATCTCGGCACGAACCGCATTGGCCATCTGACCCATAACAGGGCGTTCCTCAGGGGACAGCTTGCCCATCTGCTTCAGGACAGCGGTCAGTTCGCCCTTCTTTCCCAACAGCTTGACCCGGAGTTCTTCCAGGTTTGCAGGGGTAGCGGCAGCTTCCAGGGCTGCCAGAGCATTGTTTTTGATCTGCTCTAATTGTTCTCTCATTTTCATTCCTCCTGAATGGTTAACTACAAATAAAAAGGCCCTCCATCCCAACATCGGGACGAAAGGCATTCCTTCCGCGGTACCACCCGCAATTCGCCTGAAATCAGGCGCAGCTTTTCGGATGCAGACACATCCAAGACCCATAACGCAGTCACCCGGCACACTCTACTGATCCTTCAAGCGGCAGCTCCTGGGAGAAAGCCCGGCATTGCACGTAAGCGGATTCCACCATTCCGCTCTCTCTGAAAACGCAAACCAATACAAGGCAGCCCATTCTTTGCTTTTCTCATATCGTTTTTTATACTACCATATTCGCAGAAAATATGCAAGTATTTTTTGGGTTCTATCGGAAAGGGAATTCTCTTGACGAAAGAATATCCACATGATATGTTTGAATCAAACAAGAAAGCGGTGATGTATATGGAAATCTTCGAGTTAACCCACGAAAAAGTATTGGAGCTGCTGCCCGACAGAGACCCTTGGGGGCATAAAGGCACGTTTGGGAAGATTCTGCTTCTGTGCGGCAGCCGTGGATTTACGGGAGCAGCCTATCTGGCTGCAATGGGGGCGCTTCGAAGCGGTGCCGGGCTCGTTTTTCTGGGTGTTCCGGAGCGCATATATGAAATCGAGGCAGTCAAGCTGAACGAACCGGTGGTTTTTCCGCTTCCGGATGAGGGCGGAAGCCTGGGTAAAGACGCAATTCCGGAAATTCTGTCAAGACTTCCTCAGATGGATGCTGTTTTGATCGGCTGTGGCTTGTCTCAGTCAGATGGGACTTGTGCCGTGACCCAAGCCGTACTGAAACATGCGCATTGTCCGGTGGTTTTGGATGCTGATGGCATAAATGTCATGTCTGCGCATAAGGATATACTGCGTGGAAGACGATATCCTACGATTCTGACCCCCCATGAGGGAGAGTTTCTTCGTTTTGGAGGAACCATCGGGGAAGACAGGGTCGCTTCAGCGGTGAAATATGCCCTGGACTGGAACTGCATTCTGCTGCTCAAGGGACACGAAACCTGCATCACAGATGGTGTAACCTGTTATCTTAATCGAACCGGTAATCCGGGAATGGCGGTTGGAGGCAGCGGTGATCTGCTGGCTGGCATCATTGTAAGCCTCCTCGGTCAGGGAATTCCACCTTTGGAAGCTGCATCCTGTGGTGCCTGGCTGCATGGGGCGGCAGGAGACTGCTGCGCACAGGAGATCGGTCAATATGGCATGCTTCCAACAGACATGCTGAAATATCTTCCGCGACTTATGAAATAAGGCGGAATTCTTATGAAGAAGGCTGGTATCCTTTGCTTGCTGTTGCTGTTATTGACCGGATGCTCCGGTCATGATAAGGAAATTGATCGTGCGATGCAACTGCGCACAGATCTTCTGCAATCAGATGGCTGCAGTTTTGAGGCAGATATCACGGCTGACTATGGAGACAAGCTTCATTTCTTCTCCATGGCATGCCATTCTGATGAACAGGGGGACATCAGTTTTTCCGTCCTTTCACCGGAAACGATTGCCGGAATCAGCGGACGCATTTCTCAGGACGGTGGGAAATTGACCTTTGATGATACTGCTCTTCATTTTTCCCTTTTGGCCGATGACCAGCTGTCTCCTGTATCGGCACCATGGATATTTCTGAAGTCGCTTCGCAGCGGTTATTTCCGTGCTGCCGGCCTGGAAGGAGAGGAACTTCGTGTAACAGTAGACGACAGTTATGAAGAGGATGCGTTGATGCTGGATATCTGGCTGTCTGACAGGAATGTCCCAAACCGGTGCGAAATACTCTATCGGGGGAAGCGAATCCTGTCGCTCACCGTCAGGAAGTTTGGATTTGTGTAGCAGCCGGGCGAAAACGTGCATAGGATATTTTGAATGTGCATCCGTATAAAAAAGCTGTATGAGTGGGACAATACTGTTACCGCGTTACATATGGTTTTGATCCGGTAGCGCAGGAGACTATGCACGGAGCGTGAATACAATGATCGAAGCAACAGTGAAGCGGGGCGATATTTTTTATGCGGATTTATCGCCGGTGGTTGGCAGCGAGCAGGGAGGAACCAGACCGGTTCTGATTGTTCAGAACGATACCGGAAACCGGCATTCTCCAACCGTGATCGCTGCGGCTATTACCAGTCAGACGGGCAAGGCAAGACTCCCCACGCACATTAACATTGCCGGCGGAAGTGTTGGGCTAAGTAAAGATTCCATTATTCTGTTGGAACAGATCCGTACGATTGACAAACGCCGGCTCAGAGAGCACATGGGGCATCTGGATGAAACGCAGATGGCCATGGTGGATGATGCAATTGCAGTCAGTTTCGGACTTTCTCACGGAAAAGCCACCTGAATACAACGCCTTCCAGGCGCATAAGATGCAGCAGGGGAGGCGTTGTTTTCTTATGGAAGGTAATTATGGTGTTTATTTTGGACGACAACTGGCGGGCAAAGTGCAGGTGATCCGTCAGGGATTATATTACCGGTTTATCTGCCGATGCACATTAAGTGGTGATGTTATCTGCCGTCTGCAGGTTACCTGCGGCAACAGCAGGGAGAATCTCGGCGTGGTTATTCCAATGGACGGCGGCTTTGGACTGGATACCAGAATTCCGGTGAAACGACTGGATACAGGATGTATGGAATTTTTGTTGGTTCCCAAAAAGGAAGAAATTGTGACAACCTTTGTGCCAATCAGTCCGGAGGAACCGTTTGCTTATCTGACAAGGATAAAAAACGCCTATTTGGTAAAACGAGGGGCACAGCTTGGCATTATGGTTTAACCAGAAAACCCACCGTCTTGCGTTTGAAGCAAACGGTGGGTTTTTTGTTGTTACTCGGAAAGATCAATCTCCAGTCCTACCGGGCAGTGATCAGAACCGAAAACCTCAGTATAGATAGGGGCCGAATTGATTTTTTTCGCGAGCCTGTCGGATACCAGAAAATAGTCAATACGCCATCCTGCATTGTTTTTTCTGGCATTGAACCGATAACTCCACCAACTGTAAATCCCGGTTGCATCCGGAAACAGATAGCGGAACGTGTCTGTAAAGCCTGCACCCAGCAGCTTTGTAAAACTTTCACGCTCTTCATCGGAAAAACCTGCATTTCCGCGGTTGGAGGAAGGATTCTTCAGGTCGATTTCCTGATGCGCAACGTTCAAATCACCGCAAAGGATAACAGGCTTTCTCTGATCCAAATCTTGCAGATAATTCCGGAATGCATCATCCCACTTCAGCCGGTGGTCGATGCGGGCCAAACCTTGCTGCGCATTTGGCGTATAGCAGGTAAGCAGATAAAACTCCGGATACTCCAATGTGATCAGGCGACCCTCCAGATCCAGTTCCTCCACACCAACGCCATAGGTCACAGAAAGAGGCTGTTCTCTTGCAAAAATTGCAGTTCCGGAATAGCCTTTCTTCTGCGCATAGTTCCAATACTGATAATATCCGGGAAAATCCAGCTGAATCTGGCCTTCCTGCAGCTTTGTTTCCTGCAGACAGAAGAAGTCAGAGTCTGATTCCTTGAAGAAATCTGTAAAGCCCTTGGTCACGCAGGCACGCAGACCATTTACATTCCAGGAAATAAACTTCATTTCGTTTCCTCCATAGTACTTGAATTGCTGTCGTACAGAATCAGATTATCTCTGGTCATCGTTACGCTGCGTTCTGCACAGGTCACAGTTACTGAGTCCGTCTGCGTAATATCAAAGCAGGTCAAACTGAGACAACCTGCGGCCAGAGAAAAATCGACATCTGACATACCAAGCGTATTATCTGAAAGCTGAATGGTGATTGCCGAATCAGTCCTTTCCACGCCAGTAATCCGTGTACCTCTTGGCAAAGGAGAGGCCAGTTCGTCATCGGCAGGGCCCATAAGATATAATTTTAAAAGATATCCCAAGTCATCCCGGTGCCCGGATGCCTCCCGCTCCTCCGGAACAAAAACTCCGTTTTCTGCAAAAAAGGTATACGCAGACCGAAGATAATAAAATGTAACAGGTTCCTTGATCCGCTCACCCAATACGCTGCATCCGCAGAGCAGCAGACAATATAAAATTACAACCGACAAGAAACGTCTCATAATTTATCCACCTCCGCATCAAACGCTGGGAAGGTAACCGTAAAGACCGTACCCTTTCCCAGTTCGCTGGAAACATGTATTTCTCCACGATTGCGCTGGACTATGGAACGGACAATAGACAATCCCAATCCGCTTCCGCCGGTGGCCCGGGAGCGTGCTTTATCAACACGATAAAAACGTTCAAAAACATGGCTGATCGCTTCATCCGGTATGCCCATACCGGTGTCACGGACTTCCAGAATCGCATTGTCCTCTTCACGGCGCAGATGCACGGTCAGCGTTCCTCCGGGAACGTTATACTTGATTCCGTTTTCCATCAGATTAAAGACGATCTGATACAGATCATCCTCCAGAATCAGAATAGGACTGTCATTGTCCAATTCCAGCTGGAAACTGATCTTTGCCTGAATGGCATTGGGCCGAAGCATTCTGGCAACTCTATGGATGGTGGGGGACATGAAGATGATCTCGCTTTCCTCCTGCAGCATTCCTTCAGCCTTTGTCAGAGAAAGCAGTTTTGCGGTCATTCGATTAAGGCGCTCAGCTTCATCACCAATATCGCCTACAAATTCCCGTACGGTATCCAGATCCATATCATACTGTAAAATGGAATCGGACAAAAGTTTGATGGACGCAAGTGGAGTCTTCAGCTCATGGGATGCATCCGACACAAAACGGCTGCGCTTTTGCTCAGATGTTTGCAGACGCTCTGTCAGATCGTTGAATTCATTTGCCAGAATTGTCAGTTCGTCATTGCCGCCCATATCCACTTTGTGGGAATAATCGCCTTCCTGGATAATGCGCATAGAGGTCATGATTCGGTTCAAACGCCGGGAAAATGTGTTTGCAAACGCAACAGAGAAAATAATAACAATGATTTCCAGAAGAAGGGTGATCTGAAATACGGTCTCCTGAAGCGACTGAATCATTCCGCCCTGCAGTGTCTCATACTCCGTCATGTAAACACAGCCCACAATGGTTCCGTAGTAGACCACTGGGGTTGCGACTCTGGTATCCGTGGTGCCCTGACGGTAATTCCAGGTACACACATCATGACCGACACCGGAAAGTGCAGTGATGATTTCCGGAATCATGGCATAGCTTCCCAAATTATTTCCGGTGCTGTCATACAAAATTTTGCCTGTCTGATCTGTGACGATCAGTCGGGTTGCCTTCAGACTTTCCATCTGGCCAACAACGCTGGTTATGGAATTATTATTGATGATGTCCAATGCCGCAATTTCATCCGCAACCAGAAGTGATTTTTCCGTCATGGAATCCTTCTTGCTCTGATAAAATAACTGCTGACAGGTGATTGCGCAATAGATATTCAAAACAAGCAGCACAATAAACGTGATGATCACATAGGTCATCGCGTAGCGAAACTGTGTTTTGCCATAGCCGCGGTAGGCGGTCTTTTCACTTTCGGAAATAGTAGCCAACTCCCCACTTTGTCAGAATATATTTGGGTTCTGCAGGATTTTCTTCCAGCTTTTCCCGCAGACGGCGGATGTGAACATCTACTGTGCGAATGTCGCTTCGGTATTCATATGCCCAAATGGTATCCAGCAGTGCCTCCCGGGAATATACCCGGTTGGGATTGCGCATCAGAAATTCAATCACGTCAAATTCCTTTGCCGTAAGATCCGCAATTTCACCGCTGCGGTATGCATTTCTTGCATCCAGATCCAGAGATATGGAGCCGATGGTCAGCACATTTCCGGGTGCTTTCTTTTCTACGCTGTGAGATCTTCTCAGCAATGCACGAATTCGTGCCTTCAATTCCAGAATGTTGAAGGGCTTTGTCAGATAGTCATCAGCACCGTGATCAAAGCCGATCAGCTTGTCCATATCATCCGTCTTTGCTGTCAGCATAATGATGGGAATATCGGAAAACTCACGAATTTTGGCACAGGCTGTCAGACCGTCCATATTGGGCATCATCACATCCAACACCACCAAATCCGGAGACTGCTCCTGCACGGCCCTTACTGCATCCAGACCATCGCTGCCTGTGATCACATCGTAGCCTTCATTCTGCAAATTAAATCGAATGCCTTTGACCAGCAAGGCTTCATCATCAACAACCAATATTTTCATCGTCAATCCTCCAATACGATAAGATCCCAAATCTCTTCCATGCGTTTTTCTCCGATTCCCTCGACATTCATCAGTCCTTCCACTGCTGCAAACGGCCCGTGGCTGTCCCGATAGGCAATGATCCGCTCTGCAAGCACCTCACCGATTCCGGGCAAAGCCATGAATTCATCTTTGGTTGCAGAATTTACCGCAATTGGAAATGACACCGTTTCGGCTGTCTCATCCGGCAGGGTCGCACTTTCTGTTGTCGGCGGAGGCTGCGTCTGCATGTGTGCGGGAACTGAGACGAATACAGTCTCCTTTGTCTGATTTCTTCCAATGAAGAATCCGATTGTAAACGCAAGGAACATAACCGTCAGAATCAGCAGGATCGGAAACCGCTGTTTTTTCATGGGAATAAACCTCCTGCATTGACTAGCGAGAGAAAAACTGCTATAATATGTTTCACATTATACACGATTTTTCACAGCCGGACAAGTCCGGCAGCTGCATATTGAGGGATAAAATATGAAAAAAATTCGTTGTCTTTCTATTTTCCTTTGCGCCGTAACCTTGCTGCAGTGTCTGATGCTTCCTGCCCTTGCTACGGAAACAACTGATGCCGCGCTCCCGACGCAATCTGCCGCCTATGTAGATGATCCAGTTCCAACCGTAACAGAGCCGGAATTTGGTCAGGTGTGCGTCCAAAATGGCTGCCGCACCATTAACGGTATGATTCCTCTGGCAGGAAGCGACCGCAGGCTGGAAACCGCTTTGTCTGCATTTCTCTATGAAGTAAATACGGGAACGGTGGTCTATTCCTATAATCCGGACAGCAAAGTCGGTTCCGGAACCCTGTCTAAGATTGTAAATGCCATGGTTGTATTGCAGCACTGCGATGACCTTCAGGAAGTGGTAACCGTCAAAAACAATCGTTTTTCCGGCGGTAACCAGCATGCATCCATCAAGATTGGCGAAGAACTGACCGTAGAGCAGCTGCTTTACAGTATGATTCTGATTTCTGCAAACGATGCTGCAGTTGCTCTTGCTGAGCATGTTGCCGGCACGCAGCAGGCATTTGTCGGACTGATGAATCAGTGGGCAGCTCAGGCTGGCTGCACCGGTACGGAATTCAATAACGTTTATGGTACTGACAGCGCCTCGAATATTACCACAGCCCGGGATATGGCCAAAATCGTCAATGCTGCTATTAAAGATGAAGAATTTGTAGAAATCTGGAGTGCTGTTGAATACACGATCGGCGAAACAAATAAACAGGCCGCCAGAAAGAAATACAATACCCAGAATTATATGATGGACCAGGCAATTATCCCTGACTTTTATGATAACCGTGTCAAGGGCGGTATTCCCAGTGCAACAGATGCATCCGGTGCCAGTCTGGTTTGTGTTGCCGAGTCCGGTGAGGGCAGCAAGCAGATGCGTTACATTGCCGTTGTTATGGGCTGTACCCGTACGTATGCAGAAAACGGCTGGTCTGTTAAAAGCTATGGTAACTTCAATGAAATGTCCGATCTGCTTTCCTATGCCTTTGACAATTTTAAGGTGAACCGGATTCTTTATGAAGGCATGTCCTTAAGTCAGTTCAGGGTGAACAACGGCGAAAGCTATGCTGTTGGCCAATCCTTTGTAGACATTGATTCCGTTGTTCCGATCAATGCCCAGATGGATAATTTGCAGATGAACTTCAAGGTTGTGGATGGAGGCCTGGCTGCGCCGATTAAGAAGGATCAGCTGATTGCAACCATGGAAGTTGTATACCGAAATTCGGTAATGGCAGAAGCTGAGGTATTCTCTATGGGAGATGTAAAACCTGCGGATAAGACCGGCGTTACCATCCGTTCTACTGCAGTGCGTAGTGATACGGATGACAGTGGTATTCTTTCTGTTATTGGTACGATCTGTGTGATCGTTCTTGGACTTGCTGTCGGATACCTGGCATTCAATGCATATATGCGGTCACGTATGCGTGCCCGCCGCCGGAAAAGAAGGGCAGACCGCAGGAGGAAC
Organism: Oscillospiraceae bacterium; assembly: GCA_017398105.1. The sequence continues at coordinate 17,203 of JAFQHF010000152.1, read as the reverse complement.
CGGGGATGATGCAGTGGGATGCGCTAAAGAATACCTGTGAAACCTGCACACGCTGTGGGTTATGTGAAACCCGACATAATGTAGTCTTCGGCATTGGCAACGAACATGCTGATGTTATGTTTGTAGGGGAGGGGCCCGGTGAGCAGGAGGATTTGAAAGGGGAGCCCTTTGTAGGGCCTGCGGGAAAGCTTCTTGACGATATGCTGTCCATTATCGATCTGGACAGAAAGACGAACTGCTATATCGGCAATATTGTCAAATGCCGTCCCCCCAGAAACCGCGATCCATTGGAGACTGAGCAGGATGCCTGTATCGGATATCTCCGTAATCAGGTTGCATTGATCCGTCCGAAAGTGATCGTGTGCCTCGGCCGTATCGCTGCAAAACGTCTGATCGATCCGGATTTTCGTATTACCCGCCAGCATGGACAATGGATAGAACGAAGTGGCGTGTGGATGACAGCTATTTACCATCCATCCGCACTGCTTCGGGATGTCAGCAAGCGCCCGGAAACCTTTGACGATCTGTTGTCCATCCGTGAAAAAATCAGAGAAACAGGCTGCCAGATTTAAAATGCCTATTGACATTCAGCTCAATTATGGATATAATAATTGGGCTAAATCAATGCTAGTGTAGCACAGTCGGTAGTGCATCTCACTCGTAATGAGAAGGTCGCCTGTTCGAGTCAGGTCACTAGCTCCACCAAAAATGCCTAGAGCCGCAATGGTTTTGGGCGTTTTTTATTTAATGACAAATCCCGCCCGGACATCCAAATGGGGACCATTTGGGGACCGAAGCGGGATTTTTTGCTTTTTAGGCCTGTTTTACAAGCATATTTTCCAGTGTGGCAGCGGCCTTGCGGTCTGTCTCCTGCAGCGCATGTGCGTATATGTTCATGGTGGTTGATGCCTGGGCATGGCCTAACCGGCTGGATACCGTTCGTACATCCTGCTTACCGGCAATCAGAAGTGTGGCGGATGTGTGCCGGAGACCGTGGAACGGGATCGCGGGCAGCTGCTCCGCTACAGGCTTACCGGCGTTATAACGGTCAATGGTATCTTGAAAGGCGGAATAGGGTGTAGAGTAGGACATTTGCTTTCCGTTGTCCTGGATGAACACCCATTCGGCCCCTTGCCAATAGTCGCCCAGCTCAAGCCGGTATCTGGTGCGGGCAACCTTAAGCGCCTTAAGCCGCTGCGTGAGGAAATGCGGGATAGAGACCACCCGGCGAGAGTTCTTTGTTTTCGGGGCCTTGGTGATCTGCTGGCCTGCCACCACGGAAACGGCCTTTGTTACGCTGATGGTATCAGCCTGAAAGTCAATGTCTGACCATTCCAGGGCAAGCAGTTCGCCTTTACGCAAACCAGCATAGATAGCCAGGATAAACAGCACCCGGATTTGTTCCGGGATTTCTTTTTTACTGGTGTAGTTTCCTACTGTATACTCTTTTCTGGTATCGTCTTTACGTTTATGGCCTTTGGTCTGGACTGTGTAGGGCTTTTCGATGTAGTCCAGAAAGGTGGCAGCCTGTTCCGGCGTGAAGAATTTCAGTTTGTCCGCCGCTTCTTCTGCCTGGGGTCGTACTTTATCCAGGGGATTCCGGTCTATGATCTCCCATTCTGTAGCGGTCCGGAGGACGGAGGAAAACACATTGCGGGTTTTGGCTATGCTGCCTTTGCTGTAGCCGCCTGGCTTTCCATCTTTCCGTGCGCCATCCTTCGTCATGGCAACAAAGAAGGCGTTGAGGTTATGGGGCCGCAGCTCTGACAGCTTCAAATGGCCCAGCGCAGGGAGTATTTTGTCATTCAGTTCGGCTTTGTAATGCTCCACGGTTCCGGGCTGCAGCTTCTGGGCGGCATATTCCTCAAGCCATCGGTCGGCAAATTCCTTGAGGGTGATCTTACGGCCGTCCATTGCCATGCCGTTCTTTACCTGGGCTTCAAATTGGCGGGCAAATTCCTCAACGGCCTTCTGCCGCTTCTTTGGGGTAAGTCCGGGATCGGGAGTAAAGGTGGCTTTTTCGCGGAGCTTCTTACCGTAAATGTCCCGACCACAGGACACGGTAATTCGATAGCTGCCGTTACGTTCTTCAATGGATGCCATTGCGGCACCTCCTTTTGCTTGCTGTGGATTGTGTCCGAATTGGACACATTTTTAATACTCGTAGCCTTGACGATAAATGTTATAGAATCGGTATTTCAGAATTTCAGGGTCTACAAAATGGAATATATGCCAATCATTGCTTTGCACTGAATTAAAGAAATCCATAGCCATTTGTTGTAGGCCTTCGGCATCTATTTCACAATACTCAGGATCGTCAAGAAAATTAGTCAGGTAGCTTTTTACATGAAATCTTTGGTCGGCGCTAAGCGGTGGGTGATTTTTCCCAAACCTCCGTGCATATTCAAAGGAGTACCAGGAAATAAAAGCACCAAGGTCTATTCCTGCTGAGTCGAAACAATTATCGTTTTCAACAGAGAGTGGTTTTACCGTTGTCGGATTCTCCGTCAACGGTAAATCACCATTTACTTCTGTATTCTTTGAGTATTCTATGTTATTAGTTCCCGTCAAATTGACTGTATCGTTCACGTCATATTGACGGGAACGGCTAGACATTTTTGACGGGGTACCAGGCATATACCCCGTCATACTTGACGTAGTAAAAGATGCTGTTATTTCTGCTAATTTATCATAATTAATTCTATACCATGTTGTTCGATTCCTGTTTCCATGACTGTAATATCCAACAATGATAAGCCCTTTTTCTCTTAGTTTTCTGACGGCTCTTTCTGTGGTAGATTCTCCAGCCCACGGGAGCTGTTCCGTCCATTGGTCAATTGAATTGTATACCCAGTATTGACCATCATGGTAATGATTGTTCTTTACCTTACCATTTTGTGCATAATTACAGCACCAGTAGTGTATTTGCTGAAGCAAAATCGTTTCATTCAGTCCTATAGCATTGGCCAATTCAACATTGATCGGGATGTTTGGGCCGTCCATCAGTGCATAACTTGTCGTATTTCTCACCTCGCTTGCTGTTTGAGCGCATCCGCATTGGACACATTTTCCCAAGCCCTCACTGTGGCGGCTATACTGCCTGCCATGGTCTCAGTGATCGGTGGGGTATTTATTTACTCAAGTAGTCCTGCAGCTCTGCCAGCCACTTAGGACAATGGCGGCCAACGGTGCGAACTTCGCCGTTCCGGTACTCTGCCACCTTTACAAAGCCGTTGTCATTGTCGTAGAACTCAGCTTCGTCACAGTAGGGGAGAACCTTTGCCACAGCCTCCCAGCGGCCCGCAAAGCGGCGTTCCACGTCATTCTCTGGGATATCGTGTCCGCCGCGGCGAACGCGGTTCTGAATGCGTGTGAGACTCTCAGAGGCGGTATCCAGGCCGATATAGAATAACCGGACGTGGTAGCCCAGTTCCTTGACCTGCTTCGCTGTGGTCTCAGTCTTGCGGCCTGACAGGGTGGTTTCTTGGGTGAAGGACACGCCCTTGTCGATACATTCATTGATCTTCTTTAAGGCCGCCTTGCCGCCTGCAAGGGCTCCTGCGCCTAGTTCTGCGGTGATCCTGTCCACGTCCACGATGATTCCTAAATCGGTGCTGCGCTCCTTCAGGACACCTGTGAAACTGGATTTACCTACACCATTGACGCCGCCGATGATGGTATATACTTTCATTCTGTGACCTCCCCTGTGGCGTTGTCCCGCTCCATGGTTTCTGTGATCGCCCGGTTAATAAAGGCGTTCAGGCTTTCGCCCCGGGTTTCTGCGTGGGCCTTTACAGTATCTTTCCGGCCCTTATCCAAGCGAAGCTCAACACGGTCATAGTTTGCTGCATTGTACTTTGCAACTGCCCGTCTTTGTGCATCACTGACTTTCTTTTTCGTTTCTTCCACTTTCGGACCTCCCTTTAATCAGAAATTATGGTGGTGGCCGTCATACAAGGTCACCTTTTCCATCATACCTGTATTATACCACCAAAGTATACTGCCGTCAATATACAATATTAACGATATACTGACGTCATGTTTGTGTAATATACCATCTTGAAATATACTGCCGTCAGTAGTATAATGTGGTCATAGAGAAGAGGGGACAACAGAGGACACCTGGTAAGCGACCCCCACACCAAACGCTACAACATGGGTGAAACGATCAAAGGAGGCAACCAATGGGAAACGTCGTAACCATCCGGGGAGCCGTAGCCAGAGCCAAGGCGGACGGCCTTCCGGTATCAGAGTACACCCTTAGAGGATGGATTAAGGCAGGGCTTATCCCTGTTCGGCACGCTGGATGCAAGCAGCTGCTGTATTATCCAAACCTTGTCCGCTACCTGCAGTGCGAGGACGGCGGCGACAATAGCCCCGCAGCCATGGTTGGTGGGCAGGTAAGAAGAAAAGGCAATCAGAAGCCCGCCACGGGCCTGTGGCGGCATGAACTTAGGAGGAACGTTATGAGTATGAACGAGATGGAAGCCAGAGTAAACGAGCTGCGAGAGCTGCGCCGCATGGCTGACGAGCTGGCCGGCGAGATCGCCGCCCTGGAAGATGGCTTGAAAGCCTACATGGCCGCCAACGGTGCCGATGAGCTACACGGACCCAGCTTCAAAATCACCTGGAAGGAAGTCACCAGCAGCCGCCTGGACAGCAAGGCCCTTAAGGTGGCGGCCCCGGAGCTGTGGCAGCGTTTCAGCAAGCAGACCACCGCCCGCCGTTTTGTCCTGGCATAAGAAAAGCCCCTTGCATCAATCGCCGACCAAAGCACGATGCAAAGAGCCTTTACCCCAGCAAGCAAGAGGGGATGGCCTTATTATAAGGCCTTTCCCTCTCAAAAGTCAATATAGAATTTGGAGGTACATAATGCAAACCACGATTAACATCAAAGCCTATGCCTATCCGGTGAAGTTGAAAGACCACCGGACGGGCGTGTCCAAATTGGACACAATCGTTATCCCGGCTGAATGGCTGCGCATCTGCGGTAGCATGGGACTGGAAATCTGTGACGACAAGCACATGATTTACCGGGCGTACAATCGGAGTGGGTTCGAGGTCACGGAGATCGGCAACCGGCGCAGGATCACGCTTAGCGTTGATCTGGAACGGCTCTATGCAGAGCACAACGGAACACCGGTGCAGCAGTCTATCTTCGAGGGATTGGGGGTGGCAACTTATGGTCAATCCTGATAAGATCACTTTCCCCATCACCGGCAAGCAGCTTGCCGACCTGCAGCGGGCAGAGGTAGGCCGTGAGCTGAGACCTGCAGAACTGGAAATGTTCGCAGATATCGCCAATATGGCAAACGAAGCCTACGAAGCCGCCGCCCGTGGGGATGCTGAGACCGTCCAGTCTATCCTTGACGCCATTAACGCCGCTGCGGCTACTGATCCTAATGCCCACCATCTGGCGGCCCTGTGCCGTGGCTGGGTTCTTCTGGGATGCCAGAGGGGAGCGGAATGGCTGAAGGCTGCCATTGATAGCAGGAACTACAGTTGACGGGGGCCGACATGGATATGTTAAAACACCTGCCAGGATTCCGGAGATACTGGCAAAGAAAAACCGGGCAGAAAACGAGCCGTAACTTTCCTGTCATTGCTGCAGAGCTGCAGGAGCTTGGGAATGTATTCACAGCCCAGGGAAGATCCGATGCAGCTGCAGGTGAAGAGTCCCGGTTTTCGGACGTCTATTTTATGATCGTTGCTGCTGATCCGGCGGAAGATTCCCCGTTATCGAACCTAATGAGACTGTGCTATGAGGAGGGGTACAATGAATCTGTTTGAAATGCCAGGATGTATGTTGATTGGTTATGTGCGAGCCAATAACATAAACGGCGGCAAGCCTATTCCACTGTTTAACCCAGCGCCACCACCTACAGAAAAGTTGGATATAAATACCCTGGAAGGTTGGAACGCTGTAGCCGAAAAGCAAAACCGCCGCTCTTTTCGCACAGCATTTGGGCGTGATCCTGCAAATGATGCAGAGCTAACACAATGGATTGACACACAACTGTAAGGAACGGTGCTGTGAAATGAGAATTGAGATTTATTACAAGCCAGAGGAAAAGCGCGAAGCGGATATTATCAAAGCCTTTGTGTTCAGCCTCTGCAAAGGTATCCCACTTGATGTTATCAGCAAAGAAAACATGGCATGTTGAATGATATCCCGCCACGGGCAGACCTGTGGCGGGATTTATTACTTGTCCGGAATGTGTCCGAATTGGACACCGTTTTCGGGCATGCGTGCTGCCTGGTTATGCCTGGTATCTCGGCTCTCCTGGAATTTTTCATGTGGGGAAAAATTTTCGCGTGGAGGAGGGCACGTGGTATTCCGGCGAGGGTTTTGATATTTTGCAGACCCCGGGGGTAGGGTTCCAGGGCGAAGCCCTCGTGCGTACACGCCCGCACATAGCAGGCGCACGCCTGCGCCCAAGCCACCCGGTAAAATCAGCGTCAAAACTGGATTTTGAACGATGTTTTTTCGCATCTTTTCGGCACACAATCGTACCGGTTATGTTGCTCTTTCTCCGTTCACTGATATTTTACCATGTCCAAAAGCCGTTGAAAAGTTCTTTTGTGTTTTTCTATACTCTTGTCGAGAAGTTAATAACCACCACCAAGGAAAACGATGGCCTCGTGGCGGCATTATGGGCGCTGTGAGCGCCGTTTCTTATGGACCAATTGCCCCTTGCTTTTGTATGGCTGCGGCTGCTGGACTGGCCTGGGCATCCGGTAGAACAGATACTCCATTGAGCTGCCATATATTTCGTTGCTGTCCGTGCCGCTGGATATCTTCTCGGCGCCTAAAGGCAGTTTAATGCCCTCGAATTCGGAGCACCAATGGCCGTCAATGGTTGGCTGTTCCAGGTTAAGACTGGGCGTATAAGCCCGTTCGCCGTTACCTTTGGTACCGGCGCGGCTTTCTTTTGTGACATAGCTTGCAAGGCGCTGGAAGGTCGTTAAGTCGTTCACTTTCATCTGGCTTATATACACCTGGCCATAGGGCCAAAGGGCCTTGACGGTCTCGTAATCCGTTTTCCGAAGAAGGAAGAAACAGTGCACATGAAACCGAGTCGGCGGCTCTGGCGCATCCTGGGCCGCCGTGTCAAGCTGTTCCCAACGCTGTTCTTCACGCCACGGCGCAACTTCCCAACGCTGTCCCGCCACTGGAGCGGCTGAGGGAAAGACGGACAGCGGTTCGCCCTCAATGGTATAGAGGTACTTAAAGGGCCGTTCTGCTCGTTTCCACTCTGGCCGCAGCCTCCGGAGGTAGTCGGCAAAGATAGCTTTTGCGTGCTTTCGATTGGCGGGTAGCGTTTCATCCGTAAAGGTGAAGGTGCAGAAGGATGCTTCTTTGCTGTCAAAGTTGGCACACAATAGCAGCTGCAGCCGCTCTGTAGCGTTCTTGATATTTATGAATTTCTGTGCTGCAGTGGTGGCGGCCTGTTTGGCGGTTCTGGCTGCTTCGCTATCGCCGGGAAGCGGGCGGCTGTACCGTGTAACTAAGCAATACCGCCCAGCTGTCCGGAACCGTATATAAAATTCCTTTGCCATGTGCTATTGTTCCTTCCTGATCCGATGCAAAGGGAGCTCATACCGCCAGCACCTGTCCAGCTCCTTAGCAAAAGCATTGATAAGAGATTGACGGTAGAAGTACCAATGCCGCCACCGGGCACACCTTTTGCAAGCAAAGGTGTCTGAATAACTGCAGCTATCACACGGATACACAGGCTTTTCCATAGTGCTTTTCGTGCAGCTGCTTGTAATACTCAGCCGCCGTAAGGCTGATTGCATCCGGAGAAATCTCCCAATCGGGACACTCACCGCTGCCGATTTCTTCCGTTTCGGTACAATAGGATGTACCTTTACCCCGCCAGAGGTTCCATTCACAGGTGCTGCAGTGGTGCGGGATACTGTTCTCCAGGTCTTCCCACGGGATGTTAAATCGGCCCGGTACAGAAAAGTCAAACTCAAAGATTAAGACCTCACCGTTTCCCAGCGTCATACCAATGCGGGCATACTCCTGCCCCCCGCGTTTATCATCGGGCAGCGGATACAGCGTATAGCGTTCCGGAATGCTCCCAAAACATTCCATCAGAATATCATGCTCCTGTTGTTTGGTCATTTCTACTCCTTTCAAGTTCCACCACAGGCCTGTGGTGGGCGTCCGTGTGCGTTTCTTTCTTACCTGCCTGCAGCAGCGGGACTATTGTCGCCGCCGTCCTCGCATTGCAGGTAGCGTACCAGGTTTGGATAATAGACCAGCTGCTTACAACCAGCGTGCCGGACTGGAATATGTCCTGCTTTTATCCATGCTCTGAGGGTATATTCCGATACCGGCAAGCCGTCTGCTTTTGCTCTGGCTACGGCTCCCCGGACCGTTAATACATCTGCCATAAACTGACCTCATTTCTGCAGCAGATCAGCAAGAGGGACACCCAGACCAGCGGCCAGTTTTACGGCGGTTTCCTCTTTACAACTCTTGCCGCCCTTAATTGCCGTAATGGTGGCACGGGTCAGGCCGGATTTTTCGGCCAGCTCGTAGAGTTTGATTTCAGAACGGGCCATTTCGGTGACTAACTTGATTCTATCAATACGCATATTAATACCTCCCGGTAATATTTTGATAAAATAAAAAAGCCTGCACCACGAATCGCATCTCAGCGATACATGGCACAGGCTCTAAGGCACAGGCTCTTGGGTTGGGATATTCACGATAATTAACAAATTACCTAAATGCCAACGCCGCATCTCGCAAATGAGATTATTCACGGGCGCTGGCCTCTAGGGCGCGGGCCTCTATAAGAACGCATCGACCGTGATTACACACGGCTCTGGCTCGTAGGCGCTGGCGCTCTTATGTGAGGAGTGTATTCTTAAGTTTGCTTCATATTAGCATTGAGAAAAGTAAAAGTCAAGCTTTATCATAATGAAAAATGGTGAATAATTTGTGAAACCGGATGCTAAAAATCGGGGACCCGTTGGGGACCCAAGTTGTAAAACGGTCACCAAAGATACGGTACGATATAACGTACTTAAATGCGAATTGTGCTAGGGCTGCAATACAATTTTCTAAACTACAAAACAGAGTAAAACAGGAAGTCCACCACTCGTAATGAGAAGGTCGCCTGTTCGAGTCAGGTCACTAGCTCCAAAAAGTCCTAGAGCCGCAATGGTTTCTGGGACTTTTTATTTTTTGCTTTCATAATTGCCGCAGATCAAAAACTCGTAATAAGAATATACAAAAAACCCCTCTCTGAGGAGAGGGGTAAACTGCCAGGAGGTTCCTGTTAGTACCGGATCATACGAATCCGAAGCAAATATTAGATGTAAGAAGTGTAATCTACATATACCGCGGAATTGACACCCTTCTTGGCATAGAACTTCACATAGGCCCGGTAATAGTATCCTGCTTCAGCCTCAGAGAATGTTACATAGCTGCCATGTGCCACGGTGTTGGACGCCGTCATTTGGGAATAGCTTTCCTTTGTATATGTCTTTACGTCTGACCAGTTAACTCTGTCCGAAGATTTCTGAACAATGATCACACTGGTTCCCAATTGATCCATGGTGGAAACTGCCACAACCTCAAAGCACACTTTGAACGTAGAGGAAGAGACTTCTGACAGATAACAGCTGTGGCTTCCGAAGTAATTGCTGGCATAGGGCTGAACTTCTGCAGCAAATGCAGGAATTCCCAAAACAAAGGAGCATACCAACATCAGGCAAATCAATTGTGTAAATCGTTTCACTTATTTACCCTCCATAACGTAAATTGACTCTATTATCTTATATAGCGTTTCCTCCTGGCAATTGATGAAAATGGATGCTTCTATATTTTTCTGATTCCACAAAACAGACCACATGTCATTATTGCGCATGATAACATGGTCCGTGTTATGTACTTCGTAATGCTGAATATCGGTTTCATCTTTTTGATACTTTTTCGCGACTTCCTGATGGCAAACAGCAAAATTCATGGTAATCGTATTTTCGCCGTCAACAAATGCCGCTATCACACTGGTTTTTGCCGGAAGTGTAATAACCTTGCATTCTGACAAAGCATAGCCTTCCGGAATCCACATCGGAACGACCGGAATGGTAATTCCTTGCTCTGTAACTGTTTGATATACATCCAGAAGCTCTGCATTATCTGATACAAATTTGTATTCTTCCATTCGGCCTTCGTTATCCGTTCTGGAGAAAAACTCCAGGAATTCCGATGACCAGCGGGAAAATTTTCCCCAGATTCCATCTGCAGATGCCTGCGAAGGAACAACAGAAATCATCAGGAAAAGAACGGCAGCTGTTGCCCCGATCCGAACCAGCCATTTGGGAACAGGGCTGTTTTTCTTTTCTTCAGTGCAGATGCTATTGGAACGCTCACAATACTGTTCCCACGCACGTTCGATGCCCGGTGTGATCATCTCCTGCGATATAGGCTCACGTTTGCGGAAAATTTCCATAAACAGGCGGATCATCGCAGGATCAGGCTTGTCCTTTCCCAGTTCAGCCTGAAACAGAGCATCCAGTTCGTCAGCCGGCATATTCATGAGCAGGTCTCGAATGGTGGTTTTATTTACCTCCTGCATAGTTTTCCTCCTCATAGCAACTCTGCCAAAGCTCCACAATGCACACGGTCTTTCCGATAAATTCGGCATTGGTGGGCTTTTTGTCACCAAATTCATTCATATAGATTCTCCAGGCATCAATTTCAGCTCGCTTGCTCCAAGCCTTTTCGATTACATACCGAACGTTGATCTCTATGGACGATCTCACTGTTCCTCTGTCCCATTCAGCGCCGACGGCACTGTATACCTCCTGATAGCTCCATGTGGGATGCAGGAGTTTTGTCTGTATCGTCTGACGAAGCTGCAGGCAGGATTCCGAACCGAAATCAACTCCTAATTCCGCCAGCAAAATCAGAATAGCAGCTGAGTAATTTTCCTTTTTTATGTGCCGCGTAAGAATGAGCATTTCTTCCATCACGACAGCAAACGATAATCTTGCAGCCATATTTCTATCTCCCCCAAGTCATGTATATTATTACATATTATTATCGATTTGTCTATCTGTTAGAATTCGCAATTTACAACAAAAAACCTCTTCCCATCGCAGAAGAGGTTTTATATAAATCTGTCTTTGCTTGAGATAATCGTAATCTGATATATATGGACAGCTATAAATCAATAAATTTCCTGCTCGAGATTTCTGAACAATTCAGAATCAAAGAAAACCGGCAGGTCAATGCATAAGCCATCGCAGATCTTCTGCACAGTGGATACTGTTGTTGAATTATTCCTTCCGCAGACAATGTTATTGATTGTCGATTGCGTAATACCGCTGATCCTGCATAAGTGATTGACCGTAATTCCATTTTCCCTGCATAGTTGTAAGATACGCAGCCTGATTGCTTCTTTTGATCTCATATGATTCCAATCCTCCGAAAAGTTCTATCCTCTTGCCAGCCTTTTGGCAGTTAAAAGCTTTCTGCTTTCTCTATTCAGGGTATCATACGCAAGGTGTCCCTATCAACCAAGAATAATCGAGAATTTTCGAGGAAATTCGAGAAAACAATTTCCGTAGCAACGCTGGTGAGAATGAAGAACACGAAAAAATGCGCCATAAGCAGAGCTTACCGCGCATTTCAAATTATTACAACCATATAAATACAGCAAATTCACCATTGAAATAAGCGGAACCTTCAAACGTGCTGCTTTTTGGGTTATAAACAAACAGAGACGAACCTCTGATACAGGGTTCGTCTCTGGTAGAATTTGGTGGAGCCGAGGGGAATCGAACCCCTGTCCGAAAGCAACTTGGAAAGAACTTCTCCGGGCGCAGTTTGTTATTTACATTCCCTCAGACCGGCGGGAACAAACACCCTACGGTCATTAGTAGCTTCATAATGCATGGCACGCGCAAAGCTTAGCGTACGCACGGTCTCCACTCAAATCACACCCGAGCCCGGCTCGTGGACCTTCCGGGGCGGATGGGCGCCTAATTAGGCAGCCAGAGCAACAGTTCTGTTGTCAGTTAAATTTAAAAATTGCCCGTTTTATCGTGGCCAGGCGCCACGGCCCGCTATTCCAGCCTCACTACCCCCGTCGAAACCAGTACGGCCCCGGATGGAAAAGATTGGGTGGCCGGGGTGCAGTGCACCCCGGTGTGATAATTTAGAATCTGCCGTAAGGATCGGGCAGCTTGTTGGGCTCGGGATATGTTTCGCCCTTAGTGTCCACGGTGATAGATGCGATCTTCTGCTCCACAACGGGACGGTCGCCCATACCGGTCTTGGTAGCAGCGATGGCATCGACCACGTCCATACCGGAAGTGACCTTGCCGAATGCGGCATACTGGCCATCCAGATGCTTGGCATCCTGATGCATAATGAAGAACTGGGAACCGGCGGAGTTGGGGGACTGGCTTCTGGCCATGCTCAGAACACCGCGCTTGTGCTTCAGATCGTTCTTAATGCCGTTAAAGAAAAATTCACCCTTGATGCAGTAGCCGGGGCCGCCCATACCGGTGCCTTCAGGGCAGCCGCCCTGGATCATGAAGCCGCGGATAACCCGGTGGAAGATCAAACCGTCATAATAGTTGTGATTGCACAGATCGATGAAGTTGCGGACGCTCTGGGGTGCCTTTTCGGGATACAGTTCGCCCTCAATGACACCGCCGTTTTCCATAGTGATTTTAAAAGTAGGATTTGCCATTATCTCATTCTCTCCTTCATAGCCCGGTCGATTTGGCGCTTCATATCGCGTTCTGCCGCGGCTTGTCTTTTGTCATATAGCTTTTTGCCCTTGCACAGGCCTACATTGACCTTGACACGGCTACCTTTGAAATAGACTGACAGGGGGATCAGGGAATAACCATCCTGTTTGACTTTTCCATATAGCCGCATGATCTCCCGTTTATGCATCAGCAGCCGACGGGGGCGACGGGAGTCCACGTTAAAGCGGTTTCCGTGGTCGTAGGGGGAGATATGCATCTGGTTCAGGATCATTTCGCCGTCTTTGATACCACACCAGGCATCCTTCAGGTTCAGCGTACCTGCCCGGATGGATTTCACTTCCGTGCCAACCAGTTCGATTCCGGCTTCAAATTCTTCTTCCACGAAATATTCATGATAGGCTTCCCGGTTGCGTGCCATGACTTTTACGCTTGCCTTTTCCAGATGTCTCACCTCCTGTGCATTCTCTAAATTGTATTATACCATAATTGTCAAGGGGATTAAACGGTTTTTTCGTTTTTGTTTGTCATACCGCATCAAACAGGAATTTTTCCAGATCACCGGTGGAATCAAATGAAAAATTACACAATTTCCGCATTTCTTCTGCAATTTCAGGGTAGCCGCTGCGTCCCCAGGCGGCGAACGCGATGGGAACTCCGGCCTTGGCCGCCATTTCATAAGCAGGCTTCATATCGTCTACCACCAGAAGATGGGAAGGGGATAGGTTGTACCTGCGCATAATGTCTTCCAACGCATAGGTACTGGGTTTTCGTAAATGTGCAGGAAGATCCCAACTGTAGATAGCATCCGGTTCCAAGCCAAAGTGCGTTTGGTAATCCCGCAGGATATTGACATCGCTGGAATGGGAGACAACACAAATCAGCCCGCCAAGTTCTCTCTGTCGTCGGATTATATTTTCGATTCCGGGGAAGGGGGCCGGAATACGGGTTTTAATATATTCCTGCCACCCCTTGTATTCCTCCACAAGCTCCTGCTCAGTAAAGCCATACCATTTCCGGCACATCTCTGCAAAACCAAGATGGCAGCATCCTTCTACATATTCCTGCAATGTGATCGTCCTTCCGGGCCGGAATTGATTCAGAATATATACAAAGAACGGATAATTGACTGTAGCTTCGCTCTGTACCACAGTATCGTCGTGATCCAGCACAAGACAAGGATATTTCAACATTCATTTCACCATCCGATTGGCATAGTATTGGGTCCAAAAGCATAGCAGGCGTATTTTCCCGGTTTCTCTGGATCATAGAAAACCTCGATCTGCTCACCTTTCCGGGGGCATCGATAACGAAGACTGACCCAAAGTCGTCCTTTATAGGGAATGCCGTTTACCGTGTAAGTAAAGGTGATGTAATGGGAGAACATGGTATTCTGTTCGGTGATAACCAGACGGACAGGCTTTTTTACAACATATAAGTAAGACCGGCTTACACCGGTTACGACCCCCGGGACGCTGTGTCCTTTTGTAAGAATTCGATCAGAGCCTATACCGAAAATACGCAATAATTTCATGCCACTTCCTCCTTTTTCTTATTATAACAAACCTTCGGAATCCGTGCAACCACGAAATTCCACTTGCCATATTCGAACAATTGTGCTATAATAAAACAAACAATCAGGAGGTGTGATCATGGAGCAGAAAATATGCCCTGTGGATGTGATTTCCATGTGCAGTGCATCCGGAGAGATTCGTCCGCTGCGTCTGCGTATGGAAGACGAAGCGCATCAGCTGCTTCGTGTGGACATTGAGGAAATTGTCAGTGTAAAGCATGTGCAGTATGTCGGAATAGAAGCAACTGTTTTTTTATGCCGGGCTACTGTACGGAATCAAAAATGGCTGTTTGAATTGCGATACACCATCCGCAGTCACACCTGGTGTCTGCTAAGAAAGGTATGCTGATATGGCAGAACGGATTATTTTTCATGTAGATGCCAATTCTGCCTTTTTAAGCTGGAGCGCTGCCTATCGGGTAAAGGTTTTGAATGAAGATACGGATTTGCGCGATATCCCCTCTGTCGTGGCAGGTGACAAAGCCTCCCGTCACAGTATCATTTTAGCCAAATCCACCCCTGCAAAAAAATATGGCATTCAGACAGGAGAGCCCCTATTCAAGGCTCTGGAAAAATGTCCGGAGCTGACGATTATTCCTCCGGATTATGATTTGTATGTACAGGCATCCCGGAGCTTTGTTTCCATGCTGCGGCAGTTCAGTCCGGCAGTTGAGCAGTATTCCATTGATGAAGCCTGGGTCGATATGACAGGAACAGAACGGCTCTGGGGGACTCCGCGGCTGGCTGCTGAACTGATGCGCCGAAGGATCTGTGAAGAATTGGGTTTTACAGTCAATGTGGGCATCTCTTCTAATAAACTGCTCGCCAAAATGGCAGGAGATTTTGAAAAGCCCAATAAAGTGCATACCCTTTTTCCGGAGGAAATGGAAAGGAAATTCTGGCCGCTTCCGGTTCGTGATCTGTTCCTTGTTGGCAGTGCTACCCAAAAGAAATTAAAAATGATGGGCATTTATACCATTGGTGATCTGGCCAGAGCGGATGTAAAAATATTAAAAAAGCGCCTGGGAAAGCACGGAGAAACAATCTGGCATTTTGCCAACGGCCGCAATGCGGATATGGTCACACCGGAACCGGCGGAAAATAAAGGTTACGGAAATTCCACGACCACAGCGCAGGATGTTGTTACTGTATTGCAAGCACATCAGGTACTGCTCAGTCTGTGTGAAACAGTTGGCATGCGAATGCGAAAGGATGGGAAATGCGGCAGCTGCGTCAGTATCCATCTCAGATCCAATGAATTTCAGCATGTTTCTCACCAAATGATTCTCCACGGCGCAACCAATATAACAGCAGAAATCTTTGAAGCTTCCTGTAAATTATTCTCTGAAGCATGGGATGGCATTACACCGCTGCGTCAGCTTGGCGTCCAGGTGACCCGCTTGTCCGGTGAACCCTACCAGCAGTACGATTTGTTTTCGGGCATGTCTCCTCAGCAATACGAACGAAAACTTCGGCTGGATGAAACCGTAGATTCTTTGCGGGATCGATTCGGAGAAGATATTATTCGCAGAGCAAAATTTGCGCAAGATCCGCAGGCGCACATGGCAGGCGGATTAAGCAGGGCCAGAAGAACCGGTGTAACCAAGCCGGTACCCAAAGAATTTTAGGGTAGAAATTCTGCAAAACATGTCATATAATATACTTTATAATTCCGGCCGAGGTGTGTACCTGTGAAACATATCATTATCTTGATCTTGATTGCTGCCATTATTCTACTGCAATCGGGATGTTCCGGATCTGAGTCGTTAGAAAAATCCAGCCCCATAGAAACCGGAAGCGAAAAGACAAGCATCTGCCGGAATTCCGTAACGGAAGAGGACCTTTTGAATATCTTCCAGGGATATGCATATGCTGATCCTTCAAACCGTGTCGTTCTGGATTGTGTTGTACTGCCAGAGTCTGCATATGGCATTCTGGGTGTTGTACAGTATACTACAGAAGATTATGCCGGCTGCTGGTTTGACTTTATTGGTTCCGGGCAACCAAAATGTACCGGAGTGGAAGCTGTTCCGTTTGAGCACGCAGATCTACAGGCAGATGGTCCCGATGCAGTATCCTGCAAAATGAGGACATTATCCGGAGATACCGCAGTTTTTACAATCGCTTATTATGAAACAGAAACAGAGATCGGCTTTGCAATTGAATCAAAATAGAAAAGAGGACTCCATATGGCTATCGTAACATTCTATAACTGTGATCCCAAAGATGCGCCCAAAACAACGATGCCCGCCCATTTGGGTGCCAATGCTGTCATCACCTGCAACGGAAAGCTTCTGTTGGAAAAAAGAAGAGATTCCGACATCTGGGGCCTTGTGGGAGGCGGATGCAAGAAAACCGAAACGGGCCGGGACGCAATTGCCCGGGAGGTATATGAAGAACTGGGCCTGCGTATTCCCAAAGAAAAGTTCGAAAAACTTGCCGTATATGATAACCCCGGACGCATCGCAGCTTACATAGACGGGAGCATCTGGAGAATGGTGATCGTCGTTTACGGCCTTGCCTTTGAACAGGAACCGCAAATGCGGATCAGCAGTGAATCCAAAGACCTTCGCTTCTTCACAAAAGAAGAAATTCAAAATATCGAAATCGCCATTACCCATGCGGATATCGTGCAGGACTGGTTCGTCAATCTTTAATATTTTGAATATACTGTATATAGTTTGAAAACAATATTCATATTTCGAAAAAATACTTGTATATTCACTGAAAGTATGCTAATATACACGATGACGGTGCAGTATCCTAGTCGGAGTGACCATTTTCCAGGAAGGGCCTAAAAATCCTTTGAAGGGCACATCGATGAAGTCCCTGGTGTCTGCTTTTTACGCCCAGTTTAGGGTGGATGCTGGGGGTTAAGGATTCCGGGCG
>JAFQHF010000151.1 GCA_017398105.1 Oscillospiraceae bacterium | reverse complement strand
GGGGTAATGTCCAGGGGCTGGCCGTAGCAGCCGCAGGTGTCCCAGCGCTGCTGGTCGGTGAAATAGAAGATAATGTTATTAGCCATTGACTTTTTCCTCCTCTTTCTTTGCCTTTGCTTCCTTCATGTTGCCTCTCAGAACACCGCCGATGACGATGACGATCAGGGCGATGAAGATCCAGCAGAAGATGCTGCTGAAGAAGATCTTGGGGCTGCCGTCAGAGATCAGCAGTGCACGGCGGAAGTTGGTCTCGGTCATGCCGCCCAGGACCAGGCCCAGCAGCATGGGAACAGCGGGCAGCTCCAGTTTCCGCATCAGATAGGAGATGACACCGAAGATCAGAGCAACGCTCAGATCGAAATAGTTGTTGTTAACAGAGTAAGCGCCTGCGAAGCAGAAGATGACGATAATGGGAGTCAGAATCTCAGTGGGGATGGAGACCACCTTGGCAAACAGGCTGGTCAGATAACGACCCTGGATAAACATGAAGATGTTGACCAGGATCAGGCCCAGCATGATGGCGTACATAATGTCACCATCGGTGGTGAACAGGGACAGACCGGGGTTCAGACCGTTGATCATCAGGGCGGACAGCATGATGGCAACACAGCCGTCGCCGGGGATACCCAGAGTCAGCAAAGGCACGAGAGTTGCGCCGCAGACAGCGTTGTTGGCAGATTCAGCCGCAGCAATGCCTTCCACGGAACCGTTACCGAACTCTTCGGGATGCTTGGACATATTCTTGGCGGTGTTGTAGGAAAACCAGGAAGCCTCGGAAGCGCCGGTGCCGGGAACGATACCAACGCAGGAGCCAATGAGAGAAGAGATAAACATAGGACGGATCATCCGCTTCCACTCGTCCTTGGTGATCTTGCCGTCGTCCTTCTCGCCCAGCTTACCGGCCTTCAGATTCATCTGATCCAGCTTCAGCTCGGACTTGCCGATGATCTCTACCAGTGCGAACAGACCGATCAGCACAACAGCGGTATCCAGGCCCAGATACAGTCTGGAGATACCGAAGGTGAAGCGGTCATAGCTGGTCATGGGGTCAGCGCCGATGCAGGAGACCAGCAGGCCCAGGCAGGCAGCGATGATGCCCTTGGTCAGGCTCTTACCGGAAACACCGGCGATGATGGTCATACCGAACAGGCAGACCATGAAATACTCGGCAGTGCCCAGCATTGCGGAGATCTTTGCCACCTGGGGACCCAGGAACAGCAGCACCAGAGCGGAGAAGATACCGCCGAAGGTGGACGCATACAGGGCGATCTTCAGAGCGGCCTTGGTACGGCCCTGCTTGGACAAGGGATGGCCGTCCATCATAGTAGCAGCTGCGTGGGGAGTGCCGGGGGTATTGATCAGAATGGCGGAGACCGATCCACCATAACCACCTGCACAGTAAATACCCAGCAGGAACATCATGCCGGGAATAGCAGACATGCTATAGGTAACAGGCAGGAACAGAATGATGCAGAGGATAACGCTCAGGCCGGGGATGGCAGCGAAAATAGCGCCGATGAGAACACCCAGGTTGATCCACAGGATGTTCTCCAGAGTAAACAGCAGACCGGAAGCAGGTCCGATATATTGCAGCATATCCATATTTCAGAACCTCCTCCTTAGAAACTGACGTTCAGAACGAAACGGAATACCACCCAGATCAGCACAGCAGCGCTGATGGTAATGGCATAGTAGGACTTCTTTTTGCAGCGGAAGTACACCAGGAAGGCTACGGCGCAGAACAGGCCGCCGATGACAAACAGATCCGTGAGCTTGGCCAGCAGATAGGTGACAAGCAGAATGGCGATGATCGTCAGAGCCTTCACTTCTGCCAAAGCATTCACAGTCTTCATGGTCAGAGGCTTTTTGGTGATGAGCTTCACCAGTTCATTGCCGGTCATCAGCACACTCATGGCCATCATCAGATAAGCCAGCATGGTGGGGAATGCACGACCGTTAACGACATCCTTTTCAGAAACGACCACCTGCTGGGGCATGATCAGCAGGATCACAATGGAAACCACCAGGAAAAGAATGCCGGTGACCAGGTCGGAAGGGAAGGTGATATTGATCTTCTCCAGCTTCTCGCCCCAGGCATCCAGCTTCTTCTCGGTATTTGCAATAAAGTTTTTCACTTGGAAGAAACGCCTCCTTAGAATTGTGAGAAAAATGGCATTCATTAAGAACTGTTTCTTGATGTCTGAATCAACCCTATACAGTTCAAAGCATAGGAAACAGGACGTTCTTAAAGATACCAACAAAAAAGCGGGGAATGGGATGGGACGGAGCCCGATCCCATTCCCCGCAGGCGGTTCAGGAATTAACCAGCAACGATATCCTTGTACTCGTTGACGATGCCCTTAACGTTCTC
The DNA here is from genome assembly GCA_017398105.1 of Oscillospiraceae bacterium. Next base: position 406 of record JAFQHF010000151.1, on the reverse strand, counting down.
GATGTGAGCTTCCACATCAGCAACGGTCATGGTGTCAACTTCCAGCAGCATGGTCTCGTTCAGCCAGGTGGTAACTTCCTCGTCAGCCAGAATCTTGCCGTACAGCTCCTTCAGCTCAGCAGCCTTTGCAGCGTCGGTGCCCTTGCGAGCCATGACGAAGCAGCGGTTACGGAAGTAGGGGTAACCGGCAGCGCCAACACCCTCAACACCGGCGAAGGGGCCATTCTCGATGGCAGCGTCGTCGAATGCACAGGGGATGGTCACGCCACCCTGCTGATAGGTTTCCAGAATCTGGGACTGATGGGAAACGGCGAAGTTGGTCTCGCCCTTGGCAACAGCCTGAGCAGCCTCAGCAGCGGACTGGTAGGGAGTCAGCTTCAGCTGGTCGCCAGCGCCCATGGAGCCG
>JAFQHF010000150.1 GCA_017398105.1 Oscillospiraceae bacterium | reverse complement strand
TCCAACGGCGCCACCCACTTCACCCATTGGTTCCAGCCCCTTACCGGCATTACCGCAGAAAAGCACGACAGCTTCATTACCCCGGCTCCGGATGGTGGCGTAATTATGGACTTTTCCGGCAAGGAGCTGATTAGGGGTGAGCCAGATGCAAGTTCTTTCCCCTCCGGCGGACTTCGCGCCACCTTTGAGGCCAGGGGCTATACAGCATGGGATCCTACCTCTTACGCATTTATTAAGGGTAAGACACTGTGTATTCCCACAGCCTTTTGTTCCTACGGCGGAGAGGCGCTGGATAAGAAGACCCCTCTGCTGCGCTCTATGGAAGCCCTGAACCGGCAGGCAATGCGGGTCCTGAAGCTGTTCGGTAACACGGATGTGAAGTGTGTCCGCACTTCCGTAGGCCCCGAGCAGGAATACTTCCTGGTACCCAAAGAACTGTATGAGCAGAGAAAGGATCTGATCTATACCGGCAGGACCCTGTTTGGTGCCAAGCCGCCCAAAGGGCAGGAAATGGATGACCACTACTTTGGTGTGATCAAGCCCAGAGTTGCGGCATTTATGGAGGATCTGAACAAGGAACTGTGGAAGCTGGGTATCCTGGCAAAGACGGAGCATAACGAGGTAGCTCCGGCACAGCACGAACTGGCTCCCATTTATACCACTACCAATATTGCTACCGACCACAACCAGCTGACCATGGAGATCATGCAGAAGGTCGCGGCCTCGCACGGCCTTGTGTGTCTGTTACACGAGAAGCCCTTTGCCGGGGTTAACGGTTCCGGTAAGCACAATAACTGGTCTATGGCAACGGATACCGGTGTGAATCTGCTGTCTCCCGGTGAAACGCCTTATGAAAATGCCCAGTTCCTGCTGTTCCTGTGTGCGGTCATCAAGGCAGTGGACGACTATCAGGATCTGCTGCGTATTTCCGTGGCAACCGCAGGCAACGATCACCGGCTGGGAGCTAACGAAGCACCTCCTGCCGTAGTTTCCATCTTCCTCGGTGATGAGCTGACGGCGATTTTGGATGCCATTGAAAGTGATAAGCCTTACGAAGGAGCTAAGAAAACCAATATGAAGCTGGGCGTTGATGTTCTGCCCAGATTCCCCAAGGACACCACTGACCGTAACCGCACCTCCCCCTTTGCGTTCACCGGCAATAAATTTGAGTTCCGCATGCTGGGTTCTTCCAACTCCATTGCCTGTGCCAACATTATGCTCAATGCAGCGGTGGCAGAGTCTTTGAAGATCTACGCAGACCGTCTGGAAGGCGCAGAAGATTTTGAGACGAGGCTTCACGAGATGATCCGCAAGACCATTAAGGATCACAAGCGCATTATCTTCAACGGCAATGGCTATAACGAAGCTTGGATCAAGGAAGCAACTGAGAAACGCGGTTTGTGCAACTACCGTACCACACCCGATTGCATCCCCCACATTCTGGATGAAAAGAATGTGAAGATGCTCACAGGTCACGGTGTGTTCAGTATGGCAGAGTTGCGGTCTCGTTGTGAGATCCAGCTGGAGAACTATTGCAAGACAGTCACCATTGAGGCAAATACGATGGTGGATATGGCAAAAAAGCAAATCCTGCCCGCTGTGCAGAGCTATACGGCTGAGCTGGCAGGTGGAGTTTCCGCAAAGAAAGCCGCTGCTCCCGGTGTTGTTTGCAGCTATGAGACCGGACTGATCACAAAGCTGTCTGCTCTGACAGATCAGATCGCGACACAGACGGAGGCACTGGAAACAGCTGTTCTGGGGCTGAATGGTGCAGCCGATGTGCAGGAGGAGTCTGTGTCCATCCGGGATACGATTCTACCCCAAATGGCACGGCTGCGTGCTCTGGCAGATGAAGCGGAAACGCTGACTGCCGAAAAGTACTGGCCGTTCCCCACCTACGGCGAATTGCTGTTTGGTGTTCGATAATGATTGGAGGCGTGTTATGAGAGTACCGATTGAATTAAATACTGGCAGTGATGTTGAGCGATTTTCGAAGCTTGTTCAGACGGTTGATGCTGAGGTTCGTGTGTTTGGTAAGGACGAGAATGGAGATCCGTGGGAAATGTCCGCAAAGTCACTGTTTTGCTCCTTGATCTTGGCAGCAAAAATACAGCATCGGCCGCATACTGCACATGATGTCGATTGGAATACGATTTGGTGCGAATGTAAAGAAGATATTTACAGCCTCATTCGTGAGTTTGTTAAGGGAAATGAACTGGAATAATCCCGATATTTTCTAAGATGTGAGTAGCACTATGGAAGGAGTAAGGCTATGCAAGAACAGAGAACTATGCAAACAGAGGAGGTCTGTTTGGGGAACAGCCGTCATGAAATGCAGCTTTCTCCTGTGAAGCTGGATCCGCTGTATGAAAAGGCATTCTATTCCCAAGAGGAAGACTGGACCTGCGAATATGCACTGAACACAACCGCTTGGGATTAACATTGACCGTAAATTAGCCCCTTTCATTGTTTGCCATTTCCCGCCCCGGGCGGGCCATGGGAGGAGCTGACCACTCCTCCCGGATGGCGGCAATGATTGGAATAGAAAACAGGAGGTAAGCATTATGACATTGAGTTCCGTAAACACTATTTGGGTACTGTTGGGTGCTGCATTGGTTTTCTTCATGCAGGCAGGCTTTTCCTTGTGTGAGGCCGGTTTCACCCGAGCCAAAAACACCGGCAACATTCTGATGAAAAACCTGATGGACTTCTGTATCGGTACGCCCTGCTTCTGGCTGTTTGGCTTCGGCATAATGTTCGGTGCAGGAAGTTCCATCATCGGCTGGCTGGACCCCGGCATTATGAGGGATTACAGCCACGCACTCCCCAGCGGTGTTCCTCTGTGGGCATTTGCAATCTTCCAGACGGTGTTCTGCGCCACCTCTGCCACCATTGTCTCCGGTTCTATGGCAGAGCGCACCAAGTTCAGTGCTTACTGCATCTATTCTGCCGCCATCTCCCTGTTTATTTATCCCATCTCCGGTCATTGGATCTGGGGCGGCGGTTGGCTCAGCCAGCTGGGCTTCCATGATTTTGCCGGTTCTACCGCAGTCCATATGGTTGGCGGCGTGTGTGCCTGTATCGGTGCCTGGATGCTTGGTCCGCGTATCGGCAAGTACGATACGGACCGAAAACCCCGTGCTATTCTGGGACATAACATCACCTTTGCTGCTCTGGGGGTATTCATCCTCTGGTTCTGCTGGTTCGGCTTTAACGGTGCTTCTACCGTTGCTATGGATTCTGACGAAGCTGTTACCAGCGCAGGTCTTATCTTCTTCAACACCAATCTGGCAGCTGCCGTTGCCTGCTGCGTGACGCTGATCCTTACCTGGATCCGCTATGGTAAGCCCGACGTTTCCATGACTTACAATGCAGCGCTGGCTGGTCTGGTGGGCATCACCGCTGGCTGTGATGCTGTTTCTCCTCTGGGTGCTGCTATCATGGGTGCCGTCTTTGGTATTGTTGTTGTGTTTTCCGTTGAATTTTTTGACAAGGTTGCAAAGATCGACGACCCTGTTGGTGCCGTATCCGTTCACGGTGTATGCGGTAGTCTGGGAACGATCCTCACAGGTTTCTTCGCTACTGGTGTTTCCACTGAGAAAGGTGTTTTCTACGGCGGCGGTTTCCACTTCTTAGGTGTTCAGACCCTTGGCGTA
>JAFQHF010000149.1 GCA_017398105.1 Oscillospiraceae bacterium | reverse complement strand
GGACGTGATATGTTTGCTTGCCCAAACTCGCATCGATAAAGACCTTCATCGGCGCGAACGCGAAGCGTCAGTAACCGAGTCCGCGGTCGATCCGTTTGCCCGTCAAGGCGTTGATCGTGCAGATAGGTGCTCCCGAGTACACCAAGCTGCTGAACGCAGCCTGCGGCACTGAGTACACTCCCGAGGAAGTTCTGGAGATCGGCGAGCGTATCTACAACATCGAGAGAATGTTCAACAAGGCCGCCGGCATGAAGCCCGAGGATGACCGCCTGCCCAAGCGTCTGCTGGAAGATCCCATCCCCGATGGTCCCTCCAAGGGTCTGGTCTCCAAGCTGCCCATCACCCTGCCCGAGTACTACAAGGTCCGTGGCTGGGAGGCTGCCTTCCCCACTGACGAGACTCTGAAGCGTCTGGGTCTTGACGAGTGCGTCGGTAAGTAAGTATCATAATATAGGGGGAGGGGTTCTGCCCCTCCCCAAATTTTCGTACAGGAGTACCCATTATGATCGAAGTACGCTTATTTGCCGGTCTGCGTCAGGGCAGACAGAAGATCTACCAGATGGAGTCCGATTCCATCAAAAACGTCCAGGACATCATGGACCGCCTTTCCATTGACCGGAAGGAGGTCAACATCCTCCTCATCAACGGCTTCCACCAGAAGCCGGAAACGGAAGTTAAGGACGGGGACATCGTCTCCCTTTTCCCCGCCGTGGGAGGCGGCTGATATGGACCTGCGCCACAGCCGCAACATCCCCGCCCTGACGGAGACGGAACAGCATATCCTCGCCGGTAAGACCGTGGCCGTCATCGGCTGCGGAGGACTGGGCGGGCATCTGATTGAGCTGCTGGCCCGTGTGGGCGTGGGTTCCATCCGTTGTGTGGATGGGGATGTGTTCGAGGAAAGCAATCTGAACCGGCAGTTGCTGTCCACCATGGAGACGCTGGGATGCTCCAAGGCCAAGGCCGCCGCAAAGCGGGTGAAAGCCATCGATCCAGCTGTGCAGGTAACCGCCCATCCCGTCTTCCTGACCCGAGACAATGCCCGGGAGCTGCTGACCGGCTGCGATGCGGTTCTGGATGCCCTGGACAGCATCGACGCCCGGCGCATCCTCTCGGATGCCTGCGCAGCGCTGGGGATCCCCCTGGTCTACGGAGCCATCTCCGGCTGGGTGGCCCAGGCGGGCGTGTCCATGCCGGGAGACCATCTGATCGAGACCCTCTTCCCGGAGGGCATCGAGCTGAAGGACAAGAGCGTTCTCAGCTTCACCCCGGCCCTCTGTGCCGCCATGCAGGCCTCGCTCTGCGTCCGGCTTTTGGCAGGTAGGCCCGTGAAGACCGGGAGCATAAGCTGTTTTGACTTACTGAACCAGGAATTTGAGACCATCGATCTGGTCTGACGATACATTGGGAGGTGACGCCATGAAGACTGCTGCATTGATCGTGACCACGGGGCTGCCCCGGATCAGCGGCATCCGTGCCCTGTCGGAGCAGGTCGGCGCAGTCAGTGCCGGACAGCGGATGATCGCCGCTTTCCAACGCTGCGGCGTTGCCCTGATCGGCCTTGTGGTGGGACCGGAGAACAAGAAAGCGGAACGTCCCTTCGCCCAGGCCGGGGTCGTATTCCTGCGCTGCGGGGCAGACGCTTCCTTCCTGGACGGTGTTCGGGAGGGACTGGGCTTCCTCCATGGGAAGTTTGACCGGGTCTTTGTCCTGCCGGGGGATATGCCGCTGGTCCTGCCCGAAAACCTGGATGCACTCCTGGGAACCGAAGCCCCCATCGCAAGGCCCATTTGCAGGAAAATCCACGGTCTGCCCCTGCTGCTTGACGGCGAGGCCATGACATTCCTTCTTTCTTCCGCCGACTGCGGCACGCTGGAGGAGACCCTTGCCCAATGTCCGCTGGAAACCGAATATCTTCCTGTCAGTGACTCCGGCGTTCTGATCCGCAGCGGCGACATGACCCATCGGAGCAAGCTGATCCAGGCCCAAGACCGGCAGCTGACCCGGCCCTGTGTGGGGATCACCCTGAACAACGGTTCCATCCTCTGCGATGACCGGCTGAGTATGCTGCTGCATCTGGTGTATGACACCCGCTCGGTGCTGGACGCCTGTAGTCTGATGCAGATGTCCTACTCTGCCGCATGGAAAATGCTCAATCAGGTGGAGGATGCCATCGGCTATCCCCTGGTGCGGCGCATTCGGGGCGGTCCCGAGGGAAGCGGTACAGAGCTGACGGAAAGGGGCCGGGTGCTCATGGAAGCCTTTGACCAATATACTCAGCACCTGAACCGGGAGGCACAGACCTTGTTCCAGCAGCATTTTTCCGCATTTTCCGAATACCATTAACACAGCACCCGGACCTCCGGGTGCTCAGACTGTAGAAAAACCCCTGTTTCGCATTAGGCGAAGCAGGGGTTACCTGTATATCCCGGCAGGAACAGAGAAAGCACATAGGTAACACACCTCGGGCGGGTGTCTTTCCAGAGTCGGTTGGCGTATTTTTTCAGATTCATGGCAGCAAATTTAAGCTTCACCCAGTTTCGTACTTGGGCCAAGCCTCTGAATCTCGTATATCTCATTCCGTGCTGCTCCTTGGCATCGGCGAAGACCCGTTCAATGGTTTCCTTCCGGGCCTTGTACATCTTCTGGAAAATCGGTGTGCAGCGGGCATCCTCTGCCATCTCCACATAGTCGCTCCAGATGTGCCGGGTCACGACCTTCGTAAAATTCTTGCTCTTGGTGCAAAGATGTCGGGTGGGACAGTTACAACAGACCTGTGGATCACTTTTGTATTCCCGGTAGCCGTCACGGTTCGTGGTGCTGTACTTCAGAACCTGATTCTCCGGACAGAGAACACAGTCGTAGTATTCATCATACACATACTTCCACCATTCGTGTCCGCCCTTCATGGTCTTGGGCCGCGTGTAGGCTGTGGACAAAGTCTTGCCGTCACCGAATACCAGCTTGCAGATGTGCGGGGTCTTGTAGGCACTGTCGGCCACGAATGCATGGACACTGTCGAACTTCTTGGTGATCCGCTCATACAGATCGTCAAAGGGAACGCTGTCGTGGACATTGCCGGGGGTAACTTCTACATCCAGGACTACGCCGTGGACATCGCAGACGGTATGGGCCTCATAGGCCATCTGACGCTTGTGGTCGCCCTTGACGAACATACCGCAGTCGGGGTCGGTGGTGCTGACGGTAGCGGTCTTCTTCTTTGCTTCCTTCTTGCGTTTCTTCAGCTTCTTCTTGGAGGTGTTGTCCTTTTTCTTTTTCGGAGGTGCGGGAGGTTCCTGCTCGTCGTTATCGTCGTGCTTGTCCTGTTCATCGTCTTCCACAGGCTCCAGAGGTTCCTTACCGTGAGCTTCCCGGTCTGCGTTGACCTCCTCCATAAGCTCCTTGGCATACTTCTTGGCGGCGATAGGCACTTCCTTTTTCACGGTCTTCTTCGTGTTGGCGTTGGCCTTGATGTGGGTGCCGTCCACAAACACCACACCGGGAGCAACATAACCGGCCTCCACCATCTCCATCAGGATCCATTCGAAGATCTGGTCAACGGTTTCGGAAGTGAAACGATGCCGGAAGTTATAGCTGATGGTGGAGAAATGCGGGGTATCCTCCTGAAGCCGATAGCCCAGGAACCAACGGTAGGCGATATTAAAGGACACTTCCTCCGCAGTCCGGCGCAGAGAACTCAGCCCGTACAGATGCTGAATGAGCACCATCTTGAACAGCACCACCGGGTCCACGCTGGGACGCCCGTTGTCGGGGCAGTACAGCTCCTCGACCATATCATAAATCTTGTTGAAGTCCACCGCTGCATCAATTTTGCGCAGCAGATGCCCCTCAGGCACCAGACTCTCGGTGTCCACGATCTCAAATATTCCTCGTTCCATTTTTCCACGTTCAAGCATTTTGCATCACCCAGAACATTATAGCACAGAAAAACGAAAAAGCCCAGCATTGCTGAGCTTTCTCGACAATCTG
>JAFQHF010000096.1 GCA_017398105.1 Oscillospiraceae bacterium | reverse complement strand
CGTACCCGGTATGAAACAAGAGAATCATCATCCTAACCTCCAATCTGAAAAGTCAAAGCATAGAACTTTGCACATACAGTATACCATATATGTTCTGACAATTCAATATATACAGCCAAATGTTTACAAATAGTTCATCTAATATGTTCTATTAGTTCCTATGCAAAGAAAAAGCGCGGGACGCAGCAGCCGGAAGATGGCCACCGCGTCCCGCGTTGCTGTTACTCTGCGTCGGAGAGCGTCATATTAAACTTCGCTCCCTCAAATGCTGCATCGGTCATGTTGTGCAGCTTATGGATCGTCTGCTCGGCAAGCTGGCGCATATCCTCGTCCATGTCCTGCAGGGCGTCGGAGATCCCTGCAAGTGTCCTGTGCCTGTCGGTGTTGTGGTACATACAAATCAGATTTTCTTCCTCTACGGTAAATACAATACGGCTCATGCTCATACCTCCAAATCGTTGTTTTTCTTCTTTGTCGCTGCCTTTTTCGGTGCAGCGGCTTTTTCCTGCCCGTCTTTGAGCTGGCTGCGCACGGATCGGCGCGGCTGGCGCAGGGGCAGACTGCGGTTTTCGTCCTTGCTTATCAGCGCATAGATTCCGCGCTTGTCTTTCATGCCGGATAGATACAGGGATTTATAGGGCAGCATAGCTTGCAAGCGTTCCTGCTCCTTGCTGGATGCCAGGAACAAAAATGCCTGCGATACCTCCACCATGAAATGCGTCTTGTTGGGGCTGTTGGGCGCGGACAGCTTTTGAAAGGCGTCCGCGATCCGCTGGGCTTCGTCCACAACCTTTCTGTCGGACAGCTCCGCAACATGGCTGCGGACATCCCCCGGTGCAAGCTGCTCCCGCGCCTGTCTTTCGCTACGCAGTAAGTCTTGCAGCGCGTCCGGGTCATTGGGCACGGCTTCAAACCGTTCAAACTTCCCGAAATCCTTGTCCGGCTGGGCGTCGAATTGGTAATTGGCGGGCTGGTGTCGTGTGCCGTTCTCATAGATCAGAGCGTGGGTATCAGCAGGCAGGGCTTCCCGAAATACCTTTTGCGCCTGTTCCCGGTAGTCCAGTTCATAGACATTGCCCATAATTTTGCCGTCCTTTATGCCCGTTATCGTAACGGCATAGGCAAGCACTTTGTCGTTGGTCTGCTCGGCATAGAAGCGGAAAGTGTTGTACTCCCGCGTATCTTTGAGAAATACATCCCGTTCCCGCAAGCAATGTGTCCCGGCAGGACGGGACATCCAGAGAAAGGCTTTGTCCTCCGGGCTGCTGCTTTGCGCCGCCCGTGTCAAAATCCTTTTGTCAATATCAAAATCATTCCGATAGTACGCCGTGTTGTGCCGCATAATCTGTTGCAGCGTATCTATCACATCCACATTTTCAAACTTTTTCATTGGCTCACTCCATTTCCAAATCCTTTTTGATGCTGCGCTTTTTCTCCTTGTCCTGTTTCTGCGTCTTTGCCGCCTGCTGCTGGTCGGCTTTGAGCTGGGCGCGGATAGAGGGCTTTTTGCCATCCCCGCCGCGCTGGGGCGTTTTTCCGTCCTCGGCTTTGACTGCTGCGGCAAGGGCAGAAAGGGAAACAAGCTCACCGCGCTTTGCCTTTTCTTCCAGCTCGTCTACGGACGGGGTGTTGTTGATCTGCTGGTCGATCATGTTATAGTTCTGCTCGGTGGACATTTCAGCGGCTTTCAGATAGTTTTCCGGCTGCTCCACGGCGACGGCAAACGCCTGTGTACCGTTGCCCATGATATGATACCTACCATCCTCGGAAGTATGGTGAATACCGTACCCGGCTTCCCGCATCTGCTCCATGCTCATAGAAGTCAAGTGGAAGCTGCCACGGGGCGTTGTGATCTGCTCCCCGGTCAAAAGGTTATCGGGGGTAGGTGCTGCCTGCTGGTGCTGGGCTTTTCGCTGCAAGTCAATGGGCTTTTCCCCGGTGACGGGCTGAATACAGGAAACATAGCCTGCGGCGTAGTAGGCATTGTTGTTAAGCTGCCGCTGCCATGCGCCCGCGCTGGGTGCCCACTTAAAGCCGTTTGCTTTCAGCTCGGCGCGGGCTGCATCGTCGGGCTTTTCGTCAAAGAAGATTTGCAGTCGGTTGTCGGTCTTGTTGGCTTCCACGCGCCCGCCGTCAAACTCCCAGCCCACAAAAGACTTTTCCTCATGCTGTTTTAGCTGCTCAATGCGTCCCCGGATGCGCCGGATCTCCGCGTTGTTGTTGGACAGCTCAAAGCTCTGGAAAGGCTTGTTTTTCTCCAAATGCCAGCTCTGCGCCATGCCCTCCTGCAATTCCTTGATCTGTTCCGGCTTTAGGAGCGTACAGCCCTCCAGCGT
>JAFQHF010000008.1 GCA_017398105.1 Oscillospiraceae bacterium | reverse complement strand
CAGTACAAAGTTTCAATTTCGCCGTAATCCTATGCGAATACGTAAGATTTCTCTGCACAATCCCTCCGTCTCGCCTTACGGCGAGCCACCTCCCTTTACACAAGGGAGGCTTTGGGTGCTGTGCATTTTGGTAAACTTTTACGTGTAAATCTACTTTTTCGAAAGTCTGAGGGCGGGGAAGTTATTCCCCGCCCTTTCTTCATCATATTTTGCTGTTCAGCCAGGCGATCATATCCCGGCGTCCTTCTTCTGACATGGGGAAGGTCTCGCTTCCTTCCATTTCGCTTTTTTCATAGCAGAACAGGCCGTGCCAGTATTCCGCAAAAATGGTGCTCTGTTCAAAATCCACCTCTTTCGGCGTCGCCATCACCACATTGGGCTGAATCCGGAAGCGGAACAGGCCCATGGAACCGGTAAAGATGTTTTTCATGGCAAAGGTGTGAAGGGTCGGGATAAACAGCTCCTGCATAGTTCGGTTTCTCCAATCATTCGTGATGCGCCCGAAGGCATTACCTGCCTATAGTATACCACGCTTCGAAAAAAAAGCAACGCATCTTGCAATTGCCGCCAATTTATGCTATAGTCAGCGGCGGTGATTATTTATGAAAGAGCAACTCAAAGGCAGCTTAAGTCTTCTGGCTGCCACTGTGATCTGGGGCTTTGCCTTCATCGCCCAGAGCGTCGGCATGGATCTGATCGGCCCCTTTACCTTCCAGATGGTCCGCTGTCTGCTGGCGGTGGTATTTCTGATCCCCTGCTCCTTTGTGCTGGATCTGGGAAAATGCTCTATCCGGCAGTCGGCAGGCAAATGGAAAAATCCCCAGCTGTGGAAGGCAGGCACCATCTGCGGCTGCGCACTGTTCTGCGCCTCCAGCCTGCAGCAGATCGGACTGGTGTATACGGATGCCGGCAAGGCCGGCTTCATTACCGCCATGTACATCGTTCTGGTTCCCATTCTGGGTCTGTTCCTTGGACGGAAGGTGCCCAGGACGGCAGCCTTCAGCGTTCTCATCGCCGTGGGCGGCCTGTATCTGATCAGCTGCCTGGGTGTCACGGAAATCAACCGGGGCGACCTGTACCTGATGGGCTGCGCCCTGTGCTTCGCCGTGCAGATCACCTGCATCGATCATTTTGCCGCCGATGTGGACGGCTTCCGGTTAAACTGCGTGCAGGCCCTTACCGTTGCGGTGATCTCTGTTCCCTTTGTGGTTCTGACGGAGACCGTGGACACGGGAAATCTTCTGGCCTGCTGGGGTCCTCTGTGCTTTGCGGGCATGCTGTCCATGGGTCTTGCCTATTCCCTGCAGATCGTGGGGCAGAAATCCCTGGAGCCCACCACCGCATCGCTGATCATGAGTCTGGAATCGGTTTTTGCCGTCATCGGCGGCTGGTGGCTGCTGGGCGAACGGATGGCAGGCCACGAAATCCTTGGCTGCGTGCTGGTATTTGCCGCCGTTGCGATTTCTCAGCTGCCGGAAAAACGTAAAGTGCGCAGATAAAAAGACATTTAGCATTTCGCATTTATCATTTCGCATTAAAAAAGAGACTGCACCAGCAGTCTCTTTTTTCGTTACATTTCCTGTCTGCCCTCCAGGGCCCGGGACAGGGTCACTTCATCAGCATATTCCAGCTGGCTGCCCACCGGCACACCGTAGGCAAGGCGCGTGACCTTGACCTCCATGGGCCGCAGGAGCCGGGAGATGTACATGGCGGTGGCTTCACCCTCGGTGTCCGGATTGGTGGCCATGATGACCTCCCGCACCCGGCCGGTGCCAACGCGCTGCAAAAGCTCCTTGATCCGGATATCATCCTGGGTCACGTGGTTCAGCGGCGAGATCACGCCGTGCAGCACATGGTACTGGCCCCGGAACTCCCGGGAACGCTCCATGGCGATCACATCACGGGGCTCCGCAACCACGCAGATGACACTTTCATCCCGCAGATCATCATCGCAGATGGGACACAGCTCCCGGTCTGTCAGATTCTGGCACCGGGGACAGGTATGCACTTCGTTTTTGGCCGCCAGAATCGCTTCGGCAAATTCTTCCGCATCCTCATAGGGAAGACTCAGCACATGGAAGGCCAGCCGCTGCGCCGTCTTGCCGCCGATTCCCGGCAGCCGGGCAAACTGATCCGCCAGATTCTGCAAAGCCGCAGGAAAAAACTGCATAGCAATCTCCTTCGTTCAAACAAATCCGTACTTGTAGGGCGGCTTGCCCTCAAGCCGCCGTTTGCTCTTGCATTCGAATATGCGGCGGCTTGAGGGCAAGCCGCCCTACATTACAGTTTTCTTAGAACAGTCCGCCCAGATTCAGTCCGCCGGTAAGACGGGACATGTTGTTGGCTGCCTCTGCATCCGCTGCGCGGGTCGCCTCGTTGACAGCTGCCATGATCATGTCCTGCAGCATCTCCACATCATCGGGGTCCACTGCCTCGGGATTGATTTCCAGGCCAACCAGCTCATGCTTGCCGTTGACAGTAGCTGCAACCATGCCGCCGCCAGCCTTGGCGGTGAAGGTCTTGCTCTCCTGCTCCTGCTGCATCCGCAGCAGATCCTGCTGCATCTTCTGGGCCTGCTTCATCATAGCTGCCTGATTCATTCCGCCGGGCATACCCCGGAATCCACCTTTTGCCATGGTAATTCTCCTATCTTACAGTTAATTTTTATTTTCTGATTTTTACAATATCGCTGTGATCCCGGCCGAATTTCATCAGCTGCTCCATCCGGGGGTTTCCGGCGGGCTTTTTGTTCAGATCCACCACTACAGTCCGGATCGGTCGGTTCAGCATGGCACCGGCCTTTCGGGATACCACTTCCAGAACAGCCGGAGCATCCAGTGTCTCGCCCACGAAGGGCACGCTGCAGCGCAGTTCCAGCACGTCTCCTACCAGCGCACCTTGCACAGGGGCATTGGGGCTGGGATTGAAGAAGCCGCTGACCGGAGGCCTCAGTTCCTTTTTCACCGCACCGCACAGCTCCGGCCAGAAGCCCACCGGGGCCTCGCTGGGCTGGGGACGGGGCGGCTCGTCTTCCGCAGGCGGTGCATCTTCATCACCGGGCATGGGAGGACGGTCATCGTCATAGTCATCTGCCGGGGCAGCCTTCGGCTTCTTCTCCGGCACTGCCGCAGCCGCAACAAAGGCGCCGCTCTTCAGCTGCTCCTCCAGCCGGGTCAGGCGGGCATTCAGAGCCTTGGCATCCAGACTCAGCTCCAGCTGGCACAGCTCCAGGATGCACAGCTCCGCATCCATCCGGCGGCTGGCAGAGCGGGTAAAGCCGGAAAGGGTCGTCTGGATCAGATTCATCATCCGAACCAGCTCGCCGCTGCTCAGCGCCTTTGTCAGTTCCAGAACCTCTTTGTCCGAGGCAACGCCGGAGAGCATGGTGATCCCCGCATTGCCCGCCGTCTTCATCACCAGAAGATCTCGGGTCAGGCAGGCCATCTCATCCAGCATGGCGCTTAAGTCCTTGCCCTCGGTATAGAGCCGGTTGAACAGCTCCAGGGCAGCTTTTGTATCGTGAGCGGCGATATACCCCATCAATTCACCGCACTTCTGTTCCCCGGCGATGCCGAGACAGGCATAGACCTGCTCCGCCGTCAGTTCACCGGTGGTGGCCGAGGCGCACTGGTCAAGCAAACTCAGGCCGTCGCGCATACCGCCGTCAGCCAGCCGAGCCAGCACTCTGGCCGCGCTGTCATCCAGGTCGATATTCTCCTGGTAGGCAACGAACTGCAGCCGCGCCGCAATGTCCTCCTGGGAGATCCTCCGGAAGGAGAACCGCTGGCACCGGGACAGGATCGTAGCCGGAACCTTATGCAGCTCCGTGGTTGCCAGAATAAACAGCAGATGCTCCGGCGGTTCTTCAATGATCTTCAGCAGCGCATTAAAAGCGGAAATGGACAGCATGTGCACCTCATCGATGATATACACACGCATCTTCACCTGGGAAGGGGTATAGATGGCATCGTCGCGCAGGTCGCGGACATTGTCCACGCCGTTGTTGGAGGCCGCATCGATCTCCAGCACGTCCATGCAGGAGCCGGAATCAATGGCCCTGCAGGCTTCGCAGCAATTGCAGGGGTTGCCGTTATCGGGATTCAGGCAGTTGACGGCCTTCGCCAGAATCTTGGCACAGCTGGTCTTGCCGGTACCCCGGGAGCCGGTAAACAAATACGCATGGCTCATCCGCCCGGACATCAGCTGGGTCTTCAGGGTCTGGGTCACCGCCATCTGACCGGAAACGTCATCAAAGGTCTGAGGACGGTATTTACGATATAGGGCCTGGTAAGCTGACATAAAAACCCTCCTTCGTTGCAGTTGACAATTGACAGTTTACAGTTGACAGTTTTGGTATCTCTTCGGCATACGCAAAAACAGCAGGACTTCACCACTGTCCATTCTCAACTGTCCACTGCCAGCTAAAAAGACCGGCTCATAACAAGATCGCACACCCACATTTGAACGAGCCGAATATCCGGAAGCAACGCAGTAAGCTCAAGAACGGCAACCCCGCGGCACACGGGAAGATCCGCTTAATGCTGCTTGGTTCCCCACCTGACATGGTTCACGGGATCCCGTTGCGCAAGACCGATCTCTCAACACCACTTACGAAACTCGGGCGATATTCAAACTTATCCGGGTGTGGGGATTCATCCCTGCTATAGCGGATTGCAGGTACAGGGCACCGCTATCTCCCCGACTAGTGCGACCTTGTTATAAGCCGGTCCGGTTTATACAAGGGTATTCTGTTTTTGCTCAGGCCAGCTTGGATTCTACGAAGTCAGCCAGCTCCTGGAAGGTGGCGATCTTCTGATCCTCCATTTCCAGTTCAACACCCAGCTCGGATTCCAGATCCATGATCATTTCGACCACGTCCAGAGAATCGATGCCCAGGCTCTCGAAGGTGGAATCAGGAGTGATCTCAGTCACGTCCAGCTCCAGCTGCTTGGCAGCATACTTGGCGAGTTTCTCGAACATAGAGCAATCCTCCTAATGAATTTTCTTAAAAGCACTATTCGCAAGCTATTTTAGTACAGAATCTTTGATTTGTCAATGCTTGTTTTTCTCAGGCATCCTTACCGCCGCCTGCGGCCATGCCCGCAGCATAGGCTGTTGCCCAGGCGATCTGCAGGTTGAAGCCGCCGGTATAGGCATCGCAGTCGATGATCTCTCCGGCAAAGTAAAGCCCCGGAACTTTTTTGGATTCCATGGTTTTGGGATCGATCTCCGAAACCTTCACACCGCCGCTGGTGATGATGGCCTCCGCCACCGGCCGCTTTCCGGTGATGGCAACGGAAAAGCCCTTCAGCAGCTCCACCATTGCCCGCCGCTTCTGCCGGGTCAGGGAATTGGCCTGCATCTGCGGATCGATTTCCAGCCGGCGCAGGATCACAGGGATCATGCTCCGGGGCAGAAGGTCCGTCAGCGCATTTTCCATGGAGCGGTTCTTATACAGCTCCAGATCCCGCTGAATCCGGTCGTCCAGCTTGTTATCTTCCAGAGCAGGCTTCAGGTCAATGACCAGCCGGCAGTTTTCTCCCTTTAAATGACAGCTGGCAGACAGAACTGTGGGGCCGGATACGCCGAAATGGGTAAACAGCAGCTCGCCAAAGTCCCTATACAGCACTTTCCCCTTGGCGTTCAGCAGCTTCACGCCCACATTCCGCAGGGAAAGCCCCTGCATTTCGGGACAGTCCGTGCCTTCGGTTTCCAGAGGCACCAGGCTGCCCTGAGGTTCCACAATCGTATGCCCCAGAGCCTTCGCCATGGCGTAGCCGTCTCCGGTGGAGCCGGTGGTGGGATAGGATGCGCCGCCGGTGGCCAGGATCACCCAATCGGAAAGAATCGTTTCATTCTGGGTCTGGACACCGATCACCTTTCCTTCCAGAGTCAGAATCTGCTTTACTCTGGCGGTCTTCACGGGAATACGCAGCTTCTTCAGTTCATTTTGCAGACAGTCCAGAACAGACTGGGCCCGGTCGCTGACAGGAAACACCCGGTTTCCCCGCTCCGTTTTCAGAGGACAGCCGCGGGTCTCAAAAAATTCTCTGGTTTTTTCCGGAGGAAAGGCCGTCATGGCGCTGAACAGAAAGCGTCCGTTCCGCGGCGTATTCTGCAGCACCTCCTGGCCGGTGCAGTCATTTGTCACATTGCAGCGGCCCTTGCCGGTGATCAGCAGCTTTTTGCCCAGCCGGTCATTTCGCTCCAGCAGCAGCACCTTTTTTCCTCTTTGGGCCGCTGTAATGGCCGCGAACATGCCTGCAGGCCCGCCGCCGATGATGATGCCGTCATATTTCATACGCAATCCTCCAAAAGACAAAGCAGTTGACAGTGTACAGTGGATAGTTGACAGTTGTGGTATCGCTGCGCGATTGTTTAACATCATACCGAAGGCATACAAAAACTGTCAACGAAATTTCACTTTTCGTTCTGCTTCTCGTAAATCTCATACTCGTCCCAGATCCGCTCCAGATTGGCAAAGGTCTGAGACAGCTCCTTTTCCTTTCTGGCGGCAATGGCAACAATCAGCGCGTTCACCAGGCTCAGGGGGGCCACCAGAGAATCCACCAGGGATACCATGTCGCTCTTGGCGATCAGCACATGGTCGGAATTGCTGCCCAGAGGGGAAACCCTGCTGTCTGTGATGCCGATGACGGTAGCACCGGCGCTGCGGCAATACTGGGCGCCCTTGGTGGTTGTGGAGGAATAGCGGGGGAAAGAGAACGCGATCACCACATCCTCAGAATTGACGCCTACGATCTTTTCGAACATTTCCCCTGCGCTGGTGCCGGTGATCTCGTGGACATTGTTGAACATATAATTCAGATAATACCCAAGGAAATTCGCCAGGGGCGCAACGGAGCGGACACCCAGGATATAGACCCGCTTGGCCTTGATGATGGCATTCACCGCCTGCTGGAATTCCTCCCGGCTGACAGTTTCTCCGGTCTGGCGCAGCTTTTCCATATCGCTGTGAATCACCATGGAGACGATATCCTGATCGCCAAAACGGTTGTTGGCCACCTCGATACGCTGAACGGAGGTCAGCCGGTTGAGCACCATCTCCCGCATGGCCTTCTGCATACTGGGATAGCCGTCAAAGCCCAGATCCACCGCAAAACGAACCACGGTAGACTCGCTGACGCCAACGGTCTTTCCCAGCCGGTTGGCCGTCATAAAAGCAGCCTTGTCATAGGCCTCGGTAATATATCTTGCGATCCGCTTCTGTCCCTTGGAAAAAGTGGATTCTTTCTCCTGCAGAAGGGTTAAAAAATCATGATTCATGGCGCTCTTCCTTTCGGCCGGTTCTTTTTTTCACTGTACCGTCCATAGTAGCAAAAAAGCAGAAAATTTGCAAGAGACAACCTTCAAAATTGCAGGAAATAATTCATCGCAGGGCATCCACTTCCTGCTGTGTCAGATACCGCCATTTTCCCAGCGGAAGCTCTCCCAGAGACAGGCTTCCCTCTTTGATCCGCCGCAGCCGGGTGCAGTACATTCCCGCCGCCTCACACATCCGGCGCACCTGACGGTTGCGGCCCTCGTGGATGGTGACCTGGAATTTTGCCTTCCCGCCCTCAGCCCGGATCAGCTTTACTTTGGGTGGACGGATGGTATAGCCATCCAGGGAAATCGGCCGGGACAGCCGCACCTCGCAGCCGGGCACATAGCCGGTCACCCAGACCTCATAGGTCTTTTTGACCTCCTGCTTCGGATGCATCAGCCCATTGGCAAAGGCGCCGTCATTGGTAAACAGCAGCAAGCCCTCCGAGTCCATGTCCAGTCTTCCCACAGGATAGACCCGGACACCGCAGTCCGCCACCAGCTGAGATGCATTGGGCCTTCCCTTTTCGTCAGACAGGGTCGTCACATAGCCCCGGGGCTTGTTCAGAAGAATATATATGTAGCCTTCCTGTTTCGGCAATGTTCTGCCCTCCACAAGAATTTCATCCATTTCCGCATCCGCAGTATCTCCCAGCTTCGCCGGCACACCGTTGACGGTGACCAGGCCCTGCCGGATCATTTCCTCCGCCTTTCTCCGGGAGGCCACGCCCCGGGCGGAGAGGATTTTTTGCAAACGTTCCGTCATAATGCTTTTTTCTCCCAATACATACGCAGTTTCAGGGCAGCTTGCGGACAAGCCGCCCTGAAGGTCACGAAATCAGTTTCTGCCAGAAAGATTTCTCTTCTTCCTGCTTCTGCTCAATGGTCTGGCCGAATACCACCGGCACCTTACCCACAGCCCTGCCTTCGATCAGCACGTAGGCAAAGCCTGCCTCCGCCCCTTCCACAGCAGGCGCATAGACAAAGCCGGGGCCGGGATAGACCAGCTGGGGACGCTCTTCCGGTGCCAGGGCATAGTCAAAGGCTTCTGCTGCCAGAATTTCCACCTTATGATTTTCTCCGCCCACCACTTCCAGGGTAGTTACATACTCCCCTGCCGAAATGACCCGCTGCACCGAAAACCGGGAAAAGCCTTCTTCCATCAGTGCTGCGTGGTCATTCCAGTCATCCGGGTCGTCAATGGTCACAACGATCAGACGGCGGCCGTCCCGAAGGGCACCGGACACCAGAATCCGTCCGGCCGCTTTGGTATAGCCGGTCTTAACACCGTCCGCCCCCTTCACTCTCCACAGGAGTTTGTTGTGGTTGGTCAGATACCGGCTCCCGATCTTGATGTTTTTTGTGGAAACCGTTTTCTGAAAAATGGGGTTTTCCATAGCGTAGGCCGCCAGAACCGCCAGATCCCGGGCTGTAGAGTAGTGGTTTGGGCTGTCCAGACCATTGGGATTCTCAAAATGGGTATTCTTCAGCCCCAAATTCCGGGCCTTGTCATTCATCAGCTCCGCAAAGCCCTCCACCGTGCCGCCGCAGTAGATGGCCAGGGCAACCGCTGCATCATTTCCCGAGGAGAGCATCAGCCCGTACAGCAGCTCCTGCAATGTCAGGATCTCGCCCTCCTGCAGGTACATGGAAGACCCTTCAATGCCCACAGCCTCCTTTGGAATGCGCATCCGGTCCAGTACATTGCACTGCTCACAGACGATCAGGGCCGTCATGATCTTCGTGGTGCTGGCGATCAGACTCTGCTCATGGGAATTTCTTTCATACAGCACCCGCCCGCTGACCGCGTCCAGCACATAGGCCCTGCGGGCAGAGACCGCCCCGGCATTTATCGGCAAAAACACAGCGGCGGCCAGCAATGCAGCCGCCGCTGTGGCGTAAAATCGTTTCATATTTTCTCACCCGGAAACAGGATACCCAGGTAAAAAAAGATTTATACTTACTTTGCGTCCTTCTTTGCTTCAAAGTAAGCCGTCAGCTTATCCAGGGTATCGGGCAGCATCTCCACGATCCGCTCCGTCGTGGAGTTTGCAGGCTCCGGAATGGACAGCATACGGACGTTGCCATCCTTGACCACCAGGAAGCACACAGGGGTCACCTTGACACCGCCGCCGACACCGCCGCCGACACCGCCGCCGAAGGGATTTTCACTGGTTTTGGAGGCAAAGTCGCTTCCGCCGCCGCCAAAGCCCACGCTGACCCGGCTGACAGGGATCACCGTCACGCCGTCGGGCGTAGTGATGGGCTGACCCACCACGGAATTCACATCCACCATTTCACGGATCTTCTGGATGGTATTTTCCAGCATATTGGGAAGTTTCTGGCTCATGTAACAGCACCGCCTTTTCTTTTGTTGCGTAAAATAAAGAATTCTTTCACTGCCCGGAAGCCGAAGACGGCCAGCAGGGCAAGCAGTCTGCCCAGGGTAATGGTGATATCTAGCCGGGCAATGATTTTTGTTTCGGAGGCGGTGAAGTCACATTCCACTTCCACGTCCCGTTTTTTGATCACGAAGATACGTTCCAGAACCGGCATCAGATTTCCCACTGCCGCCCAGGTTTTTCCGTAATTCACAGCCAGATCGCAGGGATCGGAGCCGCCAAGGATCAGCCGCAGATACAGATCATCCAGCCGCAGCTTCCGCCGGAAATCGTTCAGAAGATCCAGCGCCACCTTTACCAGCGGGAAAAAGTCTGTAACCGAACCGCCCTTCTGCTTCTTCTGCGCTTCCTGTTTGGGAGGCTGCGGCGGCTTGGGAAGGGGTTTTTCCTTCCCTTGCGGCTGTTCTTCGCTTTTCTTTGTTTCCTTCTTTTGCTTTGGTTCCTTCTTCGGTCTGGGGAACAGTGTCAGCTTAATCGGCCCCAGGATCAGCTTCAGAAGAAAGCCATCGGCATCGTATTGTATTTTCACACCCAGCGGCAGCACCGCAAGAAGGAGCAGAATGCCGCCGGTGATCAGCCAGCCCATCAGGATTCCTCCGCCGGCTGCTCCTGAGGCAGCTCAATGGGCTCGCCAAAGGAAATTTTATCAATGGGAGGCAATTCTTCCAGAGAAGAAAGGCCGAATGTCCGGAGGAAATCCGGGGTAGTCTTATATTGAATGGGTCTTCCGGGCACGTTCAGCCGTCCGGCCTCCTCGATGAGTTTTTTGTTCATCAGCGCCGCTACGGAGTAGGCGCTGTCCACGCCCCGGATCTGCTCCACCATGGCCTTGGTGGCAGGCTGATAGTAGGCAATGATGGTCAGGGTCTCCAGCTGGGAAGACGACAGCTTGGGCGGCTTCCGGGTTTCCAGCGCCTTGGTGACGTAATCTGCCATCTCACCGGAGGACACCATCTGATAGCCCTTTTCCAGCTTAATGATCCGAATACCCCGGCGTTCAAAGGCATAGGTATCTGCAAGGGCATCCGCTGCCTGCTCGATTTCGGAAGGGTCCGTTTCCAGCACAGCAGCCAGCCGGGAAATATCGATGCGCTCGCCGGCAGCAAAGAGGATGGCCTCAATGGCGCGCTGCAGCTGTTCAAATTCCATGTTCGGTCATCTCCTTTTTCTCCGTTTCGTCCAGAAGGCGGACGTTGGGGTTTTCGCCGCTGATATCGTCCTCAAGGGTCACCGCGTTGGTTTTGCACAGATCCAGCACCGCCAGGAAGGTGGCAACGATCTCGGAACGGCTTTTGTTTCCCTTGAACAGGTTTTTCAGCCGCTCCACGCCCCGCAGCACCAGCTGCCGGAGCACTTCACCGGTCTTTCTGCCGATGGGATAGGGTTCCTTGCCGACGATGCCCTTGAAATTCATGGTGGGCGGCGGCAGCTGCCGTGCATTTCGCTCGGCAATGGTATCCAGCGCCCGGAGAAGATCGATCACGTCATGCTTATAGCGGTACCCTTTTTCCCGCTTCAGCGGCTCCGGTTCCTTGGTAAACAGGCATCGGCCGATCTCATTCCTGGGTTCCAGCTGGGCCACCGCCACACGGATCTGATCCATGGCTTCCTTACGCTTGCGCTCCACCAGAGACTGACGCAGCAGATCCAGCTCGCTTTCCGCCTCCGCCTGTTCGGCAGCGGAAAGCAGCATCTTGGTTTTGATCAGCATCAGATGGGATGCCATGGTGATAAATTCACTGGCGATCTCCATATCCAGCCGTTTCATTTCTTCCAGGTAGGCCAGATACTGCTCCAGGATGGCAGTAATGGACACATCCTGTATTTCAATTTTATTTTTGCTTAACAGCTCAAAAATAACATCCAGAGGGCCCTCAAAATCCTCCATGACCTCCGACCGGGTATGGACGATGCCCTCCAAACGGTATTGCGGTTCTCCCATAGTATTTCCTTTTCCAAACATCAGAACATATTTGGGTCAATTATACCATCGTTTTTTTCCTGGCGCAAGTATTTGGGAAAATTTTGCGGTTTCCATCAGAAAATATTGCAATTTTCGATTGGGTGTGTTAAGATAGGCATACGAGAAAAATCCTGGAGGGATGAGAAGTGGCAAGACGCAATCGTAACCGTTATCGTGAGATGGAAAAGAATATGACCAAGATCATCCTGCTTGATGTTCTGGTCTTTATCGGATATCTGGTATGTGCCGCCTTCGGCTGGGCTGTACTGAAGGTCATCACCGCCATTATTGCCGTGTTCGGCTCCCTTTTATGCGTGGGCTGGCTGTACCTGACCGGTGAATTTACCCGCAGACGGAGCCTTTGGATGGTGACCACATTCATCTGCATCGTGATCTGTGTTGTGGTTTCCCTGGTTCTGGGCTATCCCGCTCCCGCACCTACAGTCTGACGAGACAAAAGCAAGAGGCAACAGTTTTCAAGCTGTTGCCTCTTTTTTGTTTACTTTCGGTAGAAGCTGTTGCCGCCGATGAATTCCCGTACCAGACTGGTGGGAGGGATCTCGTCATCCACATCCGCTTCCCGGACATAGTTCAGGATCTTTACAATATTGCGCACCTCTTCATAGCAGCTTTCCTCCGGCTGCACTGCCGTCAGCAGAGGGAAAATATGCTTCTTCAGCACTGCCAGCTCATAGAGGGTGGAGCTGTTAAAGATTACATCCGCATTTTCCTGATAGGGGAAAATCCAGCGCTTCTCTCCCCTGCGCACGCTGTCCCACATGTCCAGCGTCCGCTGCACGGAGGAACCGCGGGTCTCATAGTCCCGGACGATCCGCCGCAGCAGCCGCAGATAGCTGGTGGGTATCCGGTTATGGTCATCCAGGTTCAGCGGGATCAGCGGGCTCACATAGAGCCGGAAGATCAGATTCTTCTGCACATTCTCAGGAAGCATGGCAGGATTGAGTCCGTGCAGGCCCTCCACAATGATCACGGAATCCGGATGCAGCTGCAGTTTATGTCCCCGCCATTCCCGGCTTCCGGTGAGGAAATTAAAGCTGGGCAGTTCCACCTCCTGCCCGGCCAGCAATTTTGCCATATCCTGCCGGAACAGGTCGCAGTCGATGGTATTGATATGTTCCAGATCCAGCTTTCCGTCCGGCCCCGGGGCGATTTTGTCCCGGTCGATATAGTAATCGTCCAGGCTCATCAGAATGGGCTTTTTTCCGTGGACACGCAGCTGGGTCGCCAGACGGTTGGCAGAGGTGGTCTTGCCGGAGGAACTGGGCCCTGCCAGCAGGACAGCCTTTGCGCCCCGGTCGCAGACCATATCCGCCACCTGGGAATACCGTTTTTCGTGCAGGGCCTCGTTGACCCGAATCAGCTCCCGGATGCGTCCGGAGGCAGTCAGGGCATTCAGATCCGCCACTGTTTCGCACTCCATCAGGCTGCACCAGCGTTCGCCTTCATTGAACACGCTGAAAAAATTGGGCATGGAGGGCATCTTCGCGCAGATTTCCGGATCGGCATCATCCGGATAGACGAACACAAAGCCGCCGTCCGCAGGCAGAATATCCCATACAGTCAGGTACGCCGTATTCGGCACCATCTCACCATAATAATAATCCGCGAAGTCCTCATAGAAATATTCGTCAAAATAATCCACACTGCGCAAGGCCAGAAGCCTTGCCTTATCCTCCCGGCCGGCCTTGCGGCAGCGCTCAATGGCTGCGCTCAGCGGTACCCGGCGGCGGATCAGCGGGATTTCCCGGGAAACGATTTCCGCCAGCCGTCCTTTCAGCACGGAAGCAGAAAAGCCGGGTGCATCTTCCACCTGCACATATACACTGGAGCCTAGCGTACAGCTGATCCTGCCCCGGGCCCGGGGCCACAGCTGCCGCAGCGCCAGAAACATGGCAAACTGAGCTGTACGGATGTAGCATTCCCTGCCGGCTGCGTCCTGATACCGCAGCAGACGCACCTCGCCGCCCGATGCCGCCATGGCCCGGCGGATGGAGGGCCGCTCTGCCTGGGCATCCTTCTGCCGCAGAGGGATATAGTTCAGCGTGAACACCTCACCCGCCAGCTTCGCAGCCAGCGGCCGGTCTTTCAGGGAATCCGAATCCAGCCCAAGCTGCCGAACCAGCTCCAGCAGACTCTGCCCCGGCTGAGCCTGAACGCGAATACCATCGATGGTCAAGTACATAAAAGCACCTCCTCAGGTCGGTTTGCACAAATTCTTTTGTTTATTGTAGCAAATCATTGGATGTTTTGCAACATCCGATCCGGAGACAATCTGTAAATTATATGTGAAAAGGGGCGCAGGATTTTCCTGCGCCCAACATACTGTAGAAAAAGCCTCGCAGAGTTTTCTGCGTGAGCAGAAAATAAAGTCCAAAACCGTTTTCGACCGCGGCGTGTACGTGGGCGAAAACACATATCAGGCTGCAAGTGTGCGAGTTGTGTGCCAAAGGCTACGGGGCCCCCATCAAGCAAATTGTGCTTGATGGGGAGAGGAGATGCGCAGATACAGGTGGAATTTTCTGCTTGCAGAAAATGCAACAGTGTATCTGATGCATCGACGAAGTGCGCGCAGCAGACTGCAAAAGCTGGCGGAAAGCCCCGAAGGGGATTTTCGCCACGCTGAAGGGGCGCAGGATTTTCCTGCGCCCCAAGATTTATTTCTGATTGCACCGGCACAGCCGCCGGTAAGCCCAGATACAGCCGATCATCAGTGCTGCCACCAGCAGCATTTCCCAGTCAAAGCTCTGAGCCCGGGTCACAAAGACCGCAGTGGGGCCGTCCGCACCGCCGATGATGCCGATGGAAGCCGACGGATTGGGGAACAGCTGCCAGGAAAAGGTGCTCAGCAGCAGCCCAAAGCACTGCAAAACCTGATACAGCACCAGCCATATGCCGGAAGCAATGGCCGCACCGGCAAAGACAAAACGCCAGGGGCTTTTCCGGTAGGCAAATTCCTTCATCTGCTCATTCAGCTCCGCCGCTGCCCTTTTGGGACTTCCCAGCTCCGCGTAGATTTCCGCATCCGTCCTTCCGGCCTCACGCCGGGCCTGAATAGCAGTTACAAAATCGCTCATGACCCTGGCTCTGACGTCTCTTGGCAGGTTCAGCCGCCGTTCGATGGCATTGGTATATTTCTTCATTTTCTTTTCTGCCTCAGTCATGGCTGTTTCCTCCCAAAAAGGTATTGACGGATCTGGAAAATTCCGTCCAGATCTGCTGTCGGCGGAGATTTTCCGCCTGTCCCGCCGGAGTGGCCTGATACATTTTCTTGGGTGCGGTCCTTCCCTGGCCCTGACTCCAGCTGGCCGCGATCAGGCCGTCGTCCTCCAGCCGGTAGAGGATGGGATACAGGGTTCCCTCCTTCAGCTGGAACAGGCCGCCGGAATTCTCTTTCAAATGCAGCAGCAGCTCATATCCATAGGTTGGCTGTCTGCATACCAGCTGCAGCACCAGCATCTCCAGCACACCCCGCTTCAGCTGCTGGGAAAAGCGGTCTTCCATACATGCATCATCCTCCGCATAGTATTTAGCATCACTAAGTATTTGCAGTATACCACGCAGGCTTTCGGCTGTCAAGCCCTTACGGCGAAAACCGCGTCAGCTCTGTGCCGGGATAATAATGAGAAAGGATCTGTGCATAGGTCTTCCCTGCCGCCGCCATGGCATCGGCACCGTACTGGCTCATACCAACCCGGTGGCCATATCCCCGGGTCGTGATGATCACCGCATCCTCCGATGCCGTCAGGGTAAAGGCCGTGGAACGCAGATTCAAAAGGCTGCGCAGCTGGGTTCCGGTGTAGATTTCCGAACCGATGGAAATCTGTTCCACACCGCCGCCTTCCGTATAGGTGGGAACCCCAAACCACTGGCAGGGCTGTCCCGGCAGCTGTACCCCCAGCTTCGTTTGGAACTGCTCCGCCGTGAAGCGCACCGTATGGAGCCAGGGCGCCTTTTCTTCTTCCCCCGGGCTTGGCACTGCCTGAAGATAGGGAAACTCTGCACCCCAGACTGCCACTGCATCTTCCGTGCTTCCGCCGGAACAGGAAAAGTAGGTGGCTTCGATCAGCTCACCCCCGTAAGTCAGGGTCTGGCCGCTGGTGGCTGCCACCGCCTCCGCCACCCGCTGCAGCCCTTCCGGTGTACCGCCCCGGGAGAAATAGGCTTCTTCCGTAATATAAGCCTGGCAGCATCCCGGGTCTGTACAGACGCTGCCGTCCCCGTGCTTTCCGCCGGTTACAGCTGCTTTGCGGGTATAGGTCCTTGCTGCCACCGCCTGGGCTTTCAGTGCCTCCGTTTCAAAAAAAGCCGGCATTTCTGCCAGCACCACCCCCACCAGATAGGTATCCAGATCCATCTGTGTCAGATTTGCCCCCAGCCGCAGCTGCATGGGCTGATACACCGGCTGAACCACCGTCCGCGCACTTTCCTGCACCATCCCGGTTTCCTGCCTGCGCTCGTGGATCTCAACGGATACATTCAGCAAGATTCCCGGCAGAATCATTCCGAAAAACAGTGCGGCAGCCATGTCCTTAAGCAGTGCTTTCATCGGTATCCCCTCCGGCTGAAATTGTAGCACGGCAGCAAAACGGAATGCTGTCATATTGGCACAGCCATTTTCCCTTCTTTTTTCTTTTGGTGAAGCCTTGACTTTCCCGTGGAAACGTGTTAAATTATAGTTAAGATTTATTAAAGTTTCAGCAAAGAATTATCAAAGATACAGTTAAGATTCGATGAGGGAGTAGCAAGCGTGGTTCCCGCGCAGCAAGTCAACAACCCCGGCGTTCCGCGCCTGGCTTGCTTTAATTTGCGAGACTCATGGTGCAGCCTCCATCGGATGTGACTTGGCAATCGACCTGACATGTCCCGATGGATTTGTACAGGTTTTTTTCATATCATTTATTTGTATTTTTTGGCGCCCAAACGCCAGTAAAATAAAAAAAATGTGAAGGAGAATCCCCAAAATGCTCATGTCTGTCCTGCTTTTCGCCGTTGGTCTGGTTCTGCTGATCAAGGGCGGCGACTGGTTCGTTGACGGCGCCACCGGCATTGCCAAGCGCTTCAACCTGCCCGATATCGTCGTCGGTGCAACCGTCGTTTCCATCGGCACCACTCTGCCCGAGGTCATGGTCTCCACCACCGGTGCTCTCCAGGGTTCCGGCGCTATGGCTTACGGCAACGCCATCGGCTCCATCATCTGCAACACCGCGCTGATCGCCGCTATCTCCATCGTCTGCAACCCCGGTCCCGTGAACACCAAGTCCATGAAGACCCCCGCTATTTTCTTCTTTGTCTCCGCAGCCCTGTACTGTGTAGCTTCCTACGTTCTGGGCACCTTCCCCCGCTGGATGGGCTTCGTTATGCTGAGCATCTTCGTTGTCTACACCGTTCTGACTGTCCGCAACGGTCTGAAGAACCCCGATGCAGCCGAAGAGGAAGAAGAAGAGGGCGGCAAGCCCCGCACGCTGGTCATGGAGCTGGTTCTGCTGGTTCTGGGTGCCGCTGTCATCGCTGTGGGCGCTGACCTGCTGGTTGAGCATGGCCAGATCATCGCCATCGGTCTGGGTGTTCCCGAAACCGTTGTTGCTCTGCTGTTCGTTGCTCTGGGTACCTCCCTGCCCGAGCTGGTCACCACCATCACTTCTCTGAGAAGCGGTCACGCTTCCCTGGGTGTCGGCAACGTCATTGGCGCCAACGTCTTCAACCTGGTTCTGGTCTCTGGTGTTGCCGTCTCCCTGGCTCCCTTTGATGTTCCCTGTGAGAACACTCTGCTGAACACTGGTCTGAATATGTCCCTGGTGTTCGAGATCCCCGTGATGCTGGGTGTCATGTCCCTGATGATCTTCCCCGCTCTGGCTACCAAGAAGCTGCACCGCTGGCAGGGTCTGCTGCTGCTGGGCATCTACATTGCCTTCTGCGTCTGCCAGTTCATCCTGTAATCTTACTTACAATGTTTAAAAACCGCAGGCTTCGGCCTGCGGTTTTCGCTTATCCGATTTTTTCTTCCGAATACAGCACATTGCCCGGTTTTCCGTCCAGGCGCAGGGTGTCCGGCCCGATGGGGCAGCAGGAATACATCTGTGCCCCCAGCATATTCGTGGGAATATGGGCATCTGTGCGGTTCAGAATCTGATCACAGCATTCCAGAACGTTATCCAGCAATACCTTTGGGAATTCAAACACACCATGGTTACCGTAAATCCGGTCATACCGGCTGTCCATGGCTCTGACCTGCTTCAGATTCTGCATATACTCCCGAACGGATGAAGAGAACCCATCAAACAAAAGCACATTATCATCGCAGGCATCTCCAATAATCAGTGCACGATCCTCCGGGATCAGAGGGCAGATCATCCCCGGCGTATGCCCCAGGAAGGAAAGCATCTGCACCGTCACGCCGCCAAGATCCAAAGCCATTCCTTCGGGAATATCCCGGTAGCCGGTTTCCGGCACCGCCAGAAAGTCGGATTCCTGCAGCTGCAGACCCAAATGGCCGTTAAAGAAGCTGCAGCGGTAGGAAATATCCCGATGAATTTTCAGGATCGGTAGTTCCTCCATCCGCATATGCACGGCGGAAAACCAGCCTGCACCGCCGCAGTGATCCATGTGGGCATGGCTCAGGATCACGGTAAGGGGCAGTTCTGTAATAGACTCGACAAAAGCTTTCAGGTTTCCCACGCCGGTGCAGGTATCCAGCAGGCAGGCTCCTTCGCTGCCCACCACCAGATAGCAGGCCACGTCCAGGGCATCCACAATGCGGTACAGATGCTCAGACAGTTTCTCCGCAGCAAACCGATTCAGATCCATAATGATCACTCCTGTGTTGTATTTTCCAATATTTTATCAGGTGGTGACAGGTTTGACAAGCAGAAATTCAGCGGCTCCCGGTTTCGGGAGCCGCTTTTTGTTAATCCTTCCGGCCAAAGACTCTGAGAATTTTCTGATCCCGGGCGCTGATGCACAGAAGCTCCAGTTCCCCCATTTCCTCGCCCAGTTCATCTCCGTTGGTAAAGATGTACTTTCGGGTTCCCCATACCTCAATGGTGGGGATGGACTGGGTTTCGCTGATCAGGTACGTTCCAGCCCGGATCTGCGTCACATTCACTTCGCATCTGGCTCCCACATGGCCGTAGGCCGTGGTATCCAGGCCGTAGTCATCCACATTGGTAGCGCGGAATTCCAGTTCCATAGCTGTCAGGCAGTTCTCCAGTGAAATGCCGGTTTCCACTTCCAGTGCTTCCGGAACCATGGCCGTGTTAATGTTGATGGTCACTGTGCCATCGTCACTTTCAAAGCTGTCCGTATAGAGAACCGCGTTCTCCGGCAGCGGGCTGGGCTCCGTTTCCATATAATTTTGTTCTTCCCCATCCCAGCCGGTCAGGGCGCTCAGAATGGCTTTACGGTCGGTGTTGTTAATCTGGAACATATCAAGCCAAACATCATAGACCACCGTTTCCCCCACAAAGAAGGTATGGTATCGGTCTACCGTCTTCTCTATGCCTGGGGGCACATCACTCTCCAAGTGAATTTCCCAGTCGCCGTACAGGGAACCGCTGCCGGACCAGGCCAGGGCATCATTTTCCAGATCCGGAATCCCCACATCCCACAGCCAGTCAAAGTAAGGATCGTATTCGTCCAGCGCCCCTTCCGGGATATCAAAGAACACAACCGCGCCGACGATCACATTATTGGTATCTGTAATTTTCACAGCGCCGGACTGCGTTGCCTTGAAGAGGTACCCCTCCGGTGGCTCATTCAGCAGGAAGGGATAGGAGTCGAACACCTGAGCTTCCTTCCGGGCCTGCATTTCCTGTTCAACCTCCTGCGCGTAAGGATGTACAAAGCCCATGGTATCCCGCAGAGCTCTGCTTGTATCATGATCCATCTGCATAAAATCAAACCAGATATCATATACAATATTTTCTACCACATAGAAGGTGTGATCCCGGCTCACTGTCGGCTCTTTGTCCATGGGAAGACTGTCAAACCGTGCATTCCAGCCGTAGTTGATTGCTGAGATTCCCCCTGCATAATACAGGGTCTCATCCTCAAAGTCCGGGATTCCCACATCTTCCAGCCAAAGAAAATGCCGGTCGTTGGCATCATAGACACCCTCCGGGATGGTATATGGGATAATGCCGCCCACAATCATACTGCCATCGGTAATAACCGTATTGCCTTCATCGTCCACGCCGTAGAAATAGCCCTCCGGAAGCGTGTTTAACTGGAAGGGATATCCACCGGGCAGTGCCGGCTTTTCCGTCCGGGCGTTATCCAGAATGATTTCCATCTCCTCTTCCGTCACAACGCGAACATCGAACCAGAGGTCATACACCACCGTGTCTCCCGTGCGGAAATAGTGGATCGTCTCCGCCGCGCCGTCATTGCCATAAACTGCAAACAGTGTCCCATAGGGAACATATTCCACAGACATCATCAGCCGTTCTTCCGGCACGTTTTCCGGAACCTCCAAAGCTTCCACCCATTGCCAGGCATTCCATTCCTCTGCGGAATTGGGTTCGCCTGTCTGCAGCGGGAAATCCGGACTCTGCAGCTGATACACACCGCCGGCCAGCTTTCTTCCCTTATAGAAGGTCAGCGTATTTTCTTCTGTTTCTGAGCGGAAGCCCTCCGGCAGATTGACATGGAAATTTCCCGTTACCACTTCCCCACCGGAGGTTTTCTCCGGATTCAGGGCACAGACTGCCAGAATGAAGATGCATGCAGCGATGCAAAGAACGCTGAGCCACACTTTTGGCCTGCGCCATTTGGCCATATTCTTCACCCGGCCCTTGGTATCTCCCTCGCCAAAGGCCAGGGGTGTACCGGAGATGATCCGCTGATGGGTAGCCAGCCGCAGCAGCGTCTGACAATAGTCCGCACGGATGTGATCTCCCAGCTTTTTGATCACCGCTTCATCACAGCTCATTTCCATATCCTTGCCTGCCAGGAGGAAGCCTGCCCAGACCAGAGGATTAAACCAGTGAATGCACAGTGCTCCATAGGCCAGCAGCTTGATGATATGGTCTCCCCGGCGGATATGGTGCCGCTCATGGGCCATGATGTAGCGCCGCTCCACCATAGGAAGATCGGATGGCAGATAAATTCTGGGCCGGAATACACCCAATACAAAAGCAGATGGTATCCGGTCTGCCAGCCACACATTTCCCCGCCATTGAATCGCCCCCATTAGGCTCCGGTAAAGCCGAATATAGACTAACCCACTGTAAAGCACCATTGCGAAAATGCCCGCCAGCCAGATCCCGGACAACACTTCCATGGCATTGGGGCCTGTGTCCGCCGTC
The DNA here is from genome assembly GCA_017398105.1 of Oscillospiraceae bacterium. Next base: position 42,588 of record JAFQHF010000008.1, on the reverse strand, counting down.
TGCTGCAGTTCCTGAACGGAAACCGGCTCTGCCTGCACAGCAGGAAGGGCCGCCCCTGTGCTGACCATCAGATCTTCTACCGGAACATAAGAGAAGTAGCTGACTCCCTCCGATTCCGCCACCCGGGGCTGAAACAGCTCCAGCACCGACACCGGAGACGGCAGAGACACTGGACACAAAAGCCGGAACAGCACCACTGACCACAGGACGTAGGAATAGATCTTCGGTGCCTTTTTCAGGAAAAGCCGTGCCGCCATAACGAACAGAATCACAATGCTGCCCGTCAGGCTCATATTCAAAATCTGGGATACGATACCGACCATATCCTCACCCCCTCATAGCATCGATGATGGCCTGCAGTTCATCGATCTCCGCATTGGACAGCTTCTTTCGGCTGCCAAAAGCCGTCAGGAACGCAGGCAGAGAACCGGAAAACGTGTCCTCCACAAATTTCTCGCTTTGCAGTGCATAGAATTCCTGCTGGCTCACAAGCGATGTCACCGTACCGCCCTGATTTTGGAACAGCCCCCGGTCACACAGCCGCTTCAGAACGGTATAGGTGGTGGTGCGCTTCCAGTTCAGCGCAGTTTCTGCCAGTTCTGCCAAACGGCGTGAGGTCAGGGGTTCGTTGTTCCAGATGATATCGGCAAAGATGGACTCCACCTCGCCAAGTCTGTAATCTGCCATAGAGCTTACCTCCTTTGTTCTACTATCTGTAGACAACTATATTCTACAACTTGTAGACAGTTTTGTCAATCCCAGGAAGCCCTCTTAAGAAAAACTTAATGGTGCAAAAAAGAGACAAGTCTCGGTCTCGCTGCACTACAATCACATATTACAGGACGGAGGCCTGTCTCCGCCGGGCACCCACGATTTTTGTGCGTTTGCTATGCAACGCACAGATTTCGATTCTGCCCGGCAGGGACAAGCCCCCGCCCTGCATTTGATTTTCTTGACTTAAAAAAGCCAGGCATACAAAACAGCGCAAGCCGCAGCTTCACAGCTTCTGTATTCACACAAGAATTGCCGCCATAATGCAGACCACCAGCAGGCATCCTACGGTCAGAACGGAGCAGACACCGGAAGCCATCATGCTGTCCTCCTCACTGCGGCCCAGGCCGGGAGACAGATAGCTGGCAGGCAGCGCACAGTACAGCAGCAGAATCCAGCGTGTCACCACATCCACACCGGGAATCAGACACAGCAGCAGCTGCATCACGGTGCAGAATACCGCAAACATCCCAAAATGGATCAGAGTGATCCGGAATACCGGCCCGCGGCTTTCTGCGGACAGGGAGAAATTAAATCCCACACTGAACAGCATCAGCGCGCTGATGGGCTGAGACAGAAATCCCGTGCATTCGGTGATCACGGCACGAATGCCAATGCTTTCCATCCACCCGCCAATACCGGTCAGATTCAGAGCCAGGCCCAGCAGGCTCATGATCAGCAGAGGCGAAGACAGCACTTTTTTGACCAGCTCCGGAACTGAGGGATTCTCACCCGTATCGGAGGTCAGAATGGCGATCACCGGATAGGCTATCACTGCCTGGGTCAGATCCAGAATACCCATGCGGTAGGTATGCTCCGCACCGAACAGGATCATGACCAGCGGAATGCCCAGCATACCGGTCTCCTGGGCGGAAAACAGCATGGGAAGATTGTGATATGGGAACATCCTGTTTCTTGCCCGGAAGGCCCACAGGCTGGAAATCACGATCGCAGGCAACACCATCGCCATACTGCTCAAGGATTCCATGCCCATATCCGCCGTCAGGCAGGACTGAAACACCACACAGGGCAGGGCGAATTTCATCACAAACTGCTGGAAGCCCTGCACCTCCTGACGGGTAAGCATCCCGTTCTTTTTTGCGATCATTCCCAGGAAGATCGCCGTAAAAATCGGCGCCACCACCTGCAGCACTCTGAGAATTGTATCCATCGTTTTCTCCTTTTTCTTTTTTCCAATTATAGCGCCATGTATTTCCGATTGCAAACAGATTCGGCAATATGCCGTATTTTTGCAGAAGGAAATCGTACAGAAAATCAATTGACAGTCCTTGCGCCCATTTGGTATATTGATAACGGTAAATAAAAGGAGCAGAATGTCGTTTTCCCGCATTCTGCTCTTTATTCTAGAATCACTTTTGGAGGTAATGACCTATGGAAACCAGACCCTATGTTGCGTGGGACCTGATGAACAGCTTTATGATCGATGTGTTCAAGGCCTACGGCGTTCCCGAAGCCGATGCTGCCATCTGCGCCGATGTGCTGCTGGAATCTGACCGCCGGGGCATCGAAAGCCACGGCTGCAACCGTTTCAAGCCCATCTATCTGGACCGCATCAAGAATGGCACATTGCTGCCTGTGACCAAGATCGACATTCTGAAGGAAACCCCCACCACCGTGGTCATGGATGCCAACAACGGCATGGGTATGGTGGCTTCCCATAAAATGATGGAAATGCTGATCGAAAAGGCCAAAATCTACGGCATGGCCGGCGGCACCATCCTGAACTCCACCCACTACGGCATCGCAGGCTACTGGACCACCATGGCTCAGAAGGCCGGTATGATCGGCATCTCCGGCACCAACGCCCGTCCCTCCGTGGCCCCCACCTTCGGCGTGGAGCCCATGATGGGCACCAACCCCTTTACCTTCACCATGCCCACCGACGAAGAGTTCCCCTTCAACTTTGACTGCGCCACCTCCATCGTCCAGAACGGCAAGATCGAGTTCTACGAGCGTTCCGGCAAGCCCACTCCCGCAGGTCTCGTGGTCACCAAGGACGGCGACACCATGACCGATTCCGGTGAGATCCTGAAAGAAATGCGCAAGGGCAACTGCGCTCTGCTGCCCATCGGCGGCCTGGGTGAAGAAACCGGCGGCTTCAAGGGCTACGGCTTCACCACCATCGTGGAGATCCTGTCCGCAGCGCTGGCAGGCGGCCCCCACACCAGGGCTCTTTCCGGCAAGGATGCAGACGGCAACAACGCTTTCTACCGTCTGGGCCACTTCTTCTTTGTCATCAACCCCGAGTTCTTCATGGGTCTGGACACCTTCCAGAACACCACCGGCGACATTCTGCGTTCCCTGCGGGGTTCCACCAAGGCCCCCGGTGCCGAGCGGATCTACACCGCTGGCGAAAAGGAATGGCTGTCCTGGCAGGAGCGCAAGGATCTGGGCGTTCCCGTCGGCGAGACCATCCAGAAGGAAATCATCGCCCTGCGTGATGAACTGGGACTGGATTACAAGTTCCCTTTTGAGAAGTAATTTAAAAGAAACAGCAGCCCAAACCAAATCGGTTTGGGCTGCTTTATTATTCATTGGCAAGCTTCTATTCCTGTTTTGCAGATTTTAGGGTAGCAATTAAAATCCGTTTGATTGCAAGACATTCCTCTATCAGAGAATCCCCCTCTTCCGCTGTTAGATAATCCGATAATACAAGCAATCTCAGCCAATACTCCGTTTCAGCAGTTTCTTTCAGAGAGATATGCAGTTTAGCAATAAAGTCTGCCCTGCTTACACCATAAATTGCCTCATTGGCATTTGCACCAATGCTGGTTCCACTGCGAAGAACCTGCTTTGAAATTATGTTTTCCTTCTTTTGCTTCGAAAGATAGCGGTGCAGTTTTACGATACGTGCTGCAAAGTGAAGGGATTTTTCCAGCAAAATACTGTCCTGTGCCATATTGTCACCGGTTTTCTGTAAAAAATAATAGATAAAAGATAACAAAGAATAGAGAATAGTGCAAGAACAGCTGTATACAACGCCAATATCTATTATCTATTCCATATTCTCTATTATCTTTTATCTAACCCTGGTGGACCTGAGGAGATTCGAACTCCCGACCCCTACAATGCGAATGTAATGCGCTCCCAGCTGCGCTACAGGCCCGTTAATATGGATCATTATACTGCTTTGAAATTTACCTGTCAATATTTCCCCTTTTCTTTTCCCAAAAATTATGCTATGATAGCCGCCGAGACTTTTTGCAAAGGAGATCCCCATGTTATCCATCACTGAAATTCTGGCCCAGGAGCTGGGACAGAAGCTGGAATATGTTGAAAATGTGGTAGCCCTTATGGATGAGGGCAATACCATTCCCTTTATCGCCCGGTACCGCAAGGAAATGCACGGTGCCATGGACGACACTACCCTGCGCAATCTGGAGACCCGTCTGACTTATCTGCGAAATCTTCAGGCCCGCCGGGAGGAAGTGAAAAAATCCATTGAAAATCAGGGTAAGCTGACGGAAGAACTGTCCGCCGCCATCGATGCCGCCGCCACCATGACCGAGGTGGAAGACCTGTACCGGCCCTATAAGCAGAAGCGCCGCACCCGGGGCTCCGTGGCCCGGGAAAAGGGTCTGGAACCCCTGGCCGATGCCATCTTCGCCCAGGACGGCCAAAATCCCGAGACCCTGGCAGAAAGCTACGTTGACCCCGAAAAGGGTGTCAGCACCGTGGAAGAAGCCCTGCAGGGTGCCAATGACATCATTGCAGAAAATCTTTCCGATGATGCGGACATCCGAAAGTCCCTTCGGGAGCTGGTCATGCGCCGGGGTGTCTTTACCTGCAAGGCCGCAGAGGATGCAGAAGAGGACGGCGTATACAAGCTGTACTACGATTTCAGCCAGCCCATCTCCCGCCTGCTGGATCATCAGATTCTGGCCATGAACCGTGGCGAAAAGGAGGGCATTCTGAAGCCCAATGTGGCCATAGTCGGAAACGAAGGCATGGCACTGGTCTGCCGTGCCGCACTGAAGCCGGTGATGACCGTTTCCGCCTTTGTCCGCTCTGCAGCGGAGGATGCCTATGAGCGGCTGATCTTCCCCTCCATTCAGCGGGAAGTCCGCAGCGAACTGTCTGACCGGGCTTATGCCGGTGCCATTCATAATTTCGCGCTGAACCTGAAGCCTCTGCTGATGCAGCCCCCTGTCAAGGGATTCGTCACCATGGGGCTTGATCCCGGTTACCGCAACGGCTGCAAGGTGGCTGTGGTGGATGCCACCGGAAAGGTGCTGGACACCTCCGTGGTTTATCCCACCTTCAGTGAGCGGAAAAAGCAGGAAGCCATCACCGTTCTGTCCGGCCTGATGCGTAAGCACGGCGTTCAGCACATCGCCATCGGCAACGGAACCGCTTCCCGGGAAACGGAGGCCATGACGGTGGAGCTGCTGCGTTCCTTCCCCAATGCCAGCTATATGATCGTCAACGAGGCAGGCGCCTCCGTATACTCCGCCTCTGCACTGGCAGCAGAGGAATTCCCGGAATTCGATGTAAATCTGCGCTCCGCCGTGTCCATTGCCAGAAGACTGCAGGACCCTCTGGCAGAGCTGGTCAAGATCGATCCCAAGGCCATCGGCGTGGGTCAGTATCAGCATGACTGCCCCCAGAAGGAGCTGGATGCCGCCCTGGGCGGCGTGGTGGAGGACTGCGTTAATTCTGTGGGCGTGGATGCCAATACCGCCTCCCGGAGCCTTCTGCAGCAGGTCTCCGGTCTGACTGCCGCCACCGCAAAGAATATCGTTGCCTACCGGGAGGAAAACGGCCCCTTCACCAGCCGCGCCCAGCTGAAGAAGGTTCCCAAGCTGGGTCCCAAAGCCTTCCAGCAGTGCGCAGGCTTCCTGCGCATCCCGGAAAGCAAGGAAATTCTGGACAACACCGGCGTGCATCCGGAATCCTATGCCGCAGCCAGGGCGCTGCTGGAGCTGCTGGGCTGCAAAAAGGGCGATAACCTGTCCGATTTGGTGAATAAGCTGGAACGCTACGGCCTTGCCAAAGCCGCCGCGGAATGCGCCGTGGGCGAACCCACGCTGCTGGATATTGCCAAAGAGCTGGCAAAGCCCGGCCGGGACCCCCGTGATGAGCTGCCCGCCCCCATTCTGCGCAAGGATGTTCTGGAAATGAAGGATTTGAAACCCGGCATGGTACTGACCGGCACCGTCCGCAATGTCATCGACTTTGGCGTATTCGTGGACATCGGTGTGCATCAGGACGGACTTGTGCATATTTCCGAGGTTTGCAGCAAGCGTCTTCGCCATCCCAGCGAGATGGTGAAGGTTGGAGATGTGGTGAAGGTCGTGGTTCTGGGCGTGGATGAAAAGCGCCACCGGATCAGCCTGTCCATGAAGCAGGTAAAGGAATAATCAGACGGCGCATCCGATTGGGTGCGCCGCAGCGTGGCGAAAATCCCCTTCGGGGCTTTCCTCCAGCTTTTTTGCAGTCTGCTGCGCGCACTTCGTCGATGCATCAGATACACTGTTGCATTTTCTGCAAGCAGAAAATTCCACCTGTATCTGCGCATCTCCTCTCCCCATCAAGCACAATTTGCTTGATGGGGCCCCGTAACCTTTGGCACACAACTCGCACACTTGCAGCCTGAGAAGTGTTTTCGCCCACGTACAGAAGGTGAATTGCCCTGAAAGGGCAAGAGAAGCCACCCTGGGGTGCGCCGCGGTCGAAAACAATTGGGACTTTATTTTCTGCTTTCGCAGAAAACTCTGCGAGGCTTTTTCTACAATCTGCGGCGCATCCAATTGGGTGCGCCGGTTTTCTGTTATCCCTGTTCTCTCTGGAAACTTACGGTTAACATAAATGCACGAAATGTTAGGATTTTGTAACGTTTTCCCCCGGACTTGACTTTATTCCGCATATGTTGTATAATTTTTTGAGATTCTCTTGAAATGGAGCATTTTTATGAAGAAACTAAGTCATTTTCTGGTGCCTCTGATGATGGGCCTGCTGATCCTGGCCAGCATCGTGTGGTACCTGTTCATCTATGACCGGGATTTCACCCGGGATTCCCTGCTGAGTCAGGCCCGGTTCCAGGATATGCACGGCAATTCCCGCATGTCTGCATTCTTCTACGATGCAGCCTACAGCTTTTCCGGTCATGACGAAAACGTGGCCATCGAACTTGCCAATCAGTACAAGCACGATGGCAATTACACCAAGGCTGAAGTGACCCTGACCGAAGCCATTAACAACACGCCTACCGTAGAGCTGTACACCGCCCTGTGCAGAACCTACGTGGAGCAGGACAAGCTTCTGGATGCTGTCAATCTGCTGGACAATCTGGGAGACCCCGATATGAAGCAGCAGCTGGATGCACTCCGGCCTGCTGCCCCCAGTTCTGACTACGATCCCGGTTACTACAGTCAGTACATGGATATCCATCTGAATTCCGATTCCCTGTACCTGTTCTATACCATGGACGGCACCTATCCCTCCATCGAAGGCTCCCACTACAGCGGCAGCATCACCCTGCCTGCCGGCGAAACCACCATCTACGCCATTGCCGTTGATGAGGACGGACTGGTCAGCCCCGTTGCTGTATTGGGCTACACCATCACCGGTGTGATCGAGGAGGTCGTTTTCACCGATCCCACAATGGAAGCCGCCATCCGGGAGTGCATCGGCGCGGATTCGGATGACAAGGTATTCACCGATGATCTGTGGGAGGTCACAGAATTCACCGCCCCGGAGGGTGTGCGCAGCTTTGCAGATCTTTCCCTTCTGTCCAACCTGACCAAGCTGACCATTCAGAACCAAACGATCGACAGCCTGAATCATCTTTCCAACCTTTCCAAGCTGGTGATTCTGGATCTTTCCGGATGCAAATTCGATGTGGACGAGCTGAGCATCGTCGCGCAGCTTCCTGCGTTAAGCAGCCTGACTCTGGCAAGCTGCAGCTTAAGCACCATTGAAGGTCTGGAAGGTGCAGCAAACCTGACCATGCTGGATCTGAACAACAATACCATCCGCAACCTGAGTGTACTGTCTGATATGACAACCCTGGCAGAGATCAATCTGGAACACAATGCACTGACCGATCTTTCTGCGCTGAAGGGACTGGAAAACCTGTCCAAGCTGAATGTCAGCTATAATTCTCTGATTTCCCTGGCCCCCCTGAGCAGCTGCATCCGTCTGCGGCATGTGGAGGCCGACCATAACCAGCTTCCCGGCATCAACGGCATGGAAAAGCTGAGCCTGCTGGAGCATCTTTCCGTGGACTATAACGCATTGACCGATGTTTCCCTGCTGGCCGGAAATACCGAGCTGACCAATCTGAGCATCGCCAGCAATGACATCACGGATCTCTCCGCACTGCGTACACTGACCAAGCTGCAGGTCTTTGACTTCTCCTCCAACAAGGTGGAAGCCCTGCCTGCATGGCCTGACGGCTGTGCCCTGACCACCATTGACGGTTCCTACAATGCCCTTGCTTCCATTGACGGTCTGAAAAACATGCAGTCACTGACCCATGTCTACATGGATTACAATCTGCTGACGAATATTGATGCCCTGGCTGACTGTTTCTGCCTGGTTCAGGTCAATGTATTCGGCAATCAGATCCCCAATGTGGATGCTCTGAGAGACCACGATATCATCGTCAACTACGACCCAACCGTATAACCCAAAAGCCGCATCGAAAAAACGATGCGGCTTTTTTCTGCTCACGAAACCGGGATCAGCAGGATCTGTTCCGGTGCAGGTTCTGACTGCAGACCATTGATCCGGCGGATGGTGTCCACCGTAGAACCGCTGCGCTTGGCAATATCCCACAGCCGCTGGTCGCCTGCCCTGCGCAGGATCAGGGTCGGCCGACCGGCATCCCGCTGGCGCACTTCTCCCAATTCCACATCCGTAACCATGTCCAGCTTCTGCCGGGCAGTTGCCGTCACCTCTAACGGCATCTCCGTTTTTACCATGATCTGCCCGCTCCCAACTACAGCCATGGGCACTGAATACTGTACAGCTGCCGTCAGTGTTGTATCCTCATGTGCACTCATTTTCTGAAGTCCTTCCCACCGGCTGGAAGCTGCGTTCAGAGAACCATCCTCCCCATAATAGAGGATCTGGAAGGTGCCCGGTGTGATGATATCCACGCCATGCTCCGACTGCCGCTGTCTCGGAAAGTCCGGAAGAAAGCTGACATCTGCAGCGATATCGGCAGGAGCATCAATTGTCTGCTCCGCGTATAGGTTCTCTCTGCGGTTCTCCAGAACCACTGGAATCTCCAGAGATTGCGTAGATACCCGCACCTCCCGTCCGGGACTGTAGGCATCTTCCACCAGCTCCAGCAGCTGCTTGTCGCTGATCAGATACTGCGCCGCGATCCCGCCCTTGACCCGCAGCATCCCCTCCTGATCCAGCTCCAGTTCCAGGCCAGTGGGACTCAGCAAAAAATCCGCCTGGGCATCACTGCTGTGCTCTCGGTTGAGCTGGGCATATTGGGAAAAGGGCAGGTCAAAATCCCAGCTGTGTACCTGTCCCTCTTCGCTCCGGTAAAGAACATGCAGGTTGCCGTTTCCCCGGAATACCACTTTGTTGGACAGCACCTTTTTATCCGTCACCCGAGGCTCCATACGGTAATAGAGAAGTGCCTCCGGTTTCGGGGCCGCATCTGGCAAGGACAGTTCTTCTTCTATTAAGATCGACCGTTCCCCTGCTTCCCTGTTCAGGCGCAGCGGATAGGTATTCTTCAGAAGCTCCACCTCTTTCTGCGGACCGTCCACAGTATAGACCTGCAGTTCCCCGGGGACGAGTGCTTCTGTCAAAGCCGCAACTCCGGCACGTACCATGATCTTCCGCGCAGAAATGCTGCGCCCGTCCACAAACCGCACCTGGAGCCGGACACGAATCTGTCCCTGTACCGTATCCTCCGGCAGTTCCCACTGCATCTGAAAGGGAATCCAGGTATCCAGGCATCGTTCGGTGCTGCCGTCCTCAGGGGCGTAGAGAACCCATACCATCAAACCGCCGGAGATGGAAATGCGGTCTGCGTTCCACTCCTTGCTCCGCAGGATTGCCTGTCCCCAGGCTGATACCACCCTGCCCACATCCGGCATACTGTCCGGAAGCTTGATTTCCTGTGTGACCTCCGTGCTGCGCACTTCCCGTACTGCAGCATCCAGGCAGTCACAGACAACCTTTTTAAAGCTCACATCCAACCACGGATCACTCCTTCACACACGATAGTTACCAAAGTATATTCTCCGCCAGGCCAAAATATGACCGCTATTTTCGATGGATCACACACAGCCCCAGAAAAATCAGTCCGATCCCTCCGCCGCAGCAAAGCAGCCAGCTTTCCAGGCAATGTCCCAATATCAGTCCAAGCCCGGTACAGACAAGGCACCAGCCCTGCATATGATGCTTCCGACACACAGAAAACACCTCCCCGTGAATTCTATGCGCGCAAAGCCAAATATTTATCAAATCCCCGCAAGCAAAAAAGAGATGTCCGAAGACATCTCTTTTTCAGTATATTATCAGCCGCCCAGATACGCCTTCTTAACAGCATCAGAGCTTGCCAGTTCTGCGCCGGTACCGCTGAGGGTGATGTTACCGGTTTCCAGAACATAGGCCCGGTCAGCGATCTGCAGGGCTTTACGGGCATTCTGTTCCACCAGAAGGATGGTGGTGCCATTTCTGTGCAGCTCCTTGATGATCTCAAAAATCTGATCCACCAGAATGGGAGCCAGACCCATGGAGGGTTCGTCCAGCATCATCAGCTTGGGATGGCTCATCAGTGCCCGGGACATGGCCAGCATCTGCTGCTCGCCGCCGGACAGGGTGCCGGCGATCTGCTTGCGGCGCTCCTTCAGACGGGGGAAATAGTTGAAGACCATCTCCAGATCCTTCTGAGAAACTTCCTTATTGATGTAAGCGCCCATCTCCAGGTTCTCCTGAACCGTCATCTGCAGGAAAATACGGCGTCCCTCGGGAACATGTGCAAGGCCGGTACGCAGCAGCTTGTAAGCATCGGTGTGGGCAATATCCTGGCCGCAGAAGCTGATGGAGCCGCTTCTGGGGTGCATCAGGCCGGAGACCGTCTTCAGAATGGTGGACTTACCGGCACCATTGGCACCGATCAGCGCCACGATCTCGCCCTCACCAACCTCGAAGGAGATACCCTTGATGGCATGGATGGCGCCGTAATACACGTGCATATCTTCAATCTTCAGCATCAGGCGTCAACCTCCTCTTTGCCAAGGTAAGCTTCAATAACGGCGGGATTGGCACGAACCTCTTCCGGTGTGCCCTTTGCAATAATACGGCCATAGTTCACGACTGCGATAGCCTCGCAGACATTCATGACCAGATTCATGTCATGCTCGATCAGGAAGATTGCGATGTGGAAGGTGTCGCGGATACGGCGGATCTGATGCATCAGCTCAGCCGTCTCACTGGGATTCATACCGGCAGCAGGCTCGTCCAGCAGGATGATGGAAGGATTGGTAGCCAGTGCACGAACGATCTCCAGACGGCGCTGAACACCATAGGGCAGGCTGCCTGCCTTCACATGGGCAAATTCTGCCAGACCCATAAAATCAAGCAGCTCCATTGCCTTCTCGTCTGCCTTCCGCTCTGCGCGCTTGTAGGAGGGCAGATGCAGCAGGCTCTCCACAAAGGAGCATTTGATGCCGTTGTGCATACCCACCTTAACATTGTCCAGGGCAGTCATATCGGTAAACAGGCGGATATTCTGGAATGTACGGGCAATGCCCAGCTTATTGACCTTGTGGATGGGCATACCCTTGATATCGATGCCGTTGATCAGAACGGAGCCGCGGGTAGGCTGGTACACACCGGTCAGCAGATTGAAAATGGTGGTCTTACCGGCACCGTTGGGGCCGATCAGGCCGGAGATCTCGGTAGGTCCGATGGTGATATTGAAGCCGTCAACGGCAGTCAGACCGCCGAAGTCGATGCCCAGGTTCCGCACGTCCAGAACGGGAAGTTTGTCAATGTCCTCCTCGCGGAGCAGGTTCATGGTGGGAACCTTCACCATTTTTCTGGAATATTCATTCATTGGTGCCCACCTCCTCTTTCTTTACAAGACCAATCACTTTTGCCTTGGCAACGGACACGAATTCCTTAAACTTGGGAGACCAGGTAAACAGCATGACCAGGATCAGAACGATGGCATACAGGATCATGCGGTAATCCTCCAGGCTGCGCATAGCCTCCGGCAGCACATACAGCACTGCTGCGGAAATAACGCTGCCCATGATATTGCCCATGCCGCCCAGAACAACGAACACCAGAATATTGATAGAGGTGTTGAAGTTGAACTTGGAGGCAGTCAGGGAAGAATAATTCAGGCCGTACAGAGCGCCAGCCATACCGGCCAGGAACGCAGAAACCACAAAGGCCTTCAGACGGAATCCGGTCACGTTGATGCCCACAGACTCTGCGGCAATACGATTGTCACGGACAGCCTTAATAGCGCGGCCTTCCTTGGAATTGACCAGATTCAGCACCACGAACAGGGTAACCATCACCAGCACAAAGCCCATGGGGAAGGATGCGATCTTCTGCACACCGGTGGCGCCCATAGGACCGGAGAGGATCTTCTTTCCGCCCTCGCCCAGAATCAGGCTGGTGGAATTGAATGCAAAGTGGATGCCGTTCACATCCTTGCCGATGTACAGATTGCCGATGATATTCTTCAGAATTTCGCCGAAGGCCAGGGTCACGATGGCCAGATAGTCGCCCCGCAGACGCAGAACAGGAATGCCGATGATCACACTGGCAATACCGGCGATGATGCCGCCGCCGACCATAGCCAGCAGCAGACGAACCACATCGCTGGCGATCACGTCCTTCAGGACAGCTGCCACTACGATACCGGTAAAAGCACCAATGCCCATAAAGCCGGCATGACCAAGGCTCAGCTCGCCGCAGATGCCAACCAGCAGGTTCAGGGATACTGCCAGGGAGATGTATACACAGATGGGGATCAGGAAGCCCTTGACGGAGCTGCCCAGCATACCCGCGGAATACATCACCTGCATCACCAGGAAGGCCACGATCACCAGACCGTAGGTCATCAGATCGGTGCGGGTTGTTTTGTTTTTCAGCATATTCTTCATATCCGTCACCTCACACCTTCTCCTGGATCTGCTTGCCCAGCAGGCCGGCAGGCTTCACCAGCAGGATCACGATCAAGACCAGGAACACAATGGCATCAGAGAACTGGGTAGACAGATATGCCTTGGAGAAGGTCTCGATCACACCCAGCAGAATGCCGCCCAGCATAGCGCCGGGAATGGAGCCGATGCCGCCAAAAACAGCTGCCGTAAAGGCACGGATACCGGGCATGGAACCGGTGGTAGGCATCAGTGTGGGAACCGTGGAACACAGCAGAACACCGGCAACCGCTGCCAGTGCAGAGCCGATGGCAAAGGTCGTGGAAATGGTCTGATTCACGTTGATGCCCATGAGCTGCGCCGCATCCCGGTCTTCGGAAACCGCACGCATAGCCTTACCCATACGGCTCTTGTTGATGAACAGGGTCAGTGCCACCATGATCAGCACGGAAGCAACGATGGTATAGATCACCTCACCGGTGATGGTCAGCTGTCCGTCAAACAGAACGATGGGAGCCATGGTAACGATGCTCTTGAAATTCTTGGGCGCACTGCCCCAGACCAGCTGCGCTGCATTCTGCAGGAAATAGCTGACACCGATGGCCGTGATCAGAACCGCCAGGCTGGGAACACCACGCAGGGGCTTGTAGGCCAGGCCCTCGATCAGGACGCCCAGCAGCGTGCAGACCACCACAGCCACCAGAATACCCACGCCGGTGGGAAGACCCAAGTAGCTGGTAACGCTGTAGGACATGTACGCGCCCACCATGATAACGTCACCGTGGGCAAAGTTCAGCATCTTGGCAATGCCGTAAACCATGGTATAACCCAGGGCGATAATGGCATATACTGCGCCAATGCTGACACCGTTGATTAAATACTGCAGAAAACTCACAGCTTTTCCCTCTCTTTCCGACAGTCTATGACAAGGACTTCCGTCAAAGTCCCTCTCATGGACTGTCGCGTATATTATGGCACGGAAGCCGGACAGGGGTTTCCCCTGTCCAGCCGCCGTAATTCACTCAAATATGGACTTTCAGATTACTCTGCGCTGACGTAAACACCGTTCTCGATGACGACAGCCATGGGAGCCTTGGAGACTTCGCCGGTTGCTTCCCAGGTCATGCCGGCGCCGGTCAGACCGTCGAAGGTCATGGAGGTGAACTGCTCAACCAGGATCGCATTGATCTCGGAAGCGCTCATATCAGCGGTAACGCCGCCCTTTTCGCAGGCCTGAGCAATGGCGTAGATAACGTCGTAAGCGTCAGCAGCGAACTGGTTGGGAACGATACCGGTCTTCTCCTGATACTTGGCAACGAAGGACTGGGTAGCCTCGTCGGCAGCATCAGCGGAGAAGGGAGTCAGCAGCATAACGCCCTCGGCCAGAGCGGGATCAAAGCCTTCCACGGTCAGAACGCCGTCCAGACCGTCGCAGCCGAAGAAGATGGGGCTGTAGTCGATGGTATCAGCATAGGTCAGAACCTGTGCAGCCTCGGTAGCATAGAAGGGCAGGAAGACCACATCACAGCCGGCATCCTTGCACTTGGTCACCTGAGTGGTCAGGTCAGCCTTGTTGTCAGCAGTGAAAGCTTCGACGCAGGCAACGTTCAGGCCGTTGACCTCAGCCTGTGCAGCGAACTTCTCATAGATACCTGCGGAGTAAACATCGGAGGAGTCGTAGATAACACCAATGGTGGTGCCCAGGTTGTTCTGAGCCATGTAGTCAGCGGATGCAACACCCTGGTTGGGGTCGGTGAAGCAGATCTGGAAGATGTTGTCGCCGTACTCGATGACAGAAACACCGGATGCGGAGGGAGTCAGCATGAAGATCTCGTCGTTGGCGCACTCAGCAGCAACAACATTGGAAGGAGCGGTGGTGACAGGGCCGGCCATGATCTGCATGCCCCAGTCCTTCAGGGCATTGTAGGCATTGGCAGCCTTCTCGGTGTCGTGCTCGTCGTCCTGGCTGTTCAGAACAAACTGCAGGCCGCCCTTGGCGTTGATCTCTTCAACAGCAATTTCCATACCGGCCTGGACAGCAGTGCCGTACACAGCAGCGCCGCCGGTCAGGGGGCCGCACATACCCAGCTTAATTGCACCGGCAGTTTCGGCAGCTGCGCCTTCAGCAGCGGCCTGGGTCTCAGCGGGCTTCTCGGAAGCGCCGCAGCCTGCGAACATACCCATAACCATCAGGCATGCCAGCAGCAGAGCGATAAACTTTTTCATAATTCATTTCTCCTTTTCTCAAATGGACTAAACTATAAAAAAGCGGCTGCGCTCGTGCGCAACCGCTTCTCCATACAGAAGAAATCCCCGGTCACGCCGTTTGCAGGATAATTCGCAGGCAGGCAACACAAATGGACACTACCAATACTACGGCAGCGTCTACCAGGGGACGAATTCGTTCAGAGGAACAAGCCGCTGCGGCACAGCGGTTCATGGTATTGCAGAAAGCGATCTTTGCAGCCATTTCTTAGCTCCTCCTTTGTTTTGAATGTAGGTGTATTGTATCTCAGAGAAGGACATTTGTCAACGAGAAAAACACCACAGATTCCTCCGTGGTGTTTTTCCTTTTTTTGTCTACAATGCACAAATGTATACAAAAGCACACTGGAAAACTCATTTCCCATCCAGAACCGCCTTGCAGACCCCCAAAACCTTGCTCACAATGGGCACACAGGTATGGCTTCCGTAACCGCCGTTTTCCACCACCACCATAAATGCCAGAGGATATTCGTCACTGTCCACAAATCCGGCAAACATAGCATTGGGATTTTGTTCCCCGCCCAGCTGGCTGGTGCCGGATTTGGCGCAGACCGTCAGGCCCGGGAAATTCCAGTCACCGTAAACCGTCTCCACGTTGTTGCGCATATAGTCCTTCACAGTCTGCGCGATCTGCGCATCCATGAGTCTGCCGGTCTTTTTCGTTCCGGCTTCGTAGGTTACTTCTCCGCCGTTTTCCACCCGCTCCATGATATAGGGCTCCGCAGCGATGCCGCCGCCGGCAATCGCGCCCATAAAGGTCATAAACCGGGCAGGATTTACCAGGTCTGTATGCTGACCGATGCAGCTCCAGGCAAAGCTTACCGGTGCCGTGTCTGTAATGTCATACTTTCCCTTTGCGGTGGTGATGCCGTCAAAGGAGAGCTGCTTGGTCACTTCGAATTTCTTGACATACCGGACCATATTGTCTTTTCCCACCAGCTCCGCGATTTCCGCAAAAGCACAGTTGCAGGAATTTGCAAACGCGCCCTGAAGAGACTGGCTTCCGTGGGCCTTTTCGCAGGAAACATCCTGGGTTCCATACTTGATTTCACCGTAGCACCGGAAGGTCTTCTCTTCAATCCCGGGTACGCAGTCCATGGCAGCCGCAAGGGTCACGATCTTAAAAATAGATCCGGGAACATAGGCAGACTGCACAAACCGGTTCAGGTATACGCCGCTGTAAACACCGGTGGTATCTGCGTTGATATCCGGCACATGATCCGGGTCGTAGGTAGGTGTCGTGACGGCGCAGAGAATCTCTCCGGTTTTATAGTTATAGACCGCTACCGTGCCCTTTCTTCCGTTCATGGCCTCCAGGGCAGTATTCTGCGCCCAGGCAGACAGGGTCAGCGTTGCCTGCCCCCCCTGCCCCGAGGAGGCATAGACACCGTTGATCTTGTCAAAACCGGCCATTTCTCCGGCATAGGTTGAAACCGCCGCCGCATTGATGAAGCCCTTCCGGTCACCCAGCCAGTGCAGCGTCGATTTTCGGGTGGCTTCGTCTGATGCATAGGAGCGGCTCTCCGTAATATCCAGCAGCACCGTCCCGGAGCGGTCCGTGATGGTTCCGCAGCCGATATTGGTGTTGTTGTAAATGTGGGGTGATCCGGGGAATGCCACCCACTCATGGGATTCGGCTGCGTATTCCAGCAGGAACAGCAGCATGCCAGCCATCAGCAGGATCATAAACAGGCTCATCAGCCAGGTTCGTTTGGTAACTCGGTTCAAACCGCTGCGCCCCCTTTCCTGTCTTTTTTCAGACGGACAGCAAAGCTTGCATTCTGCCGGGTATCCGCTGCCTTCACAAAAGCCAGCAGCCCCCAGGCACCGATCATGCTGGTACCGCCGTTGCTGAGGAAGGGGAACGTCACACCGGTAAAGGGCAGGATATCCACGGTTCCCATACAGTTGAGAATTGTCTGGATCACCAGTACCGCTGCCGCCGTGCAGCCGCCGATGGAATAGAAGCTGCTGCGGGCCACTCTGGCTGTCCGGATGGGGAAAAAGCCAAGGGCTACGATGCACATCACCGTCATCATCGCCATCAGCAGACCCCATTCCTCTGAGATCGTGGCAAATACAATATCCGAATCTGCCGCAAATACATACTGCAGCAGACCTCCCTCCGGGCCCAGACCAAACAGTCCGCCGGACGCAATGCACATCAGAGCTCTGGTCTGCTGATAACCGCCTACCAGAGGATCTTCCCACACATGCCGCCAGGTGGCAAACCGCTGCAGGGCATGGGGTGCGATCTTCAGCGCGATCACACCGGCAAAGCCCAGTGCCGTGATGGCCAGCGCAATGGTGCCCATACTGCCGGAGCGCAAGTAAGCGATCACCAGGAACGCACAGAAGAAGATCAGTGCCGTACCAAAGTCATTCATCAGCGCCAGCAGTCCGCAGATCAGCACAGAATAAGCAATGAACAGGATCAGATTCCGCTTGGTCATGATCCGGTCCAGTGTGGAGGCACCGGCGAACACAAAGCAGACCTTGCTCAGCTCCGAGGGCTGCAGGGACATACCGCCCAGGATCAGCCAGTTTTTGGCACCGTAAATCTCCGTGCCGAACAGAAGCGTAATCACCAGAAAGCCCACACCGGCAATCACCGCCAGATAGCGCACCTTCTTCGCCCGTTCCAGATCCCGCAGCGACCAGCCAAGAAGCAGAAAGGTCAGAACGCCCAGGATCATGGCAACCAGCTGCTTCACGGCTTCCTGGGGTTTCACGGTGGCAATGGCTGCCATGCCCATGGTGCACAGGAAAAAGGCGATGGTTTCCACCTCAAAGGATTTTCTGTGGATCATACAGTAGAAAATGTACAGCAGCCACTGGCACAGCAGAATTCCGCCAAAGCCCTGGATAATGTTTATAAAGTCGGACTGCTGTCCGTTCAGCAGGAAGCCCAGCAGCATCAGAAGCTGCAGGATTGACAGCAGCATCAGGTTTGTCACCGAATCCCATCCGCTGGCAGCCTTGGTTCGCAGCTGTGCCTGCCGGATCTCCTGATGGACCGTAATTGGCTGCAGCTGCATCTCCACGCCGCCGATGTTGATGCGGTCTCTGGGGGTCAGTGCGCAGATCTCCACCTGCCGGTCATTGACAAAGGTACCACCCTTGGAGCCGGCATCGGAAAGCGTCCAGCTTCCGTCATCGTATCTGGTCAGCACCGCGTGATTCCGGGAGACTGTGGACACGGGGATGCATACATCGCTGGATTTGCTGCGTCCAATCACATTTTCCCAGTGGGTAATGGGGATCTGTGTTCCATCTGCCATATTCAGCCAGGCCCAGATCTCCGGCTCTCTTCGGAAGGTCAGCAGCGGAAGACAGCACCGCAGCAGAAGAAACAATGTCAGAACCGGCATTGCCAGACGCAGAAAATCAATATACTCCGAGGCAACCGCCGCTGTATCCACCGCCAGCTCTGCGAAATAGCTTTCCATCGTCTCACCGTCCTTTCTTTGTTATAAAAGTATGATATTTCTAATAAAATGACATACTTTTCTCCATATGTCAAATGAACAATTTCTTAAGTTTGCTCCAATCCCCGCAAAACCGCAATTTCCTCCCGGTATCCGTCGAGTTCATTGGGGGTCTCCAGGATCATGGGCTTGTCCTTCAAAAGCGGATGATTTACGATGGCTTCGAAGGTCTTCAGGCCCAGACTTCCCTGCCCCAGCTTTTCATGCCTGTCCTTGTGGCTGGCAAAGGGGTTCCTGGAATCGTTCAGATGCAACGCCTTCAGCCTGTCCAGGCCGATAACGCGGTCAAATTCCGCCAGCACACCGTCCAGATTTCCGACAATATCATAACCGCCGTCATACACATGGCAGGTATCCAGACAGACACCCATATCCGCATTGCCTACAGCATCCAGAATTGCCTTCAGCTCTTCAAACTTACCGCCGATCTCACTGCCCTTACCCGCCATGGTCTCCAGCAGAACACTGACCGGGTAGCTATGCCGCAGAGCCTGTTTCAGTGCTGAGGCAATATATTCGATTCCCGCCTGCGTTCCCTGTCCCACATGACTGCCCGGATGAAAATTGTAAAAATTCCCGGGCAGTGCAGCCATCCGCCGCAGATCATCTTCCAGCACTTCTGCCGCAAAAGCCCGTGCCTCCGCCTCTGCGGTGCACAGGTTCATGGTATAGGCACCGTGGGCAACCAGGGGGCCGAATTTGTGTTCTTCCAGCAGCTTCACCGCCTTTGCGGCATCCGCCGGGTCTTCCTTCTTCGCCCTGCTTCCCCGGGGATTGCGGGTAAAGAAAGCAAAGGTATTGGCCCCGATGGACAGGGCAGTTTTCACCATGCCGGCATTTCCGGCGCTGGCAGACAGATGACAGCCAAAATAACCCAAAATCATCACTCCTTTTTGGCTATTATAGCACATTCTTGCGCAAAATGCAAATTTCCTCTTTTCGCCAGTCTTTTTCCTGTGCTATAATAGAAAAAATATGCGCAGGAGGGATATCCATGCCGAAGTCTGACAATCAAAAGCTGAAGATCTTCTACATCCTGGACTATTTACAAAGAAACTCCCACCAGGATCACCCGGTGAGAGCGGCGGAGCTGCTTTCCATGCTGGAGCGGCAGCACAATATTGTCTGCGACCGCAAGACGGTATATTCCGACATTGCGGCGCTGCAGGATTACGGCATTGATATTGTTTCCATTCCCGGAAAAAACGGCGGCTACTATATTGCTTCCCGGAATTTTGAGATTCCGGAGCTGAAGCTGCTGATCGATGCGGTTCAGTCCAGCCGGTTCCTGACAGAAAAGAAATCCCGGGAGCTGATCGAGAAGCTGTGCAGCCAGTGCAGTGTCTACGATGCCCGGCTCATGCGCCGGGATGTGCTGGTCAGCGGCCGGGTCAAGAGTATGAATGAAACCATTTATTATAATGTAGATACCATTCAGGACGCCATTGCGGAAAACCGGCAGATCACCTTCCGCTATTTTGACTACGGCCTGGACGGCAAGCGGAAATACCGGGACAAGGATTACCAGGCCAGTCCCTACGGTCTGTGCCAGGACAACGAAAACTGCTATCTGCTGGCCCTCTCCCCCCGTCACGGTGTGACCTCCTACCGGGTGGACCGCATGAGTGACATTCAGCCTCTGGAGGAAGCCCGCATTCCCTGCCCGGAGCTGACCGGAAAGGCCCTGGTGGAGCACGCCAACCGTCTGTTCCAGATGTATTCCGGTGAAACAGCAAATGTGAAGCTCCGCTTTCACAGGAGTTTGATCAATGTGGTCATCGACCGGTTCGGCCGGGATATCCTTCTGATTCCCGACGGAGAGGATCATTTCGTCTTCACCGTCAATGTTGCCGTTTCCCCCATGTTCCTGAGCTGGGTCATTGGCTTCGGTGCCAAAGCAAAGATCCTGCATCCGCACAGTGTGGTGGAGGCCTGCAAAGCCATGTGCCTGGAAGCGCTGAACCAATATTGACCGTTTTTAGATCAGCGTAAAGGACTGGAATACATCGCTCCATACCACCTGGCAGTTTTCCACCGTTGCCGCATCCCGCAGAACCGACAGGCAGTAGTGATACGCACCGTCATCCAGAATGACAGCCCGACCCAGCCGGTCTCCCCGTTCCCCGGCGCTGACCCAGACGAATTCATACCGGGTCACATCCTCCCACTGGGTCTGCATGATCGTCAGCTGATCGGTCTCATACCCGCTGAGGGTCTGCACCGTTGCATTCAGATCTCCGGATTCCAGCTGCTCGATGACGATCTCATATTGCTCGCTCATATAGACCTGCCGGCTGTCGCTTTCCAATACCGGTGCCACCGCATTGTCCGGCAGGCGCACCGAGATTTCTCTGGGCTGCGCCATCACCGGACGGATGATCTCATCGGAAACGGTCTCAAAAGTCTCCTGGGCGCCGCAGCCGCACAGCAGCAGCGCCACCAACGCAAATACGATTTTTTTCAAATTATCCCTCCCGAAAGGAATTACCATGATCCGTCTGATCCTTCTATACCTCCTTATAATCAATGCCGCTGGCTTTCTGCTTATGCTTGTGGACAAATATAAGGCAAAGAAAAATCTCTGGCGCATTCCGGAAGCTACCCTCATGACCGCAGCCGCCCTGGGCGGCTGCATCGGCTGCCTCATTGGCATGTACACTGTCCGGCATAAGACGAAGCACCTGAAATTCACGCTTGGCATCCCTGTGATCCTGGCAGTTCAGATCCTGCTGGCAATCTGGTTCGCCGCATCCATTTTCCCGTCCTGAAATAAAAACCGAGGGATCTGCACCGGAATGTGACCAGAACGGTCCGTTCCTGGGGCAGATCCCTCGACATATTTCATACTGGTTTTTGTTAAAAAGCTTTAAAAGCTTTTTATAGCACCGAAGGTGCGTCAAAAACTGTATGAGACGGGATTCTATGTTTTTCTTTTTTGAAAATCATAGAATCGGCAGCGTAAAAAGCGATGCCTTTTTATTTAAAATTGAAGATTTTAAATAAAAAAGAGTATCAGATGGGCCGCAGTTTAATTCTGTACCTCCCGCAGCAGTTCTTCTGCACTGACACCGTAGAGCTTTGCCAGTGCCAGAAGATTGGAGGTAGAAGGATCGGAGCTTCCGGTCTCCCATTTGCTGACAGCCTGACGGCTGACACCCAGGTGTTCCGCCACGAATTCCTGGGTCATTTTCTTCTGGATGCGGTGATGCTTCAGTGCTTCTCCCAGAGATTTGCAGGCAGCGGCTTTTTCTTTTCGAACTTCCCCGGACTGCAGATATTTGTGCAGAGCTTTGATCAGCAGAAAAACCAGATACAGAGGAATGCCATAGAAAAACAGAAGCATTCCGTTGAACAAAATGGTGGTGATGATTTGGTTGCCGGTCATATCAGCTTACTCCTTTCGGTTTGTGTCACCAAAAGTGTATCAGAAGGTCGCGGTTGCTTCCACCAACCATGGCGCAACAATTGGTTGCGCGGCTGTTTTTTCAGAACAGACCCTTCAGAAATTCGAAAATATCCGTAATGTAGAAACCCACAAGGATTCCCAGCAGGGCGGCGATCAGTTTGGGCCATGTGTTAATTCTCATATAATTACCTCATTTTCTTCGGCTTTCCCTTCAGGGGAGCCGTATTCTTTTTTGTGACGGGTTTTGCAGGTGCTTTTTTCACTGCAGTTTTTCCCTTGGCAGGTGCCTTGGGAGGAGGTGCGCCGCAGCCGCCCGCTTTGGGCGGGACTGCCCGGATCAGGCATTTGGGGCCGGAACCAATGAGATCTTCCCGGTGGGCTGCCAGAAGGGCCTCCCGAACCAGGTAGTAGTTCTTGGGATTGCGGTACTGGATCAGCGCACGCTGCATGGCCTTTTCATGGGGATCCGTGGGAACATAGACCCTGTCCATGGTTCTGGGGTCCAGGCCGGTATAGTACATGACCGTAGACAAGGTGGACGGGGTGGGATAGAAATCCTGGACCTGCTCCGGATTATAGCCCATTTCCCGGATGTATTCCGCCAGTTCAATGGCCTCTTTCAGCGTAGAGCCGGGATGGCTGGACATCAGATAGGGCACCAGATACTGATTCATGCCGTACTGCCTGTTCAGGGCAAAATACTTGTCCACAAACTGATTGTAAACCGCATTTCTGGGCTTTCCCATCCGGGACAGCACCGCATCTGACACATGCTCCGGCGCCACCTTCAGCTGGCCGGAAATATGAAACTGCACCAGTTCCTTAAAGAAAGTATCCTTTTTGTCTGCCAGCAGATAGTCAAAGCGGATACCGCTGCGAACGAAAACCTTCTTAACACCGGGAATCTTCCGCAGCTTTCGAAGCAGGGCAATATAATCGGAGTGATCCGCCTTCATGTTTTTACAGGGCGTTGGATAAAGGCACTGACGGCCGCCGCAGGCACCCTTACTTAGCTGCTTTTCGCAGGCAGGATGGCGGAAGTTGGCAGTAGGGCCGCCCACATCATGAATGTAGCCCTTGAAATCCTTGTCCTTCACCATGACTTCCGCTTCCTTCAGGATGGATTCATGGCTGCGGGTCTGGATGATCCGGCCCTGATGGAAGGTCAGCGCACAGAAGGAACAGGCACCAAAGCAGCCCCGGTTGGACACCAGGCTGAACTTCACTTCCTCAATGGCAGGCACGCCGCCGGCCTTTGCATAGCTGGGATGCCAGGTGCGCTCATAGGGAAGATCGTAAACCGCATCCATTTCCTCCGTAGTCAGCGGCTTCTGCGGGGGATTCTGAACCACGTATTCCCTGCCATAGGGCTCCGCCAGCCGCTTGGCTGTGAAGGGATCGCAGTTGCCGTACTGCACCTTGAAGGATTCCGCGTATTTGCGCTTGTTGTTTTTCAGCTCCTCAAAGGAAGGCAGAACGATGGTGGGAAGACTTTCGTCCAGCTCCGCAGTTTTGAATACGGTGCCGTCAATATAGGTGATGTCCTTTGCCTCCATGCCGGCATTCAGCGCATCGGCAATCTCCACGATGGACTTTTCGCCCATGCCATACATCAAAAGATCCGCCTGGCTGTCCAGCAGAATGGACCGGCGCATGGACTCCGACCAGTAATCGTAATGGCCCAGACGGCGCAGGCTGGCTTCAATACCGCCGATGAGAATGGGCACATCCTGATAGGTCTGACGGATCAGGTTGCAGTAGACGATGGTGGCATAGTCGGGCCGCTTGCCCATGACACCGCCGGGGGTGAAGGCATCGGTCTTTCGCTTATGCTTGGTAACGGAATAATGGTTCACCATGGAATCCATATTGCCGCCGGAAACCAGGAACCCCAGCCGGGGACGGCCGAAGACATCGATGGATTTGGGATTTTTCCAGTCAGGCTGAGAAATAATGCCCACGCTGTAGCCATGGCTTTCCAGAATGCGGCTGATGATGGCGTGGCCGAAGGAAGGGTGATCCACATAGGCATCGCCGATAACATAGACAAAATCACAGCTTTCCCAGCCCCGTTCCAGCATCTGCTGTTTGTTGATGGGCAGAAATGACATATCCTACCTCCAAATGCACATATTTTATCCAGTATAACAGATTATTCTGATTTTGGGAAGAGGAAAAAAGAGCCCGGATTGGCAATTGCACAATCCGGGTTATGATTACTTGTGCTGAACCTTCTGCTTTGTGCCGTCGGGGCGGACGATGTAGGTGTTTTCCAGCTGACCCACCAGGTTGGATTTGACAGAGTCAATGTAGATTCTTCTCAGCTTGTCGCGCTCGACCAGCTCCTCATCAGTCAGGCCTACAGTCTTGTTCTTTGCTGCCAGCTCGTTGATTCTGGCGATAACTTCGTTCATGTTCATAATATTTACCTCACACATAGCGGTGGATCACCACCGAAATTCGATCTTTTTTGGTGCGTCCGTTGACGCTTTGGAGCTTGATTTTTCCAAGGCCGCGTACGGAAATTTTCATTCCTTCGGATATGGGCTTGTCCGGTTTTTCACAGGGCAGGCCGTCAATGGCGGCTTTTCCTGCCGTAATATACTGGGCTGCCAGACTTCTTCCAATACGGAACCCGGAAGAAACCACACTGTCCAGCCGGAGGGAAGCCAGCGTGTCCCTGATTTCCTTCACTTCCGGCTCCGGAATATTGGCATCCGTCAGCGGAATCTGCTCCAGGTGGAGCCTTGTCCGTCCTGCGGAAGTAAAATTCTGCAGGATGTAGGGCGCAATTTCCGGCGTCACAAAGAAATCGCAGCTGTCATTTCCCACACAGATATCGCCAACCGTTTCCCGTCCGATCCCGGCGCCCATCAGAGCCCCCAGAAAATCCCGGTGATTGGGACTGTCCTCCTGATAAAAGGAAGCTCGCAGACAGATGCAGGGACTGTCCTCTTCATAGAGAGCGGATTCTTCCAGATACTCAGGAAGATAGATAAGCATTTTCCGCTCCGCATCCCCGTAACCGCCAAAAGCATACAGGCCCTCCGGTTCCCCAAAGAGATATTTTGCCAGTTCCAGCTCTCTGGGAGACAGAAAACTGGTATGGGCAGGAATATTCTTTCGCATGCCTGCGTTGATCTTATCCCACAGCTTTGCCAGCAGCAGCCTGTCCTCCGGTGTCCGGGCTATTTTTTCAATGTTATTGCGATCCATTCTATCACCAGAAAGCATTATAGCATATCTTTTCCCAACTGAAAAGAAGTTTTTCTTGTGTGAATTGGATTTATGGGGTATAATGATGAAAATATAATGGGAAGTATGCGGAAAGGACGAAACTATGGTTATAGGAATCATCGGCGGCGGCGCTTCCGGTATGGCTGCGGCCCTGACTGCGGCGGAAAATGAGAAAATTCAGGTCATCCTGATGGAGCGGCAGGCCCGGGTGGGCCGGAAGCTGCAGGCCACGGGAAATGGCCGGTGCAATTTGACAAACCTCCATGCGGTCCGGGGCGGCTATCATGGGGACGATGTGGCCTTTTCAGAATTTGCCATCGGGCAATTCGGCCCGGAGGAAACACTTTCCTGGTTCCGCTCCATGGGGCTGTTTACCGTAGCGGAAAACTCCGGACGGGTATATCCATACTCTGATCAGGCCAACTCCGTGGTGGATGTGCTGCGGTTTGCTCTGGAGAAGCCGAATATTACGGTAAAACTGGGCTTTGAAGCGGAAAAGGTGAAGAAAACCGCCTCCGGTTTCCGGGTGGAATCCAGAGATGAGACTGTGGAATGCGAAAAACTCATCATCGCCTGCGGCGGTCTGGCCGGCACAAAGCTGGGCGGCACCATGGCAGGCTACAAGCTGCTGCGGTCTCTGGGACATAAATGCACCAAGCTGCGGCCCACCCTGGTACAGCTGAAATCCGCCTGGGGCGGAGTCACGGGACTGAAGGGTGTCCGTGCCAACTGCCATGCGGCCATTGTCCATAACGGTGCTGTTCTCACGGAAAGTACGGGAGAGCTGCAGTTTACGGAATACGGTCTGTCCGGCCCGGTGATTTTCGAGATTTCCCGGGATGCCTGCCAGGGCAGCGGCGAATGGCTGTGCCGGCTGGACTTCCTTCCGGAAATTGAGGAAGCGGATTTGATGAAGGAGCTGCTCCGCAGAAAAACCACCAGTCTGCCTGCTTCGGAACTTCTGACAGGCATTCTCCATAACCGTCTGGGCCGGGTACTGACTCAGGCTGTGGGCATTTCCGCAAACCGAATGGTATCAGAAATTTCCGATTATGACCTGGAGCTGCTTGCCGGGACGGTAAAAGCCTTTGATGTGACTCTGACGGAGCCCATGGGCATGGACTCTGCCCAGGTGACTGCAGGCGGCATCGTGACAAAGGAATTTGACAATACAACCATGGAAAGCCGCATCGTTCCCGGCCTGTACGCCTGCGGAGAGGTGCTGGATGTGGACGGAGACTGCGGCGGCTATAATCTACAATGGGCATGGAGCTCCGGCCGTCTGGCAGGACACCATGCAGGAGGAATACTATGATCAGATTACGGGATATTCCGCTCCCACCGGAGCATAACGCCCATCAGCTGCAGTTTGAAGCAGCCCAGATGCTGCACATTTCCAATTCCAAGATCCGCCAGCTCAGGATCGTCCGCCGCAGTGTGGATGCCCGGAAAAAACCAGACATCAGGATCATTTACACCATCGATGTGGCAGTGGACGGCAACGAAAAGCGAATCCTAAAGCAAAGCGGCTGCAAACGGGCCACCATTGCACCAGTTTCCTACTATAAAGCCCCAAAAAATATCCCCTTCAACGCAAAACGCCCCGTGGTCATCGGCTTCGGTCCGGCTGGTATGTTTGCAGCTCTGATCCTTGCCATGGCAGGCTGGAAGCCTCTGGTTCTGGAACGGGGTGAGGATGCCGCCAGCCGCCATGAGAAGGTGCAGAAATTCTTCGAAACCGGCGAACTGGACACCCGAAGCAATGTTCAGTTCGGTGAAGGCGGTGCTGGCACCTTTTCCGACGGCAAGCTGAACACCGGCGTGAACAATCCCAGAATCGGCTGGATTCTGGAGCAGTTTGTGAAAGCCGGTGCCCGGGAAGACATCCTCTATGACGCAAAACCCCATGTGGGTACCGATGTGCTGCTTAATGTAGTGCAGAATCTCCGGCAGCGGATCATCGCTTTAGGCGGTGAGATTCGGTTCAACACTCAGGTAACGGGCCTGTGCATGGATGGGGAGAAGCTCACCGGTGTGAAGCTGGAAAATGGAGAAATCATCGAATGCGATGCAGCGGTGCTGGCCATTGGCCACAGCGCAAGAGATACCTTTGAAATGCTGAATGCTTCCGGAATTCCCATGGAGCCCAAGCCTTTTGCCATGGGTGTCCGCATTGAGCATAAGCAGACCACCATTGACGAAAGCCAGTATGGTATGGTCAGTCCGGTGCTGCCCCCCGCAGATTATAAGCTGGTGCAGCATCTGGACAATTCCACGGTATATACCTTCTGCATGTGCCCCGGCGGTCATGTAGTGGCAGCAGCTTCCGAGGAAGGCCGAATCGTCACCAACGGCATGAGCAACGCAGACCGGGATGGAGAGAACGCCAATGCTGCCCTGCTGGTAACGGTGAATCCTGCCCAGTTCCCTTACGAAGGTGCCTTGGGCGGTATGCAGTGGCAGCGGGAGATTGAGGAAAGGGCGTACCATGTCAGCGGCAGCTATCGTGCGCCCGCCCAGCTGGTGGGGGATTTTCTGAACGGAAAGCCCAGCACCGGTGCCGGCTCCATTGGGCCCACCTACCGTCCCGGTGTAGTCTGGTGCGATCTGCACCAGGTTCTGCCGGAAAACATTACCGGTGCCATTGCAGAGGCGCTGCCTTTGCTGGATGGTAAGCTCAAGGGCTTTTCCGCAGCAGATGCCGTGATGACGGCACCGGAAACCCGCAGCTCCTCCCCTGTCCGGATTCTCCGGGATGATACCCGTCAGGCCAGAATTCGGGGCCTGTACCCCTGCGGAGAAGGCGCGGGCTATGCCGGCGGCATCATGTCGGCTGCCATTGACGGCATCATGACGGCGGAAGCCATTCTGGGGGTTGCCTATGACCGATAAACAGATCAACAAATGGCTGCGCCGCCGGTTCACGGAAGTGGGCTGGGTGCTGATGGCCTATTATATCCTGATGAATGTGCTGACCCTTGCGGGAATGTATCTGGATATGGCAGTGCAAACGCTCCAATCCTGGAAGCTTGGGAATTTCAGCGGGCAGCTGGATATGGATGCCATTCTTGGCAACGCCTGGCCCTACAATCTGACGATCCTGGCGGGAGTCATCATCCTGCTTGCCTGGAAAGGCAGCCAATACTGGAAAGAGGAAATCCTTGCCCGGGACAAGAACATGGAGCCTTTCATATTCTTCTGTATGGTAAGCTTCTGTATTGGTGCCCAGGTTGTGAACAGCATTTGGGTTTCCGTGCTGGAGATGGTTCTGAATCAGTTTGGCTTATCGGCCATGGAGATGCTGGAAGCGGTCTCCGGCGACTCGGATACCTTCAGTATGTTCCTGTATGCATCCTTCCTCGCCCCCATTGCGGAAGAAATCCTGTTCCGGGGCTATGTGCTGCGCAGTCTGAAGCCCTATGGAAAGCGGTTTGCGATCGTGTGCTCCGCGATCCTGTTCGGTCTGTTCCACGGCAATTTGCTGCAGACGCCATATGCCGTCCTGATGGGTCTGGTGCTCGGCTATCTGGCAGCGGAATACTCTATCCGCTGGTCGATTCTTCTGCACATGTTCAACAATCTGGTGCTGGCAGACCTGTTCACACGCCTGACAGCAGGCTTGCCGGATGCGGTCTATTATACACTGAACACCATAATTTTCGGTGGTTTTACTGTGGTGGCCGCGATTCTTCTGATACTGAAGCGAAGGGAAATCCGGGCGTATCAGCAAAGCGAATGGATCGACCGTCGGTGTCTGAAATGCTTCTTCACCAATACAGGCATTCTCGCCATGACTGCACTGGGAATCTTCAACATGCTGTCTTTGCTGTTTGTATAACGCAGCCAACCCAATACGAAAATAACCGGAGGATCTGCCCGGGAATGAGACCAAACGTCCATTCCGCCAGCAGTTCCTCCGGTTCCTGTTGTTCGCTGGAAATACCTTCCGATTACTTTCTTTTGTACAGCAGCATTTCATAGGAAATGCCGTTTTCTTCACCCTGCTGCAGAGTTTCCGCGATGTACCAATTCTCATCCGCATCCAGATCCGGAAAATAGGTATCCGATTCCGGCGTCACATGGACTTTGGTAATATAGGCAGTATCGCAAAACGCCAGCATCTGCCGGTAAATACTGCCGCCGCCGATGACCATGGCCCGTTCCGCCATCTTTGCCAGCGCAACAGCTTCCTCCGGGCTGGTACAAACGGTGAATCCGGGGATTTCTTTTGCACTGCGGGTCAGCGCCACATTTACGCGGCCAGGCAGAGGCTTCTGTCCCGGGAAATCCGCAATGGTTTTCCGGCCTGCAATCACCATGCACCCCCGGGTCATCTCCCGGAAAAATTTCCTGTCTGCAGACAGGGCAATCGGCTGTGTGCCGTCCCGTCCGATACCCCAGTCATCATATACCGCTACAATCAGTTCCATATTGCCACCTCAAATCGCCATAGGAATTTCAAACCCAAAGGGGTGGAATTTATAATCCTCCATCCTGAAGGAGTCCTTGGTGAAGGCATAGAAATCGGTAATGCTTTCATCCATTCTGAACTTGGGTGCCTCAAAGCCTTCCAGCTCCAGCATAGCCTTCACTGCGGGAATATGCCGGTCATAGATATGGCAGTCCGCGATCACGTGGACAAACTCGCCCACCTCCAGTCCGGAAACCTGAGCCATCATATGCGTCAGCACCGCATACTGCACCACATTCCAGTTGTTGGCGGTGAGCATGTCCTGAGAGCGCTGATTCAAAATGGCATTCAGCTTATTTCCGGTGACGTTGAAGGTCATGGAATAGGCGCAGGGATACAGGTTCATCTCATGCAGATCTTCGAAATTATAAATATTGGTCAGAATCCGGCGGGAAGCAGGATTGTGCTTCAGGTCATACAGCACCCGGTCCACCTGATCCATGTCGCCCTCTTTATAGTGGTGCTTGATTCCCAGCTGATAGCCGTAAGCCTTGCCGATGGTGCCGTCCTCCCCTGCCCACTCATCCCAGACATGACTGCCCAGGTCGCAGATCCGGTTGGATTTCTTCTGCCAGATCCACAGCAGCTCATCCACCGCACTTTTCCAGTAGGTGCGCCGCAGGGTCATGATAGGAAACTCCTCTGCCAGGTTGTAGCGGTTTACCACGCCGAAGGTCTTGATGGTATGGGCAGGCGTTCCGTCCGCCCACCTGGGCCGGACATCCAGCCCTTCATCAGAAAAGCCCTCCTCCAGAATTTTCCGGCACGTCTGCTTATAAAGTTCATCTGCTCTGCTCATAGGAATTCCTCCGTTTCGTTATTTCGGATATCATAGCATAACACAGGAAGCCTTGCAAGCAAAAAAACACCACGGGGCGACCCGTGGTGTTTCAGCGTGTCGAAAATCCCCTTCGGGGCTTTCCGCCAGTTTTCTGCAGTCTGCTGCGCGCACAACTCGCACACTTGCAGCCTGAGATGTATTTTTGTCCACGTACACGCCGCGGCCAAAAATAATTGAAATAGGTTTTCCGCTGCCGCGGCAAATTCTGCGAAGCCTCTTTCTACAGTCAAAAACACCACGGGGTAACCCGTGGTGTTTTTGGAATTGGGATTACAGCAGGTTGTCGGTGTTGACCCAGCCCAGTTCGGTGCGGGCCATCTTGCCAACGATCTCGTAGATATCGATGACAGACATTCTTGCGTAAGTGCCGGCCACGCCGGAGCCATTGACATCGGTGTAGATGATGGTGTTCTCATTGTAGACAACACGGGCATCCACAGCGCCGTTGACCACGGGGGTCAGGTCTACGTAGTACAGGTAGACCCAGCCTGCATCGCAGCGGCCCCAGGCCATGTTCTCAGCAGTGGTGGTTTCGTAGATCACCAGAGCCTGGCCGTTGGACAGAGTGGTGGTCTTGGACGCGGAGGTGGAGGGAGTTGCACGCACGTTCACTTCATTGGCACGGATGACCTTACCGGTGTAGCGGTAGCCGCTGGTGTTGGTCACGAAGCCGCCGACATTGCTGCCGTTGCCCAGTGCGGGAGTGTTGGGAACCACAGGCGTGGTTTCAGGAGCGGGAGTTTCGGGCTGGATGGTAACAGCGCCCTTGGTCATGTAGGACAGGCTTGCCCAACCGGTGCCCTTATCGCACTCGATGAAGCCCCAGATGCCGCTGTTGACGATCTTCAGCTGGGTGACCTTGACCTGGTCGCCCTTTTCCAGCTTGAACAGGACACTGGTGCCGCTGGTGCCGGGATTGTTGCGGACGTTCAGGGAGTTGGAACCGGTCATGGTGTAGGTATGCTCGTCCACGGTGTCCAGGTTGATATTTTCGCCGGGAGCGTAGATGTAGCCGTCGTTGACGCGGGCCCAGTAGGAAGTAACCTTCTGAGTGGTGGTCACGGAACCGCCATTATCGGTAGAAGTATTGGTAGTAACATCTTCAGAGACGGTCAGGATCTCATGCATGGTGACGGGAGAGCC
Organism: Oscillospiraceae bacterium; assembly: GCA_017398105.1. The sequence continues at coordinate 10,853 of JAFQHF010000008.1, read as the reverse complement.
GTCAGACAGAGTACGGACAACCTCAGAATTACGGGAAGTGGTCTTGTAGACCTCAACGGTGCCATTGGCGGTACCGGTGTAGATTGCGGGTTCGCTGGAGGTCACAGTGCTGCCGGTGCTGGTGCTGCCGGTAGTACCGGAGGTGTTGCCGGAAGCAGTGCTGCCTGCAACGGGATAGGTGGAGATCATGGTGATGTAGTCCATGCAGACCCAGCCCTGAGCGGTACGGCCCCACTTGGATGCGCCCTTGGTGACGACTTCCATGATTTCAACAGTGGTGCCGGGCAGCAGCTTGCCGTTGGAAGCATAGCCGGTGCCTGCGCCGGTACGGACATTTACGCCTGCGTAGGTGTTGGCAACGATGCCCAGGCCGGTCTCAACCGCGCCGTTGGAAGAGGTGCTGCCGCCGTTGGCGACGTTATCGGAGGAAGTGCCGCCGGTAGTGCCCTGATGGATATCCAGGTACTTGCCGGAGACCCAGCTGCCGGTTTCGGGGTTGCCGTCCACATCGATATCCAGGTTGTACCAGCCGTCCTTCTCTTCGATGATGGCAGCGGTAGTGCCCATGGACAGAGTGCCGATCTGCTTGCCGTAGGTAGCGCCGGTGATTCGAACCTTAACGCTGTTGGTGCCAACGACAGTAGCCATCATTGCAGTGGAAGAAGCTGCATCATTGCCGCCGTCCACAGCGGGGATGCCGTTGCGGGTAACATACTTGTTTGCCAGGTTGACCCAGCCGTAGTAGCTGCTGGTGCCTGCATCTTCGCCGGCCTTGGTGGCATAGCCCCAGATGCTGTCACCGGAGACAACGACCTGCTTGTGTACGTTGACAAAGAACTCAACGTTCTTCACCAGAGAAACGGTATTCACGCGGGGAGCTGCGGTATTGGGAGCTTCGCGGACGGTCAGGCTCTCTGCAGAAACCAGATACTTTGCGCTGTCCAGTCTTACATCAGCCACGGAACCGTCATCATAGGAGACCTTGACCCAGCCTTCGGGAATCTTGCCCCAGGTGATGCCGTCCTTTTCAACCAGGTTGGTAACGGTAACATTGGGATCAATGCGCAGCCAGCTGTTGATGGGATCGCCGCCGGGAGCAACATAGAGCTGCTGGTGCTCCAGGGTACCGGTAAAGACATAGGAGGTAAAGCCCACGTCGGTCTTATAGCTGTTGTCGGTCTTCAGGCGCTCAACGCTTGCGTACTTCAGGCTGAACCAGCCGGCGTTGCAGCGGCCCCATTCCTGACCGTTGACGAACTTGGTCTCGTAAATGTCAACTTCCGTGCCGAAGGGCAGGGCGCTGACGATCTTGTTGTCCATGCCGGCATCGCTGCGGACATTGACGTAGCCGTTGTAGGTAATGGTTGCCTTGGCAATGGCAATGGAGTTATTGACAGGAGTGGTAGCTTCCTGAGAATCCCGGACAGACTCGAAGTTGGTGTACATCAGAGCGATCCAGCCGATGGGCGTATTGTCGGTGGCAGAAGCTGCAACCTGGCCCCACAGCAGGCCGCTGCCGTTGGCGGTGTTGATGATGCGGACCTTGTCGCCCTTCTTGTAGGAGCCGTTCTGACGGCTGCTGGTGCTTGCGTTGACACGCATATTCACGCGGGAGTTGGTAACGGTAACGGTAACATCGATGTAGGCAATGTTGGCATCTGCATCAGCAGTGGCCTTGGAGCCGGTGCCCTTTACCTTTACCCAGTAGTCAGTGCCCTGGGCTCTTGCCCACTTGATGCCGTCTTCACCGATGTGCACGCTGTCAGCATACAGGATGCCTTCGAACAGCAGATCGTTTGCAGTGGTGCTGCTGATCTTCTCAAACTCCTGCTTGGTGGAGTTGTACTTGTAGACGATCTGAGATGCGATCTCAGCCTTGGGGATGGAGTAGCCCTCGGTGACATCGCCGGGCTCACCGTAAATGTATGCCCAGTGTGCGGTCAGGGTCGTATTATGGAAATCAGCGGTCAGCTTGGTGACCTGGACGTTATGTGCGTAGGAATTGGGATCGGTAATGTACCAGCCGGTGAAGGTATTATAATGATCCATGAAGGGCACCAGGTGAGGTGCGGGCTTGGAGGCCACATCATAATACTGATATTCGGAGCTGCCGTTCAGGCTGCCGCCGTTGGCATCATAGCGAACCCGGATGTAGTTGGAAGGACGGGTGCTGTTGTACACGCCGTTCAGGTACATGTTGGCCTCGATCATTCTGCGGCTGTCGTCATTGACACTGGCATCCCAGCGGCAGATGGCGTTCAGGAAATCGCTGCCGGTCAGCTTGTTGACAACAGCAGCCTGCAGATCACCGGTGCCGGTGGTCCATGCGGTGCCGTTTTCAAAGGAGAACAGAACCAGAGCATCGTGCTGGCCCTGAGTCAGGGCAGCGCCCTTGCTGGAGGAGAAGCTGTTGACAGCCTTGTCCAGATCCTTCAGGGCTTCACGAAGCGCAGCGTCTGCTTCCTTTTCGGAATGGTAGGTGTGTGCTTCCTTCTTGGTGCAGATGGTGCCGTAACCAAAGGTGCTGCCCTTACCGGCGCAGGCAGTGGTATAGCCTTCCAGCTGCTTCAAAATCGTGATTGCATTCTCGCTGACAGAGCGGCTGGCTGCAGACGCAGAAACGGGCAGCAGGCTCATCAGCATGATCAGAGTCAGTAATACGCATACAATTCTCTTCTTCATAGCTCTTACTCCTTTTATCTTTTGTAAGTAACGGTATTATAACAGACCTGTTTACAAAATGCAATACCTTTTTGAAAAATAATTACATTTTTGTTACAAATTATTTTCCCGCTTTGTTACGATTCCGCCGTTTATTAACAGGTTGTACACATTTTGCACAGCATTTTTGGTAATTCCAACGAACCTATTTCTTTTTTCTGTAACTTTTCGTGTCTTTGCTGACTGGCAGGATTTCGGCATTGACTTTCCCGGGGTGGATTGCTATACTCGAAGCAACAGGTTCAGGAGGATTGCACAATGGCACAAAAAAAAGCTTTCATTGGTATGAGCGGCGGTGTTGACAGCTCCGTTGCCGCATTTTTAACGCAGAAGCAGGGATTCTTCTGTGTTGGCTGCACCATGCGGCTCCATAATTATGCCTGCGGCGGTGCCGACGATGCGCTGGATGCCCTGGCCGTTGCCCGAAAGCTTGGCATCGATCATCAGATCCTCCCCTTTCAAAAAGAGTTCGAAGAAACTGTGATCTCCGATTTTGTCTGCGCCTATGAGTCGGGCCTGATCCCCAACCCCTGCATCTGCTGCAACCGGCACCTGAAATTCGGCGCCATGCTGGACAAGGCTCTGGAAATGGGATTTGACTATGTGATTTCCGGCCACTATGCCCGGATTTGCCGGGATGAGACCACAGGAAGATACCTTTTATATAAAGCTGCCGACAAAAGTAAGGACCAGACCTATTTTCTGGCAGGTCTTACCCAGCATCAGCTCTCCCACATTCTATTTCCTCTGGGCGGCCTTTCCAAGGCAGAGGTTCGCTCCATCGCAGAAGAAAACGGTTTCCTGAATGCCAGAAAACGAGACAGCCAGGATATTTGCTTCGTGCCAGATGGGGATTACGCCGCTTTTCTGGAACGTTATACCGGAAAAACCTATCCCGACGGAGACTATCTGGATCTGGAAGGAAATGTGGTCGGGCGGCACCGGGGTGCAGTCCGCTATACAAAGGGTCAGCGCAAGGGACTGGGCATTGCCCTGGGCGCTCCTGTATACGTCTGCAAAAAAGATATGAATGCAAATACCGTGACCGTAGGCCCCAACGAGGCTCTGTTCTCCCCTGCCCTGCGTGCAAGGGACTGGAACTGGCTTCCCTTCCCTGATCTGACGCAGCCGCTGCGGGTCACCGCAAAAACCCGCCACTCCCAGTCGGAACAGCCTGCCACTGTATACCCGGAGGAAAACGGCGCTGCCCGGGTGGAATTTGATGCTCCCCAGCGGGCAGTAACGCCGGGGCAGGCAGTTGTACTGTATGACGGTGACATGGTCATCGGCGGCGGCACCATTGCAGAGGCACTCTGATTCTATATTATTATATAGTAAGGAAAGTGATGGATCATGGACCATACGCTTGATCGTTTTCTGCAGGCGCAGGAGCATGTCTATTCCCGCGCTTTACAGGAAGTACGGAAAGGGCAGAAGCTGAGTCACTGGATGTGGTATATTTTCCCGCAGATTCACGGTTTGGGATACAGCGACACTGCCCGATACTATGCCATTCGAGACCGGGCAGAAGCAGAAGCCTACCTGAAGCATCCGGTTTTGGGTTCCAGGCTTCGTGAAATCACGTATGCCCTGATTTTTCAGGACTGCCGGGATGCACAGAGGATTTTCGGCTATACCGACAGCATGAAGCTGTGTTCCTGTATGACACTGTTTTATGCAGTCAGCCGGGATTTTCTGTTTCAGAAGGTTCTGGATCTGTTTTTCCGGGGAGAATCTGACGCACTTACGCTGGAAATACTGCAAAAGGAGGAGCGATAACCGCTCCTCCTTTTGCGTGTCGAAAAAGGTATGTTAGCGCGCAGGCCCCCTCTGAGAGGGGGCTGTCACGGCGGGAGCCGTGACTGGGGGAGAGAACCTAAAAGTTTTGAAAATCTAAAATAAATTGTGATACTTGAAACTTTTTCTCTCCCTCAGTCAGCTTCGCTGACAGCTCCCTCATCTGAGGGAGCCTTAGGCGCTACCGCGCCAGAAGGTTTATCGACACGCTGAAAGGAGGAGCGATAACCGCTCCTCCTTTTTTATCTCTGGTATTTTCCCTTCCTGGAATGCTTTTTCTTTTTTGTTTTTTGGGTTTTCGGAGGGAATTCCGGCTTATAGATCACCCATATCAGAATCCCGAACACCGCTGCGCAGCCCAGAGTGATCTTCCAGCCCAGGGAGAATGCCCCGTTGCGGTATTCAAAGGAAACAAGATGGGTTCCCTCATTCAGACGCACTGCCGTCATGCAGTCTCCCACAAGGATCGTCTCTGCTTCCCTGCCATCGACGCTAACATGCCAGTTTCCGTTCTGAGGAATAGAGGTATACAGCAGTCCCTCCCGGTCACAGGCGATGGTGCCTTCCAGACGGGTGGATTCAAACTCCGTCAGTTCCAGAGTGGATGTGTTCAGGATCTCATAGCCCTGCCGGAACACCGCGTGATCCAGAATGGCCGCATTAACCGTCATGGTGCTGTTTTCTCCGGCATCGCAGACGATCCGGATATCAATCTGATCACCGGCCGCCACATCATCCACCGCGATCATCTGAGGCAGACTGATGGTCTCCTTGTACAGCTCCGTCCCATTGATGCTGACGTAGTAATCATTTCGTTTGGGCAAATTCAGATGGATGCACATAAAGCCATCCCAGGGAGCTGTATAGCTGTATGTCACGCTGGAATTCTGTTTGGTCTCGCTGTATTTGCAGTATCCGCCGCTGCTTTCCAGAATGGTCAGGTCTGTGGCCGACAGATTCAGATATTCACCGGGAAGCACACGCCAGACATTTCCGCTGATACCGGTGGCGCCGGTGAACAGCTCATTCTGGAAGGTAAAGGGCGCCTTGGCCGTATCGAAAACCACATCCGCCAACGTATTTTCCGCCAGGAAGCCCAGGGGCAGGTAGGCCTGATTTTCCAGCAGCGTGGTATTTCCGAAGGTATTCACATCTTTAAAGAAGGTACTGGTCTTATCCTTTCCGTCCCGCTCCAGCATATACTTTAATCCCAGGAACAGATTGGCAACCGGCGAGCTTTCTTCGAACAGATACCGGTTATAGGTATTCTTGGCACCGTAGCCCAGAGACTGCATAAACAATGTGGTTTTCACATTGGCAGAGCTGGTAAAGGCGGAAACGCCGTTGTAATTGTTCAGGGCACCATCATTCAGGGTCTGGGAATGGGTGGTTTCCGCCCGGTAGAACAGGTTGCCCTTCTCCCGTTCCTTCATGTACCGGATCACGGAAGCGGTTTTTTCTGTGCCCTTGGGATAGTTGGACACACCGGTGCCGGTAAAGTACAGACCGAAGCAGATCAGATTGGCGATCAGCTCCACACCCATGACGGTAAGCACCAGCCAGCTAGCCCGGCGCCGGTTTCTTGCCTGCTCCGCCCTGGCTGCCGCCAGCTGCTTTTCCGTGGCATCCTCCGGAAGCGTTTCCCGGATGTTGCCCACCATCATGGCCAGCATATACAAAACCAGGAAGGTCAGATTATAGATAAAGTACAGCGGAATATCCGCTTCCCAGGGACCCAGCTCCAGCGGAACGGTTGCGGTCAGCTCCTCAGAACAGGCCAGCACCGCCGCAGCCAGGAGACCCGCACCCAGCAGCTTTCTGGTGGAAAATTTCCGGCGCAGCAGCCAGGCATTGTAGGCCATATACAGCACCACAAAGCTGTACAGGAAGCTGAAGCGGTACGGGATCATATTGGTAAAGTGGAAGCCGTGCCAGATATAGTCCAGCTGCCGGATAATGAAGCTGACATTGAAGAACAGCAGCAGTCCCACGGCGCAGATCTTATCCCGCAGCCGGATCTCTCCGGATGCCAGGTACAGAAACATCAGATACACACTGATGATACCGCAGTAGACATTGGGAAGGCCTTCCTTGAAATTCGGCTTGATGGAGCCGCCCATATTGCCCGCCACCTGCCGCATGGCATCCAGCAGGCCCCGGATGGTATGATCCGATGTGATATTCAGCCGGAAGGATGTGGGGAATTTGTTGACACTGGATTGTGTCGTCTGCAAAGCTGCCAGAGCAGGCAGTTCCAGGATCGCTGTCATGCCGATGGCCAGTGCTGAGAAAAGGGCGATCCGGCAAAGATCCAGGAAGAATTTTTTCCAGCTGCCCCAGCGGCAGATCTGATACACAAAGAACAGCAGGAAAACAAAGATGCAGGTAAACAGGCCGATATAGTAATTGGCAAAGATCGACAGGAACAGGCTCAGGGTATACAGCACGAATTTTTTATCCCGCAGCAGATACACCGTTCCCAGCGCCACCAGCGGCAGCAGTGCAAAGGAGTCCAGCCACATGATATTCCACTGAAAGCCCAGAGCCCAGGCGCACAGTCCGTAAAAGCCGCCGAACACGGAAATGGACAGATCATCCTTGCCAAAGAGCTTTTTCAGGAAATATGCAAAAAAGGCACCCGCAAGGCCCAGCTTCACCGGCACCAGCAGAGAAAAATATTCCAGCAGCCACATTTCCGGCACGATCACGCTGAGCAGATTCAGCGGCGACGCCAGATAATAGGAGATCAGGCCCAGATAATCCATGCCCAGACCCACGCTCCAGGTATACAGCAGTCCGTCACCGCTTCGGATGGCATTGCGGAACTCCACAAAGAAGGGATAGTACTGGTGATACATATCCGAATACAGCATGGAATACTTGCCGAAGGGCTCATATTTGCTGATAAGCATGACAAACAGCATTCCCACAAAGGGAATGGCAAAGGCCAGTTTCACATAATCCCATCTGATTTTTTTACCCTGCGGCAGTTTCATGTTGCGCCCCCTGAGTTTTTGCAAAGTATTTTATAGTTTACCACGTTTTTCCCTTCAGGTAAAGCGTTATGTAATGTTATTTTCTTAAGAATTTATGAAATCATCAGCGGCCTGTCCATATTGGCCCCATCTTCAGAAAGGCTCATTTCCACGCTGCCCCAGAACAGATAATAGATCGTAAACTCCGTGCGATTTTCATCTGCATAGGTCACACTGGCGCAGACAGGAAAAATCGGGATATTGGCAGAGTAGAATCCGGCGCTGTAAGAGACAATCTCCTCTCTGGAAACATAGCCTTCATATTCCTCCGGCACAACGACCGCCGGATGGTACGCAATATGGAAGACCAGCAGGATTTCCATCAGCAGGATCAGAACCGTGCAGGGTACCGTCTTTTCGGTTTTCTTTCGAACCGCCAGCCTTGCCAGTCCCCAGGCAACCCCAGCCAGTCCCGCCAGCTGCGTACCATAGCATGCAAGCCGCAGTATCCAGATCATTATCCCGTCAAGCATCCGGTTCCCTCCCTCCATAAAAAAGCAGGGCGGAAATCATCCCGCCCTGCGATCAAATCACACATCATCATCCATCTCATCATCAATGCCGTCTGCGTCGGCATCGGTGGTCATGATCTCCCCGAAGCGGACCCGGCGCTTGATTTTGGTCTCCTCCACCTGCTTGTGGATCAGTTCCTTTACGAATACCGGGTCTTTGATATTCTTCAGCACCAGATTGGGCATGGTCTTGTCGGAGGATACCACCGTCACAGTACCCACGCCGAACAGCCGCTGCCACAGACTGCGGCTGGTGTCAATATCCCGAACCCGATACAGAAGGATCTCATCATCCTTGATATTCAGAAATCCCACGGAGGTAAACAGCCGGTCTTCCGAAAGGGAATAGCGGGTAAAGCTCAGGGGCAGACCCAAATAACGTTTGCGGTCTTTCCACAGGTATTCAATGGTAACGGACATAGTAAGATCCTCCTTTGTGTTTTCTTTTATTGTATCGGCTGCAAAGAAGGATGTCAAGATTCCCTTACAAAATCAGACAGATCAATCCCGTGGCACCCTCGTTGACAATTCTTGTCAGCGTTCCCCGGAATTTCCCCCGAACCTCCTCCGGCATGCCCAGCAGTTTTGCGGTCAGGCCCTCCTGGATCATATCATACACGGATTTTCCGAAAATATTGCTCTGCCACAGTTTTTCCGGGTCCTCCCCTGCCAGCTGGCTGATCAGCTCCCGTGACTGCTTTTCATCCCCCACCATAGGGCTGATCTCCGTATCCACATCCACCCGCACCATATGGATAGAAGGCGCACCGGCCTTCAGCTTTACGCCATAGGCACCGCCCTTTCGGACGATCTCCGGTTTTTCCAGCTTCATTTCCTCCGCCGATGGCCGCACCACACCGTAGCCAGTGGCTTTTACACTGGACAGGGCGTCCGCAATCCGGTCATACTCCTGCTTGATCCTGGCAAGCTCCATCAGCAGTGCCAGCAGCTGGGCATCATTTTCAATGGTAAGCCCCGCTTTGCTGCTCAGGATCTCATAATACAGCCCCTCCGGCAGAGCGATGGTACAGCCGATCGTTCCGTCTGCCAGATCTGCATCCCGGACAGCAATCTCCTGCACCTGCTCCAGTTCTCCCAGGCCGCTGAGAACCTCCCGGGCCTGCCCCAGCGTGCCGATCGCTTCCGCGCTCTGCCGCAGGGCCTGGTACAGTGCCGCTTTGACCGGATGCTCCTCTTCCAGGGCATCCATCCACCGGGGCAGAAATACACGAAGCTCCTGCATGGGGAAGGTGTACAGCAGCGCCTTCAGAAGCTGCGCAATCCCCTCAAGATCCAAGGCCTGACAGTCCGCAGTCATTGCCTCCAGTCCATGCTCTTTCAGGATCTCCCTGTGAACAGTCTTTGCCGCCTCCCCTGCCGGATTGCGTGAGTTTATTATAATAAGGAAAGGCTTACCTGTTTTCTGCATATCCTGGATCGCTTTCCGCTCTGCCTCCCGATAGGCTTCCCGGGGAATATCCGTCACCGTACCGTCCGTGGTTACCACCAGACCAATGGATGCATGCTGCTCCATCACCTTTTTCGTCCCCAGCTCCGCAGCCTGGGTCATGGGAATTTCATGGTCATACCAGGGTGTCGTGACCATTCTGGCTGTGCCGTCCTCCTCCGCGCCCACGGCGCCGTCTACCATATATCCCACGGAATCGATAAGCCGAACCCGGAGTTTCGCCATACCGTCCGGCGAGATCTCCACCGCTTCCTCCGGCACAAATTTCGGTTCCGAGGTCATGATGGTTTTCCCGGAACCGCTCTGGGGCAGCTCATCCCGGGCCCGCTCCTTCCGGTACGGATCGGAAATTCCCGGAATCACCAGTTCTTCCATAATTCGTTTGACCAGCGTAGACTTTCCGGTACGCACCGGGCCCACAACGCCGATATACACATTCCCGCCCGTCCGGCAGGCAATATCCTGATAGATCGTATCCATAGCAGCCTCCTGTTCCGGCAGGTAACCTTCCTGCCATGGGTTTATCACAGGGTATGTCCCGCCCCGGCTGTTTAGAACAGCCGCATTTCTCCCATCCGATACTGCGCACCACAAGATGCTGTGTTTTTTCTTGCAGATTTCCAAAGATTTTGTAAAAAAAGTGTTTGACAAATTGTGAATTACCCTATATAATATCTAGGCACGACTGTGAGAAGGGGGAAAAGTATGCTGTTAGGACTTTCCAAGATCATTGACTGTCCCGGCGCATCGGTCACCTTTTCCACCAGCGTGGATCTGCGTGATCTTTGCTACGGCGTCAGCTATCCCGTGTCCGAGCCTGTTCTGGCTGAGGGTACGGTTCGGAACACCGCCGGTGTTCTGGTGATGACAGGTTCCATTACCACCTGCATCCACGGCATCTGTGACCGCTGCGCATCTGATTTCGACCGGGATGTAAACATTCCCATCGATGTGGTGCTGGTTACGGAAATGGCCAACGAAGAGAACGAAGATGAGTGGGTATTCCCTCTGGAGGGAGACAGCGCCGATCTGGATGATATTGTGCGGACAGTCTTTGTCCTGAATCTGGATTCCAAGCTGCTGTGCAAGGAGGACTGCAAGGGACTCTGCCACCGCTGTGGCAAGAATCTCAATGACGGTCCCTGCAATTGCCAGAAGGAGCTCGATCCCCGATTTGCTGCTTTGAAGCAGCTTCTTGAGAAGTAAATCCAATTATGCTGTTAAAAGCAGTTTGACCAAGGAGGTGTCACCATGGCTGTCCCTAAGTGTAAAGTGTCCAAGGCCCGCCGCGATAAGCGCCGTGGCTCCAACTGGAAGCTG
>JAFQHF010000148.1 GCA_017398105.1 Oscillospiraceae bacterium | reverse complement strand
TTGGCCATATTCTGGGTGACCTCACCATAAGTGATGGTCGCTCCGGGATACTGGGCGGACATATCAACGCCAAATGCGCTTGCAATCACGCTGTTGTCAAAGGGGTGAATGGTGCATTCCACATACTTGATGATCTCAGTAGTGGGTTCGAGGGTCTCCTCGCCATCTGCTTCATAGTAGGTGGCGCTCCTTGTGCCGGAAATTGACCCATTAGAATAGGTTGGCACCGAAACCGTCACAGCCTTGTACTTGGGTACTGTGATCGCTGTTTCGGACTCCTTGACTTCATCCGGTAAATAGTAAGTCCGCTGTTCGGTGGTATAGGTGTACCGGGTCACCCCGTTGACAATACCATTGACCTGAACAGCAGTAACGACTGTAACGGTCGTGGCCTTATAGGTGGAGTAAGTAACTGGAACTATTCGCTCTAATTCCTTTTCTTCTGATGTGATCGGGAACATTTGGCCCGTAACACTGCCCAATTTACTGATCATATCCGTAGTGCTGGTATTCTGCTGCTGTAAAGAAGCAGAATACGCTGCCAGAATATAGCTGACATCATAACCTGCAGAACTTTGCGCGTAGTTGATCAGCGCCTGCATCGACAGGTCATAATCATAACCGCCATCCTGGATGATAGTTTCTACCGAGGCCAGTGCCTGGTCATAACCGGCATCCACCTGCGCGGTAACATCATCGGTCAGCTCATCGTAGGCCACTACCACAGAAGCTGAGTTGTTGGTAGAAAAGGCTGGGTCGTTGCCTCCACCCATAAGGTAATCCCAGATAATACTGGGAAGGGATGCGATCAAAACAATCAGAAATACAAGCACGAGGCATATGCAGATCAAAATCTTATATAGCGTATGCCGCATAGCCCAAGCCGCTGATATGATCGCACCCCAGGGGCCACCTGAAGCTGTGCCTGCTGCGATTTCCGCAATTGCTTTGCCACCTTCAACGCCAGCTTTTACTGTGGAAGCGGCGGCATTTGCAGTTGCTTCTGCGCCCTTAGCAGCAGCTTGCTTGGCAACCTCTTTTGAAGCTTGTTTTGCTGCTTGAGCGGCTTTTCCGGCAGCCTGGCCAAAATTATCTCGGCCATCTCCCATTTGCTGCTTAGCCGGCTCGGACATTGGAATCACCTCCTGTGACTCTGGGGAAATGGAAAACGGCCATGACTGTTTTTAAGCAATCATGGCCGCATCCTTATTGTTTTCTTCTTGGGGGCTTGCGTTCAATATCTCCACGTTTCTCAGGCGCAGAGTACTTGGCGGGAGTTTGCCTATACCGCACGGTTTCCACCGTCTCGGTACGAAGCTTATCACCGTCATAGACCGCATGTCCTTGCTCATAGACGGGTCGGCGCTCCACAGCTGCTTCGCCACGGATTGCATACCACTGACTTCCGCGTGCATCTTCAAAGACTTGGTAGTCTCCGCGAGGCGCAGCGTACTGGGCTGTGTCATAGAATCGGGTGCCGGATCCATCCTCGTTGCGGACTTCAAAGTGTCCGTCCTGACGATGGGATCCATCCACCTGATAGACCTGCTCACCGTAGCCGGGCATGAACTGCTGGAAGGTTGCCTGGTTGTAACTTTCGGCTGCGTCTCCAGTTTCAAACTGGGGAACATCCGCGTGTTGCTGCATAGCATACCAGTCGACCCCGTTGGCAGACTGCATGACAGAGTGAGGCGCATCGGGCTCCTGGAAATAGGCGCTGTTGTACCATAGTGTGTTTCCGCCATCCGGACTACTTGCTTCAATAACACCTTCATCCACTGTACGCAGTGCGGTACCTTCAGGTGCGCTGGGGAAGGTTGCTGCAACCAGAGGAGCCTCGGAATAGAACCCGGATCCGCCGTCTGCAGAACCATATCCACCGGAGCCATCCATAGGCTCTTCGCCGTGATAAGGAACACCAGCAACAAAGCCTCCGCCTTGGGGTGCCTCGGGGAAGTCTTCGCCCGCAGCAACACCGGCAGCTACAACACCGCCGTCAGGTATATTGACATCCATGGGCGTACCATCGATCACTTCTGCGCCACCAGCCACAACTGTGGTACCGGGAACAGAAATATCTCCAGGGTCTCCAGCGATCTGAGGTGTGTCGGAGGAGACACCGATCGGTGTTCCATCGACTCTGCCAGGATCCAACTGGGTTGTGTCGCCACCTGTGGTGGGCATACCTCCAACAGCAGGTTCCATAGGTGTGCCGTCGCCAACAGGAGATCCGGTGCCCTGAGACACATCTGCAGACATACCGTTGAATACAGGAGCATCGTAGAAAGCACCACGACCTTCGCCGCTGGCCATCTGATACCACTGACTTCCGTCGGATGCAGTAACCACGCTGTGAGGAGCGTCAGGCTTTTCATACTGAGCAGCGCTGTACATATCCACAGCAGATTGCTTACCATCGGGAGAAATCGCCGTTGTACTGATGTGTCCGCCTGTAATCTGCGTGCCCTGAAGCTGGAAGCCCTGCATCTGAGGCATGTAGTTGCCCAAACTGCGATCTGCAATGTCACCGGCGATGGTGCCGGATGCGTTAGGCGTTCTGGTTGCCACAGAAGAAATGGAGTTACTGTTCAAAGTAGCACCATTTCTTGCGGCAATACCACCGAAGGCACGAGCCATAAAGCCGGCGCCTCCTCCGAAGCCCATCCGTTGACCGCCTTGAACGACAGCATCGCGGACATAAGAGTTGGGACTAAATCTGTTTGCAAAGCCCTGCGCAAAGCCAGCTGCAGCTGCACCGGTTCCGGTTGCAACGCTACCGCCTGCTCTGCCAAACATACTGCCGGCACTGCGAGTCATACCGCCGCCGACACCGGTGATTACACGAGCTGCCATCAACAGCTCCATTCCCATGCCACTGCCGGTCTGAGCTACATTCAAACCGATCGCTCCCAAATAACTGTCAAACTTCTGTGCAGTCTTCAGATAGGCGATCGCGCAGAACAGCCAAAGGAAGATGCTACCTTTTCCTGTCGTAAGAGCGCCACCGTTGGCGATGTATTGGCCCATAGAGGAAGCAAAGCCTCTCAGGAACCAAACATTCATCACCAGCAGCAAGAGTTGGGAACCAACCATGCGACACCAAGACTTGAACACAGGGTTTGTTGCCTTGGATGCGCCCATGCAGAACGCCAAAGGAGATGTGTAGCACAGAACACCAACTACGATGTACCGTTCAACCGTCTCCAGAAGGAGCTTGAAGTAGTTCCAACCCAATGCGATCTCCAAGATCAGAATCAGGATCATACCCACCACACTGGCCACCGCTATGATTGAGGTTAGGCCATTGGTAAGTGCTTGCTCAATACCGGCAAAGGTGAAATCCGAGCCAGTCATTGTGATATCCATCAGTGCTGTGTACGGCGCTCG
>JAFQHF010000147.1 GCA_017398105.1 Oscillospiraceae bacterium | reverse complement strand
TCCGTCGCCAAAATCGATTCGGACAACAGAGTCAGTCTGTGTACCTGAGATGCTGGTTACATAGCCCACATCGCCATTATTGATATCATCGCAGTTCTTGATCTGCATGACTTTATCGCCTGTTCTAAAGAGCCTCTGGCCATGTACCGCATCCGATTTACCATCAGCAGGCGGGTTGACCTTACCCTGCAACCGCTGGTTGAGTGCATTGGCACCGGTTTCTGTCTTTTGACGGTACGGTGACAGAAGCACCACGTTGTCGATTCCATACTTTTCCGTTTCCTGAAGGTACAGTGACTCGATGATTTCCGCTGAGACAGACAGATCGGTTGAGTCATAGAACTCGAAATCAGGTCCGTACTCCAGGCTCAGATTACCGTGGCGGATCAGTTTGGCATTGGCTGCAATACGACTACCGTTCTTCTGGCGGAAGACTTGGTCGAGCCGAACCACAGGAACCAAATTGCTGGCGATGATCTCTTTTAAAACAGCACCGGGGCCAACGGATGGCAGCTGATCACTGTCACCTACCAGAATGAGTCTGGCGGTGGCGGGTACCGAACGAAGAAGCTTTTCAGCCAGATAAACATCCAGCATAGAAACCTCATCGACAAGCACCAGATCTGCTTCCAGCGTTTCCGGATCACCATAATGGCCATCTTCGTTAGCGATCAATCCCAAGGCCCTGTGGACCGTAGTAGACGGCACACCTGTGGATTGCTCCATACGGCGAGCAGCTTTTCCGGTCGGGGCGCAGCAGGCGATTTTTGCTGCCGGATACTTCATCTTGTACAGATCCAGTAAGGCACGCTGTACGGAAGTCTTTCCGGTACCAGGACCGCCGGTGATCACACAGAATTTGCTTGTCAGACCCATTTTGACAGCCTCCCGCTGCTCGGGCGCCAGGCGAAATCTTAATTTACGCTCCTCTTCTGAAATGGCTTCATCCAGATAGGGATAGTCCGGAACGGATCCGTGGACCTTTTTGATGATCTCATAAGCTAAGCTCTCCTCTACTCTGGCAGTTCTGGAATTGAAAACACTGCCATCGTAAGTGATCAGCTTGTCTTCCTGAATGAGTTTGACGGCTCTGTCAGCCAGCATATCCTGAGTCATACCTCTTGTATTCAGCAGTTTCAGACATTCCTTCAGAAAATCATGCTTCTCAAGGCACAGGTGTCCCTTCGTTTCCGCATCAGTCAGAGTATACAAAAGCGCATGATCCAGGCGTTCCTGGGAAAACGGATCGATGCCCATACTCATTGCCAGTTTATCAGCCGTTTTAAAAGCAATGCCGGCAAGCTCACAGAGCCTGTAGGGATGATTCCTGACGATGTCCATCGTTTTCTCTCCGTATTCCCGGTATAGCCTTATAGCCCGGTTAGGAGAGACACCATGGGGTGCCAAGTAAGCGATCACATCCCGGGCACCTCGGTTGGTCAGGTAGGAATCAATTATCTTGCGAAGCTTCTTTTCGCTGATACCACGCACATTGAGCAGCTTTTCTGGTTCCTTGTCCAGAACCTGCAGGGTCTCTTCGCCGTAAGTATCGTAGATCCGCTCAGCGGTCTTCTTGCCGATACCTTTGATCTGTCCGGAGGCAAGGTATGCGATGATACCTTCTTTAGTAGGCGTTATCACCTCTTCATACCGTTCGACTTCGAACTGGATTCCGTGCTTCTGATTCTTGCTCCACCGTCCTTCCATCCGGTATTTGATCTTTTCGGATGTAGGAAGGCAGTACCCAACTGCTTTAAACCGGTCTAATACATTACCTGCAGCGTCCCGAAGTGTTCCGCAGGGCTTATAAATGGCAATCATAAAGCCAGCGATACTGGTTGTGGTATCTCTGGGAAATATGACTTTTTCAAATTTGCATAGCACTGTTATGCTCCTCTCAATCGAAATTATGGATCGGCCATCAGAACCTTTCTGGTCTGCGGAATGCATACCTCCACTTCCACGACACTGTAATGCCTGGCCATATGGATAGCCTGACTGACCATTTCGTCAGCCAGCGCATCCAATTCCTGGACAAGCCTTACACGGTCACGAAGATCGCTGATGGACCACTCTTCAAAATCCTCTTCCATATCTATACCGCGGCCTGGATACTTAAATGACTGCATCGGTGG
The DNA here is from genome assembly GCA_017398105.1 of Oscillospiraceae bacterium. Next base: position 579 of record JAFQHF010000147.1, on the reverse strand, counting down.
ACTGGAATAGTCGACCCTTTCTTCCCTACCGCACCTTCCGCAACGGTTTCCGCTTTCTGACACGCTTTTATAGTTCCTTTGACCACAGCTGCGGCAGTAAGAACGGTGGCCGGTGGGTTTAATCCCGCCCTCATAAAGGACGAGATACCCACCGCTGCGGCCATTCATTCCTACTTGCCAGCGGAAATCATGCGCTTCATCAAAAGCATCCATAAGATCCTGGCGAAGAAAAAAGAACTCCGTGGTATCCAGCAGTTCGTAAAGCTTGCTTTCAATCTCATGAGAAAGGCCCAGTCTTGGGATCTTGAGATTGCAGGCATACGAAGTTGCACAGTTCCAGGAGTTCAGGGTGTCATATCGAAAATGGGTTTGGAGAAAGTCGGTCATTTCTTTGCGGGATCGCAGATCTACCGGAACGGAAAACCTTTTCATGGCAGCTTCCCCCTTAAATCGGTTGTACCGAGACCTTGACTTTACGACTCTGAGATTCCTTCATGACATCTGCATAAACAGCAGGATATCTGCTTTTCAGAGCTTTGGAGTCTGGCCGCTTGGTTCGCTTTGTAACGAAGTCAATGA
>JAFQHF010000146.1 GCA_017398105.1 Oscillospiraceae bacterium | reverse complement strand
GGCGTGACCACTGATGCCCAGCTCGGCGAGTTCTATGCGGAAAACGGATTCATGCCGGAGCTGAATGAGCTTCCTGACAGCATATTCCAACTGCTGGACTTCGATAAGCTGGGCGAAAAGATGCGGCTGGAGGATGGCGGCCTCCTGGTCAACCGGGGATATGTCTCCCCGCAATCCGACCTGAAACGGGTGTATGACACGCTGACCCTCATCCCCAAGAGACCCGACTATGTGTTCAGCCTCACGGTTGGCCGGTATCCCTTCGAAACCAACGATAAGCCGGAGAATCTGGTGCGCCTGGATCTCCCGGCCACCCCGGATGAATTAGCCGATGCCTTGAATGCCTGTGGAGCCGTATCGTGGAGCGAGGCGGTCTTTGAGGCACGGGACAGCGCCATCCCCCACATTCTGGAGGAACTGGACTGTGATGGCATGGATGACCTCAACGAGCTGGCACAGGCCATCCAATATCGGCAGGAGCGATCAGAACTGCCCAAACTGAAAGCCGTCCTCCATGCCGCCGACTGCCACAATATCAGCACCGCGACCTTCATCGCTGAAAATCTGGACGATTATCTGTATGAGAAGGAGCCGAGAAGCGTCGAGGAAGTCGGACTGGATGAACTCCGTTTCATCGTAGACAGTGAGGCGCTGAAGATCCTTCAGAAACACGTCGACCTTTACAATTACGGCAACGCCGTAATGGAGGAGCACCACTCCAAGCTGACTCCTTATGGGCTTGTGGAGCGCAAGGATGGTGAAATGCAGATGTTCTTCGATGAGAAGGCGCAAGGTATGGTAATGCAGTGAACGGAGGTGGTCAGCATGAAATACAGACAGGCCATCTTCCTATATCGAGATGATTACGATGATTTTACGGTCTGGGCTGTGGATTTGCCGGAAAACGAGATCGGCGAAATCCTGTCCGGGAGCTTAGAGCATCACGACACTCTGAGCGGCATAATGGATCATCTGCCCTTGTCTATGGATAATTCAGCGAACCTGATGCACCTTCTCGAAAAGGATGGCGAAGGCTTTACACTACACACAAAGGATATTCCGCCTTCCTTCATAGAGAAGCACAACCATGAAGGCTGCTCTGCCCGTGGAGATAGAGAAAGCATTCTTGCCGAGATTGCAGACCTTCTCCCGGTAGCACCCGCCTGGGGCCAAACTCAGCACTTATCTTGACAGAAAGGAGATGAACGGTATGGCAGACAACGATCAGATTCAGTCTCTGCTGGACAGCACCTCTGTAACGCTTGGATATGTCTACAGAGATGGTCAGCGGGAAAAGTATTGGTTCGATGGGACCCCGGAGAATATCGCATCGTTCCTTATGCGTTTTCCCGATGCTGACCAAATCATCCTTACAGATCGTATGGACATGCTGGTGTTAAACACCATTGGAACCTTTATCGATACCTGCCCAGACAAAGAGCGACTGTCGCAAGTCCTTACTCATCTTGCACCGATGCAGATGGGTGGAGCAGAGCCGAAAGAGGTCTTCTGTCCCAGCGACCAGGAAGTGAATGATTACTGTAACCAACTCAGCCAGCATGACATGACCTTCAGCTGAACCTAACATGATAACAAGGGGCCGTACCCGAAAAGGGACAACGGCCCCTTCTTTTTTTGCGCTCTTTTTCGGGTAGACCCCGGAAAGGAGAAACCATGGCACTGGACGAAACCATTGCAAAACACCTCGAGGATTATCACCTTGGAGAAGCCTGTGCGGTGTCCAGCCGTGAGCTGGAGCGTGCATTTGATATCCGCGGCCCCGACCTCCGGCGGATCATCAATCGCCTGCGTGGTGAGGGCCATCCCATTTGCAGCTTCGACTATGGCTATTACTACGCTGAAACGGAAGAAGAACTCCAACGCACCATCCGGCAGCTCCGAAGCCGCATCAAGAAGATCGCCCATGCGGAACGCGGCCTGACCAAAGCACTGGCAAAGCGGTTTCCAGACAGCAGACAGATCGCCCTCCTGCTGGAAGGCGGTGATGATTTTTGAGAAGCTTCATCCCCTGGGTCGGTGGTAAAGGCAAACTGCTCTGGTTGATCCACAGGCTGTCGCCATTGCGGTACTCCCGCTTCATAGATGTATTCGGCGGGAGCGGAACGGTGACATTGAGCCGTCCTATCCAGCGGGGATGCATGGAGGTATACAACGACTTCAACAGCGACCTGACCAACCTCTTCTGCTGCGTAAAGAACAGAACCATGGCTCTGCTCCGTGAACTCGGCTTCCTTCCCTTGAATTCCCGTGACGATTTCAATGTGCTGTACAAGTTCTTCTCCAAAGAGGAGTTTACGGATGACTATCTGAAAGAGGAACTGGAACTGACGGAAGTATACCTGGAGCCACCGGAAGCGGAAGCCATCAAGCGGCTGATGCTGGAGCGTGCGCCCCGCGGCGATGTGCGCCGTGCCGCTGATTACTACAAGCTCATCCGATACAGCTTCAGCGGTGGTGCCAAGTCCTTTGGAGGCAAAGTCTGTGACATACGGCGCTTCTTTCACCTGATATGGGAGTGCTCCCGCAGGCTGGCCGAGGTCATCGTTGAAAACAAGGACTGTGTTGACCTCATCCGGCAGTATGACCGTGGGGATGCCTTTTTCTATTGCGACCCGCCCTACTTCGAAGCGGAAGGCTGCTATGCTGTTGAATTTCCCAAGGAGGATCACCAGCGGCTCCACGATGCGCTTCTGAAGTGTGAAGGCCATGTGATGGTGTCCTACAACTACTGCGACTACATCGTTGAGCTGTACAAGGAGTTCTATATCTTCTACACCACACGGCCCAACAGTATGTCCCAGAAGGCCGGAAGCGAGTACGAGGAGATCGTCATCACCAACTATGACCCCCGAACTCTGGAGTCTGTGAGGAACTGGCAGCTCAGTATGTTCAACCTGTCCATCGCAGACGAGGAGGACGGACGCTACACCCTGATCCACGAACCTGAAACCCCAAATAACAACATGGAGGAATAAAAAATGACTTTTATCAAGTACACCAACGACGGCAAGGCCGTCATCCAGCCCGCCGCCCTGATCCTGAGTGGCCTTGAGAACGAGGACGCTCTGGAGATGCAGACTTTGGACAATGTCCTCGTTTTGCACAAGGAGAAGATGCCTCCTGTGGAGAAGATGAAAACGGTGATCAGCCTGATGCGGCTGGTCAACAGTCTGACCTCTGACACGATGTGCGGATTCGAGGAGCATATCGATGAGGAGTGCGATGACGAATGTGACGATGACTTCGACGAGGATGACAACATCCCCATCCCCGCTGAGGCCTTTGAAGATGCGGGCATCTTGGGCAAGATCCTGCACGTCCAGGTCAGCGACGGCGCCGTGCTGATCACCGCGGCCGAGGAGGACGATGAGTCCAACGAAATGAAGGAACACGCACTCGCTCAGTTTCTGTTCCAGGCGGCGGTTTCCCTCAATGCGGCAGTCGACCTGCTGAAACAGGGTGATCCCGATGCCTAAGGATCACGCCTATCTCTATCTCGGCTCCATCTCCGAGGCCAGACGGAACAATGAACTGGAGGATTGGCGTATGAGCCACAAGCAGAATATCCTCTGCAAAGAGGCCGTTGAAGATGCCATCCGAAAAGGCTTTGACGGGATGCATCTGGATCAAGACTGCGCCAGGAGTGTCATCGAGGAGTACGGCTTCAAGCGTGTAGGATGGGTGCTGGCCGCTACCCTACAGCAGAAAAAGGAAGATGGGAGATTCAGCCCGCAGAATAAGGAATGGGCCGCCTCCACCTTCATCCCCCAGAGCGACCGGAACCACGACTTCACCGTACAGAGCCATCCCGCCGTGCTGGATGGCTTTGTGAATCAGTTTCGGAAGGAACAGGAGCAGCTCCAGATGTTCGACCGCACCCACTGCACCACCATGACCGGACAGGAACTGGAGGGCAAAGTGCTGGTCATGAGTCCCTACACGCTGAAGGAATCCTATTGGGCTCCCGAAAATCAGCTCTGGCTGGCAGGTGGTGGATTCGGCTGCAGTCCCACTGCCGCAGGCAGAGCGGTGTACGCCACCTGTCTCGGTGATGGAGAGCATACCCGCTGGAATCGTGAGGACTTCATCGGTATTCTGGACGAACAGCACCTCCCTGCATGGGCGCAGAGCAAGCTGGATGAGCTTCGCCCCGCACAGCAGGAACAAACTGCCGGTCCCGTTATGGGCGGCATGACAATGGAGTGATCATATGAAAATTTCCTACTATACCATCGACGATATGCGCCTGAGCCACGATCCCAAGGGCATTACCGGTTGGCGTATCCGCCACTTCCTGAGTTTGGACAAGGCTCTGGCGCAGTACCGTACCATGTCGCCCCGCGGCATCAAGACATTGGGTGTAACGGACGGTGTCCGGGTGCTGGAGCTGGTCCGGTGTCAGCCTCTCTTCCCGGATGATAAAGAGGGCGAGGATGTGCTGGCCGCAGACTACAGGAGCTTCCCCCTGTGGTGCAAGGTACCGGAAGTCGCGGAAGCGGAACGGGAATGCATCGCCATGCTGCGGCTGAGATACCTCATGGAAAAGGAGCGGATCATCCCCATCCCCACAGGAAAGAAGCTGTCCAAACGCTTCAAGGGACTCAAGCTCCGATCCTGCGATCCCGCCAGCATCCGCTGGGTCTATGTGGCAGGCCAGGGACTGGTGCCGCCTGACGCACTGAAGTGGCCTCGCCCTACATTGCCTCTTGTTCTGCATTATGTGGTGGAGGGTATCATGAAAAATGGGGCCATCGTCACATTGGAAGTCACCCCCTGGGAATATGAGCAGTTAGCGTGCCGCACGAAAGAGTGGCACGCTCAAAAATTATAAGGAGGAAAAAACACCATGAAACAGAGCAAAACCCCTGCTCCTGCCCCCGCGCAGGACAAAGCCCCCGCGCCGCAGTACCCGCCCATCCATGTGGACGTCCGCATCCACTCCATCAAGACCCAGGGCAATGTGCTGGCCAACGCCACCGCTAACCTGAACGGCTGCTTCGCCATTCGCGGCATCCGGGTCATGGATGGAAAAAACGGCCCCTATGTAGCCATGCCTGACTACAAGTCTGGCGACAGCTACAAGGACATCTGCTTCCCCTGCACCAAGGAGTTCAAGCAGGAGTTCGATCAGACGGTGCTTGGCGCCTACCAGCAGGAACTCTCCATGCTCCAGCAGCGCCAGCAGGAGCAGTCCGCCGCCCCCGCCATGGGGATGAGCATGAATATGTAACGAGGAGGAAAATCCAATGAAGCCCAGAAAAATCAGTCTTTGCCTTTTGGCACTCGCCATGACGATGGCGATGTCCACCTCTGCCTTCGCCGCCAGTCCCGATGAGCCTCTTCTCAGCGTGACTGAACCCGAAGTGCCGGAGATCTGCTATCCCACCTATGTCGCCCAGAGCGATGACGGGACCGAGCTGCGTAAGTATTACGACCTCGGCCCGGAGGACGATCCCGCGGGCATTCCCCGCAGCGACTTTGAACAGGACGGTTTCCACTACACCATGACCGACCTGCTCAAGCAGGAGCTTCCCGAATATGAGGAGCGTCTGCACACCGAAACCGTGTCTGTGGCCAGCAAGAGCAAGGACATGGCCACAGTGCTGTCCGTACTGCCTGAGAAGAAGGAGTTCATCACCGAGGATGGCTTTACCGGCACGCTGACCCTGCGTCTGGAGTCCGTGCAGGTGGAGGTATCCGGCTACGGCAGCACCACCAAGGAGATCAGCGCCACCCGCTCCTATCCCAACCTGTCAGACCAGGACACACAGTTCATCCCCAAGACCATCGAGCAGGACGGCAAGACGCTGACCTTGCAGAACATCGAGTGGCAGAGCGACAATACGGCGACTGTGGATGGTTATGCCCTGACTGACCGGTACACCGCTGTTGCCACCTATACCGGAAGCAAAACCAGCAGCTATGTCAAGGGCTACACCGTAACGGCGGAGTACAGTGGTACCGTCAGCCGCATCGCCTTGAACAAGGTGCGGTATGTGGCCATCTTCGAGGGTGTCCGCATCGCCCCTGTGGAGGAAGCGCCTCTGGAGGACATCGCCCCCACCGATTCTCCCGTGCAGGAACCCGGCGACGCGCCCGCGTCCTTCAATTGGGCCGTATTGCTGGTGCCTCTGGCCGTGATCGCCGCGGCTGGCGGTGGTATCGGCATCGCTCTTTTCATGAAGCGCCGCCGGGAAACTGACGAAAGCGAGGATGATACGGAATGAAGAAACTGATCACAACCCTTCTGATGGCCAGTCTGATGGCCTCCCTCGCCGTGACCGCAAGCGCGGCAGGACCCATGTCCTACAGCATCGACGGTGTCGGCGATCCTGACTACGGCACGCCCACCTCCATCGAAGTGGTGCATACGGCAGACGGTGGAGCCATGAAAAATGAGGATGTGAGCAAGAACGCAGCTCTCATCCCTCCCGGCTTCGGAAGTGCCAGTGCCGATGCGCTGAACACCGGATTCTACCTGACTCCCAATCTGGCTCCCGCCACTGCCGCGGGAAGCGGGGCCATCATCAACGGGACCGGAGGAAATATCATCTTCCCGACCTATTCGGCAGATGATATTTACAATCCCGGCAATCCCATGATCAGCTATACCGGATATACCGAAGTGACCAGTGACCTTTACTATTCCGGTGGTCATCTCGGCACGCTGAAGATCCCGGAGCTGGATTTGTCGGTCAGGATCTATCAGGGTACCGGTAGCTCCACTCTCGCCAAAGGCGTGGGCCATTTCACCGAAACCTCTATCTGGGATGGCAATGTGGCATTAGCGGCTCATAACCGAGGTGCCAACAGCTACTTCGGCGAGATCCACACGCTGGAGCTTGGCGACAGGATCACCCTGACCACGAAGCTGGGCACCAGAACTTATGAGGTGTACTCCGTATCCAAGGTCAGTGAGACCGATACGAGCGCGCTGGCCTCCTCCACGGACAACCTGCTGACCCTTTATACCTGCGTCCGTAATCAGAGCCAGTACCGTTGGTGCGTGCAGGCTCGACAGGTTGTGTAATATGCTTCGTTTTGGGGCTTGTATTTCTCCATCTTAATTGAATGTTTCGCTCGACTTGTTCCTTCTCTTTCGATATGTTTAGGTTGCAAAAAGACCACAAAACAATTGAAAATAGGAGGAACGAACTATGAGCAGAAAGAAAAACATCCTTCCCTTGGCCGCGGGCATCCTTGTCGGCATGGCGATGTCCGGTCCCGCCGCACACGCCGCGGTGGAGTACCTGCAAGCCCTGCCCAGCAACCAGGCCATCTACCTGGATGGACAGCAGATCCAGATGGAGGCATACGCCATCAACGGCAACAACTATGTGAAGCTGCGTGACATCGGCGAGGCGGTTGGCTTCAATGTATATTGGGACGGCGCGGTACAGATCGACAGCGACAGTCCCTACACCGGAGCCGCACCCCAGACCACCCAGAATGCTGCGGCGGCACAGCCAAAGGCAGGCTACAGTCAAGCAGAACGCATGCCCGAACCGAAGGTGGGCGATAAGATCACCTGCTCGGATGGGTATGTGTACGAGATCACCGACGTGAGCAAGTACCAAAACAGTATGTTCGCCTCGGAAGAAACCGGAGCCTTGCCGGAGCCGACCTGCGACTGGAGCCTGCTGGATCAGCCGGAGATGCCTGCCCCCGAAGCAAGACACTTCACCTCCGGCGGCAAAGAGTATATGTTCGTGCGAAACCTCTATGAGACCCGCCGGATGCAATACACCCTCTACAACGCCATCGGGGATGACCCGCAGACATGGCGGGACGGCAAGCCCGTAACAAGGGCAGACGGCAAACCGCTGGTGACCGTAAACCTGACCATACCGAAAGATGTAAACGCATACAGCTTCTGGCCATGGCGAAGCAGTCAGATCACCAACCTGTTCCACTCCTGCCCTCCCGGAGAATACTCCCTCGAAGCGTGGGATGTGTACTGCGAGGGTGCCTTCCGGTACACGGAGTATTACATCCATGTGAAGTAACAAGCAAATACAACCCCTGCGGAGCAGTGTGCTGAAATACGCACACTGCTTTTTTTGTTCCAATCCGTATCTGATGCAAACCGCATCCAGATAAATCAATCAAATTGGAGGTAAGTAAAGCAATGAAAAAGCGAATCCTTTCGATGCTTCTCGCGGTCGTCATGCTGTTGGGAATGTTCCCCGGCGTCGCCTCCGCCGCTGACTCGGTCGAGGAAGCGCTCGGCGAAGTGGACATCTATAACGGTGGCCAGAAGCTGAGTTACCTGTCCATCAACGGCAGGGTCCGTGAGCTGATCTACACCTATTACAACTATGTGGACCGGAACGGCAACACCAAGGAGATCCCCGCCTATTGTGTGAATCCCAACACCAAAGGTGTGCCGCAGACAGTTCCCGAGGGCGAAAGCATCAAGTATCTGGCTGAAGAAATTGGCACAGACCCCAAGGTCATGGGCATCATCGCCAACGGATATCCCCATCGCGGCCTTGGCGAGCTGAAGCTGGAAAACAAGTATCAGGCGTATTACGCCACGAAGATGGCTCTGTGGTGCTATCTGCTGAGTCATTGGGACATCAACAATCTGAAGGTCAACCCTGACCTCACCGGTGTGGAGCTGGAACGGGCCAACAAGATGCTGGCTGCGGCAAAGGACATCTATCGCCGCGGTACCGCATGGAGCACCGTCCTGTCGCCCAATGTGACCGTGGAGCCTGACCAGGAAGTGGCCTATCCCGCCACCGTCAATGGTCAGGAGTATCTGCAGCAGATCTTCACCGTCACCTCTGACACCTGGGTGTGTGACTACACCATCAATGTGGCCTTCACCGATCCCTCCGCTGTTCCCGCGGGGACCAAGATCGTGGACATGAACAACCGGGAGATCGACGTCATCACCACCGAGGCCACCGGACAGGGCTACTCCGGTCAGTTCAAAGTCCTGTATCCCGCAGGCTCCGTTGAGGGGCAGTCCGGCAGCGTTCAGTTGAGCTTCCGTACCAATGTCTATAAGTACGCCATCTACTACGCAGTGTGCGCTGAGACGGACAAGTACGGCAACCTGCAAAACTACATGGTGGACACCGACCCCACCACACCGCTGGCTCTGACCGCGTACAGCAACTATACCGATACCCCCGAGGAGATCCCCACCGAGACCAGCCTGAAGATCATCAAGTATGAGGAAGGCACCACCATCCCTCTGCGTGGCGCGCTGTTCGAGGTGGTCGACCCCGAAGGCGCATCGGTCGGCACCTTTACCACCAACTCCAAGGGCCAGATCGTCATCCCTCTGACCTTGGCCGGAAATTATACCGTGTATGAGCGTGAAGCCCCCAACGGCTATCTGCTCAGTGAGGAGCCTGCCCAGAATGTCAAGGTGGAGTATGGCAGACAGGCCACCGTGACCTTTGAGAATGCCCCCTACGGCAATCTGCTGGTGCGGAAGTTCTCCGACTCCGGTATGCAGCTTCCTGGTGCTGCTGTCCGCATTGAGCATATCGAGTCGGGCGCAGTCTACACCGGCGAAACCAACTACGCTGGCGTGGCCGTATTCAACGAGATCGAACCCGGCGCTTACCGCATCACGGAGATCGCAGCCCCCGCAGGCTACATCATGAGTGATGAGGTCTACAACACCACCGTCCTCTCCGGCGATACCGTGGAGGTATCCATCGTCAACGAGGAGAAGCCCGGTCTTCGCATCATCAAGTATGATTCCAAGACCCATGCGGCAATGCCCAACATCTCCTTCGAGGTGTTCCGGGATACCCAGTCCCTTGGCATTTTCAAGACCGATGAGTTCGGCGAGATCCTGCTGACTGACCTGGACCCCGGCACCTATCTGGTCAAGGAAGTCGCAACCGACTCCTCCCATATCATCAATTCCAATCCCCAGCAGATCGAGCTGGAAGGCTCCGATGGCATTCTGGAGCTTTTCTTCTTCAACGATCAGAAACCCGGCATCCATCTGGTGAAGCTGGACAGCACCTCTCTGGAGCCTCTGCCCAATGCCCGCTTCCGCATCGAGCATGTGGGCGGCACCTTCTCCAAGGAGTATGTCACCGATGAGAACGGCGAGGTGGATATCTCCGATTTGGAACCAGGCGCTTACCGTGTGACTGAATTGGAGGCTCCCGATGGATACCTTATCGATGATGCCCAGCGTGTCATCCAGATCAACGGCAATGAAAACGCGCAGTTTGTTTTCACCAACACCCGCAAGCCCAGCATCACCGTGGTCAAGTATGACCCTGTGGCCGACAAGTATCTCCCCGGCGCCATCTTCCGTGTGGCAAAGATCGAGGACGGCAGCCATTACCTCGACCGTGTCACCGAGACCAACGGCAGCTTCACCATCACGGATCTGGAACCCGGCGTTTACTCCGTGCAGGAGCAGGCCGCGCCCTCCGGTTATGTGCTGAACAGCCATGAGTATCATGTGGAGCTGTTCCCCGGCCAGAACAGCCAGGTCGTGGTGGTCAACGAGGCCAAACCCGACCTGCGGATCATTAAGACCGATGCCGACACCGGAAAGCCCGTTTCCGGCGTGACCTTCACCATCCGGTACGCAGACGGCTCCACCATCACCACTGAGGCCACCGATGAAAACGGCGAGGTCTTTCTGGAGGATATGGAACCCGGCGCTTATGAGGTCTGGGAGCAGTCTGTGCCTGAAAACTATATCCTCGATACCGAGCATCAGCACATCACGCTGGAGCCTAACCGTATCGGTACCGTTCAGTTCCAGAATCATCAGCGCCCCACGCTGGTCATCAACAAGGTAGATCTGAACGGCAAAGCGCTGACCGGCGCTATCTTCGAGCTCAAGACCAAGGCTGGCGTCAAGATCGGTGATTTCCCCGTGGATGCCAACGGTAAGGTGACCATCTCCAATGTCCATCTGACCGAGGGCTATTACATCATCACCGAAACCCAGGCACCGGCAGGCTACATTCTGGACTCCACTCCCCATGAGGTCTACCTGCGCCCCGGCAAGACCACTGAGATCAGCATCGAGAATGAGGAAAAGCCTGACCTGCTCATCCAGAAGATCGACAGCGTGGTCGGCGACGGCATCAAGGGCGCCAAGTTCGAGATTCTGGTGGCAAAGGACAAGAGCACGGACGGCGCGTATGAGCGGCTGGACAACAGCTTCTACTTCACCGATGCCAACGGTCAAATCAAAATCGATGATCTGGACACCGGCTGGTACAAGATCGTTGAGGTGGAGCCTGCCTCCGGCTATATGCTCAAGGAGCCTTCCGAGCAGACGGTCTATGTGGACAATGACAAGTCCGTCACTGTTGTTTTCGAGAATATCCCCAAGTCCGCACTCGTCATCAGCAAGGTGGATGCCGACACCGGTATCGGTCTGCCCGGTGCGTGGTTCCGTGTCCGCTATCTTGGCGGCACCTCCGGCAGCGGCGGTACCATCATTGGCGAGTATCAGACCAGCTCCAACGGCAACATCATCCTGACCGGCATGGATGCGGGCACCTTCATCGTGGAGGAGATCTCCGCACCCGATGGATATGTCATTGACACCGCTTCCCAGACTGCCTACATCAGCGGCAATGAGCAGGATGTTGTCACCCTGACCTTCACCAACAGCGCCAAGGGTGGCCTGCTCATCAAGAAGGTAGATAGCGTCACTGGAAAGCCCCTCTCCGACGTCCAGTTCTTTGTAACGGACAGTGACGGCAGCGTCATCGGCTCCGCCAACGGCTATTTCACCACTGACATCAACGGCTCCATCCTTATCTCTGATATCACCCCCGGCATCACGCTGGTGGTCAAGGAGACCCGCACCCGCTCCGGCTATGTTCTGGACGATACCCCTCAGTCCATCAAGATCCAGTCCAATGCCATTATGACTCTGGAGTTCCGAAACCAGCCCAAGGGCGGGCTCATCGTGGTCAAGAAGGATGCTGTGACTGGCGAGACCCTCTCCGGCGTCCAGTTCAAGATCACCACCGCAAGCGGTGAGCTGGTGGCCAACAATGAGGGCATGACCTCCTCCAACGGCCTG
>JAFQHF010000145.1 GCA_017398105.1 Oscillospiraceae bacterium | reverse complement strand
TGTGGCTTACCTGGACGGTGAGACAGGCAGTGTAGTTCTCGATCCGGACGAGCTGACCCATGCACAGATCCGGGAGAAGTATAACAAACAGCAGGAAATGAAAGAAATACTTGCCACCATGAAGGGACAGGAAGATGTGACACTGGACGGGAAGAAGATGCTGCTGTATTGCAATATCGGTTCTCCGGAAGATGTGTCTGCTGTTTTGGCTAACGATGGTCAGGGTATCGGTCTGTTCCGCAGCGAATTTCTGTACTTAAGTGCTTCCGACTATCCCTCCGAAGATGAACAGTTTGAAGCTTACCGTGCAGTAGCTGCCGCAATGAACGGCAAGCGGGTAGTTATCCGCACACTGGACATCGGCGCTGACAAACAGGTGGATTACTTCGGTATGAAGAAGGAAGAGAATCCTGCGCTTGGTGTGCGCGCCATCCGGATTTGTCTCAACCGTCCTGAAGTATTCCGCACCCAGCTGCGGGCTCTGTACCGGGCATCTGTTTTTGGCAAAATTGCCATTATGTTCCCTATGATCACTTCTGTCTGGGAAGTCAAGGAATGTAAGCGCGCCTGTCAGAGCGTTATGAAAGAGCTGGAGACCGAGGGGATTCCTTATAATCCTGATACAGAGCTGGGCATCATGATCGAGACTCCATCCTCTGTTTTTGTGGCAGAAGAATTGGCTAAACTGGTAGATTTCTTCTCTGTTGGAACTAACGATCTGACCCAGTATACCCTGGCCTGCGACCGTCAGGCAAACGATTTGGGCAAGTTTTATGATCCCCATCATCCCGCACTTCTCAGAGCCATTAAGATGGCTGCAGATGCTGCCCACAAGGCTGGCATCTGGATTGGAATCTGCGGAGAACTGGGTGCTGACATCAGTATGCTGCCTACATTCCTGGCAATTGGAATTGATGAATTGTCTGTTTCTCCTGCTGCAGTGCTGCCTGTCCGTGCTGCAATCCGTCAGAGCATTGCTCAGACCTGTACACTGGAAATGCTGGAGTGTTGAATTATGTTGGAACAACTGAAATCACAGGTTCTGATCGCTTATCAGGAACTAGGTAGATATGGTCTTGATAAATATGACAGAGGAAGTGTATCTGCCATTGACCGGGAATCCGGTATGATTGTGATGAAATCCGCCAGAGATGCCTTTGTTGTGAATATGCACGGGACTATACTGGAAGGGAGTAGTACACTCTCTTCAGACATTCAGACCCATATTGCGCTCTATCAGGCATTTCCGAAACTGGGAGGCATTGTCAGACCTCACGCGAGGTATGCTACCATATTTGCACAGATCGGCATGGACATTCCGGTGTTAGGTACCTTCCATAAAGACTTATTTCATGTAGAAATCCCCTGTGCTGCTTCGGCTTCTGACTTGGGAAACACTTTTCATATGCGCAGCATTGATCCACTGAGGACTCCGGCTGCATTAGTCGTAAGCCATAGTGCATACGCTTGGGGAAAGACAGTGCTGGATGCCGTAAATAATGCTGCGGCGCTGGAAGAAACGGCATATCTCGCTTACCAAACCATGCAGCTTGATCCCGGAATTCAACCGATCCAGTGAGGCGAAAAGAAAGACGATACGGTTCGTAAATGTATACCTGGTCGGATTCTGTTTCTAAATGCCTCAGAAGAACCCCTGCACCGGAATAAACAGAACGATTCTACCCGTTCCGGGAATTTCTTTGATTCTTATTTGCAGCACCTTCTGCCGTTGAAAAGACGTGGTTAATAGGCTGACGGATGTGGATGTCAGGATGGTATGTCTTCAGAAGAAGTGGGTTGAAAAATCAAGGACTGGGTAGAGCTTTGAACCCTGCAAAGGGAGTAATTTAATTGAGAGTGTGCCCCCGGTACGTAAAACGTACCGGGGGCATGATTTCTATTTTGGGGTATCGCTGAAAAGTAAGA
>JAFQHF010000095.1 GCA_017398105.1 Oscillospiraceae bacterium | reverse complement strand
TCGTAATTCTTCCAGCGTGGGTGCGTAAACGGTACGCCGTTTTCCTGTCACATCCTGATAACGATATTGGTAAGTCAGGTCTTTACGTTGGCTCTCTCCCGTCCGAAGGACTCGCCCTTTTTTATCTTTTCTTTTTGCGGACATTGTCAAACTCCTTTCCATGGTGGAGAGGCCTGAATTTGACAAAGGTATTTTATCATATTCAGGCCCCGATTTCCACCATTAAGTAATATTTTCAGTTATATAGAATACGCCTGTTCCAGATACTGCTCGAACAGGCGTCTTTTAATCAGTCGCTTGGTACCAACGAAGAGGACGAATTTACACTGCTCATCCTCGGTCAGCTCCCGAAGCTTGTTCATACCGATGCCAAAGTAGGCAGCGGCTTCTTCAATGGTCAGGTTCGCTTTTTCCCAGATAGGGACTTCATGCTTCATAGGCAATATCCTCCTGTTTCATAGGCTCAAAAGAAATTCGCCGAAAATTTCGGCGAATTAAATATTTACTTTTCTTCACGGTTGATCATGTCCTTTCTTTCGGTTTTGATATACTCAGTAAGAATTTCAGCCGGAATAGCATCCATGGTGCGCTGCATGTCCTGCAGGGTTTGCTCCAGAGCGGACAATTTTTGAACCTGCTGCCGCAGTTCCAGCTGCTCCAGTACGCTGACCTTACCGGCAGCTACCGCTTTTTCGAGGGCAGCAATCTCAGCTTCCCGCTCTTTTTCCGTTGCCTTGGCCCGGTTCATGTAGGTGTGCAGCTTCTCCGCCGTGGGGAGCATCTTGCGAAGCAGGGCTTTAATCTCCGGCATGAGCTTAGCGGCATTGAAAACCGTCAACTCGGAGATCAGCTTTTCCAGCTGCTCCCGCTGCTTGTTCAGCCGGATGGCCTGCTTGAAGATCCGGGGCGGAATGTGAGTTCTGCCGGTGAGGCTGGCGGACTCGCCTCGCTCGAAGTCCGGGTATTTCTTCACCATGTGATCCCAATATTCATCCTGCCACTGGGTCAGCTTTTTCTTGTTGCCCACAATCTCCTTGGCACTGAGCCGTCCATTGGCGGTGATGGGGACAAAGCAAAGGTGCATGTGGGGCGTTTTCTCATCCACATGCACCACAGCAGAAACGATAGTTTCTTCCGCCCGTTTGGTTTTCAGAAATTCCAACGCGTGTTCAAAGAATTCTCTGACCTCCCTGGGTTTCTTCCCGGCAAAGAACTCCGGGCTGGCAGTAATGAGCGTTTCCACCATCCGGACGCTATCCTTTCTGGCCTTACACCCTGCTTCACGGATCATCCGGTCAGCTTCCGCCTGGTACTTGTCGCTCGGCTTCACCAGATGGAAGTTGTACTTACTCAGCTCGGTCTTGATATCCGGATTGCTGGCATAGAATTCCTTAGTGCGCTCGTTGTGAGCCTCAATCCGGCTGATAGTGGGACCTTTGTATTTTGCAAATCGCAAAATAGCGTATTGTGCTTTCATAATCAGTTATCTCCTTTCTTTTTCCAAACAATTTCATATCCCAGTACTTCCGCAAGCTGTACCGTTTCATCATATCGCAGGGAGCCACGAGCCAGCTTGTTGGAGAAGTTGGATACACTGTCACTCCATCCGTACTCGTCAGACAGCAGATCCACCACCTGCTGCATCGTCATTCCGGCACGGACGATCTGTGCCTTGATTTCATTTCGTATATTCATAGATTGTAAAACCTCCAAAATTTAGATTGTTGTTTCAGCAAAGCCGGTATGTCCTTGGATGTACCGGCTTCACTTTTTTGTG